>ALAO01000049.1 GCA_000307955.1 Solidesulfovibrio magneticus str. Maddingley MBC34 | reverse complement strand
GGTGCTGGTCACCGGCGAATCCGGCACGGGCAAGGAACTGGTGGCCAAGGCGCTGCACGCCGGCAGCCCACGCGCCGCCGGGCCGATGGTGGCCGTCAACTGCGCGGCATTAAATGAAACGCTGCTGGAATCGGAACTCTTCGGCCACGAGAAGGGGGCCTTCACCGGGGCCGAGCGGCGGCGGGAAGGGCGGTTCATGGCCGCCGACAAGGGGTCGATCTTTTTGGACGAGATCGGCGAAATCGCTCCCTCCATCCAGGCCAAGCTGTTGCGCGTCATCCAGGAGCGCGAGATCCAGCGGGTGGGCGGCGACCGGCCGGTGGGCGTGGACGTGCGCATCCTGGCCGCCACCAACCGCGACCTCAAAAAGGAGGTCGAGGCCGGCCGTTTCCGCGAAGACCTCTACTATCGTCTCAATGTCGTGGCGATTTTCGTGCCGCCCTTGCGCGACCGGGTCCAGGACATTCCGCTTCTGGCCCAGCATTTCCTGACGCGCTTTGCCGAAAAAAACCGCAAGCGCATCAAGGGCTTCACCCCGGCGGCCATGGACCATCTGCTGCGCTGTCCCTGGCCCGGCAACGTGCGGGAACTGGAAAATGCCGTGGAGCGCGCCGTCATTCTGTCCGTCGGGGAATACGTCACCGAGCGCGAGCTGCCGCTGTCCGCCATGCGCGAGGCCGGCGGCGGCAACGGGGCCGGCCATGGAACCGGCGGCCCGGCCGCGCCCGCGCCGGGGGACATGGCCGGGCTGGCCGGCATGGCCCTGGACGACGTGGAGCGCGAGGTCATCCTGGCCACCCTGCGCGACACCGGCGGCAACAAGAGCGAAGCGGCCCGGGTGCTCGGCATCACCCGGGCCACCCTGCACAAGAAGCTCAAGAAGTACGGCGAGGAATAGGGGCGAAAAAAAGGGGCACGGACCAGTCCGCGCCCCGAAGAGTCGCCTTTGGAAGCTCGCCTCGCCCCTACCGCATGGCCTCGGGAAAGAGTTTGCCCGCCAGCTCGCGCAGCTTGTACTTCTGCACCTTGCCGCTGGTGGTCAACGGGAACTCTTCCACAAAGGCGATGTACTTGGGAATCTTGTGCCAGGCGATCTGGCCCCGGCAGAAGTCCTTGACGTCCTCGGGAGCCATCTCCACGTCCTTGCGCAGGATGATAAACGCCCCCACTTCCTCGCCGTACTTGCGGCTGGGCACGCCGGCCACCTGCACGTCGGCGATGCCCGGCATGGTGTAGAGGAATTCCTCGATCTCGCGGGGGTAGATGTTCTCGCCGCCACGAATGATCATGTCCTTGATGCGGCCGGTGATGACCACGAAGCCGTTTTCGTCCATGACGCCAAGATCGCCCGAATGCAGCCAGCCGTTCGCGTCGATGCATTTGGCCGTGGCTTCGGGGTTCTTGTAGTAGCCCTTCATGGCGTTGTAGCCCCGGCAGCAGACTTCGCCCTGCTTGCCGCGCTCCACTTCCTCGTTGGTCTCGGGGTCGAGCACCTTGACTTCGACGTGGGGGAAGGCCTTGCCCACGCTCTCCACCCGGTAGTGGTAGGGGTCGTCCACGTCGGACTGGGTCATGCCGGGCGAGCTTTCGGTCAGGCCGTACACGCTGGTGATCTGCTTCATGTACATCTTCTCGGTCACCTGCCGCATGGTCTGCACCGGGCAGACCGAGCCGGCCATGATGCCGGTGCGCAGCGAGGAGAAGTCGAACTTCGCAAACAGCGGATGCTCCAGCATGGCGATGAACATGGTGGGCACGCCGTAAACGGCCGTGCACTTTTCCTGCTCGATGGACATCATGGATTTGATCGGGTCGAAGACCTCGGTGAAAACCATGGTGGTGCCGTGGTTGAGGCAGGCCATGACGCCCAGCACGCAGCCGAAGCAGTGGAACAGCGGCACGTGGATAAGCAGCTTGTCCTTGTTGGTGAACCGCTGGCGCTGGCCGATGGAGTAGCCGTTATTTAAGATGTTGTGGTGGCTGAGCATAACGCCCTTGGGGAAGCCGGTGGTCCCCGAGGTGTACTGCATGTTCACCACGTCGTGGCAGTTGAAAGTCGCCTGCCGGGCTTTTAATTCCTCATCGGTGACGGTGCGAGCCAGACCGATGATCTCGGGGATGGAGTACATGCCCCGGTGTTTTTCCACGCCCAGGAAACACACCCGTTTGAGGTTGGGGAAGGTTTCGCTTCTGATCGCCCCGCGCTGCATGTTGCGCAGCTCCGGAGCCAGGTCGTAGAGAATCTCGATATAGTCCGAATCCCGGAAGCCGTTGATGATGAAGATGTTGTCGGCGTCGGAATTGGTGAGCAGATACTTGAGTTCGTTGCGCTTGTAGGCCGTGTTGACGGTGAGCAGCACGGCGCCCATCTTGGCCGTGGCGAACATCAGCGCCACCCAGAAGGGCACGTTGGTGGCCCACACGGCCACTTTCTCGCCCTTTTGGATGCCCAGGGCCATGAGGCCCTTGGCCAGCTCGTCGGTGAGTTCGTCGAACTGCTGCCAGGTCAGGCGGTAATCGCGGTCCACGTAGACCACGGCGTCCTGGTCCGGGAACTTGGACGCGGTTTCCTTGAGCAACTCTCCCAGGGTCAGGTCGCGAAGGGGCGGCACGAAGGTCATGGGCGGCTCCTTTGCCTACTGCGGAATGTACAGGACGGCGTAGATGTCGGTCTTGGGCGCGTTGCCGCAGCCCACGTAGTGGGGCACCACGGAATTGAAGTAGACCGAGTCGCCGGCCCCCAGGACATGGCGGTCCGGGCCGACGATCACTTCCAGCTCTCCGGAAACCACCACGATGAATTCCTCGCCCTCGTGTGAGGACAGGGGCTTTTCGGCCGCCGCTTCCTCGTCGGGATAGATCTCGATGAAAAAGGGCTCCATGTGGCGGTCGGTCTTGGCCGCGCCCAGGGAATGGTATTTGTAGCTGGCCCGCTTGCCCCTGGCCTTGCGCAGCACGGCGTCGTCGGCTCCGCGCTCGGCGCAACAGGTCAGGCAGATGTCGCTGTCCACGGCGTCGTCCATGAAAGTGCCCAGGCGCTGTCCCAGGGCCAGGGCGATCTTGAGCAGGGGACCGATGGACGGGGTGACGTCCTCTTCCTCCAGGGCGGTGAGGAATTCCACGGAAAGACCGGTGCGGCGCGACAGTTCCTCGCGCGACATTTCCTGCCGTTCCCGGTACGTGCGGATGCGATCACCAAGCTTTTTGACGCTCATGGCTACCTCGTGGCTGATATGATGGGACGGGGCGAGAGTCGACGTGCCCCAGGAAGGTGACCCAATACCATACGGCCGTGTGGAATTCCAGCCGTTTTTCCCGATCTCGCCGCTCGGAAAGAACCGTTTGACAAGCCGGGCTTCCATGCGAAAAGACGAGGGCAACCATTTCGCAAACCATACGAGCCAAGGGGTACCCCATGAGCAAGGAGATCGGACCGGTCCGGGAGATCGCCATGCGCCTTCGCGGCCTGCGCGAGGCCACCGGCATGACCGCCGAGGCCCTGGCCGAGGCCACCGGCGTCACCGCCGCCGACGTCGCGGCCTACGAGACCGGCAACACGGAAATTCCCGTCAGCTACCTCTACGAGGTCGCCAAGGCCTGCGGCGCGGACCTGACCGCGCTTTTAACCGGCGACGACGCCCACCTCATGACCTATTCCCTGGTGCCGTCCGGCCAGGGCCTGTCCGTGGACCGGCGCAAGGCCTACAAGTACCAGTCCCTGGCCTACCGCTTCCACAAGCCCCACATGGAGCCGTTCATCGTCACCGTGCCGCCCAAGGCCGAGTCCGAGATGGAGATCAACCGCCACCTGGGCGAGGAATTCATCTACATGCTGCGCGGCCGGCTGGAAGTGCGCCTGGGCGAGGACGTCGTGGTCTTGGCTCCCCACGACAGCCTGTACTTTTCTTCCCGCACCCCCCACGCCATGCGCGGCCTCGACGGCGAACCGGCCGAATTTCTGGACGTCATTATCTAGCCAGGCGCGCCCTGCCGTCCTGGCGCGCAGCCTGGCCGAAACGACCTGTGCCGGAGTGTGTCGACTCGAAAGATAACCGTATTGCCCGGGAGTCCAAGACCATGCCTGTCGCCAAACTGCGACCCAAATCCTACCGTGAACTGCTCGAGACCTTTTCCATTGCCGTGCCCGAGAACTATAATTTCGCCTTCGATTTTCTCGACGCCGAGGCCGCCCAGGACCCGACCCGGCCGGCCATGATCCACATCGGCCCGGACGGAACCCGGCGCGATCTCGATCTGGCCTATTTCAGCAAGGAATCGGCCCGCATGGCCAACGCCTTCAAGGCCGCGGGACTCGCCAAGGGCGACAAGGTGATGATCATCCTCTACCGCCGGGTGGAGTGGTGGGTCGCCATGCTGGCCCTGCACAAGCTCGGGGCCGTGCCTGTGCCCTCGCCCAACCTGCTCACCCCCCACGACATCGATTTTCGCGTCAACTACGCCGGCATCAAGGCCGTGGTGGCCGAGGATTCCGTGGTCGACCGGGTGGAAGCGGCCCGGCCCGCCTGCCCGACCCTGACCGTGTGCGTCCAGGTCGGCACGGGTCCGCTGCCGGCCGGCTGGCTCGACTACGAAACCATCCGCGCCGCCGCCGCCGAGGACTTCCCGCGCACCGCCGAAGCCCCGGGCGGCGACGATTCGCTGCTCATCTTCTTCTCCTCCGGCACCACCGGCATGCCCAAGATGGTGGAGCACAGCCACGCCTATCCCCTGGGCCACCTCACCACCGGCGTCTACTGGCACAACCTGGAGCCCGGCGACGTCCACCTCACCCTGGCCGACACCGGCTGGGGCAAGGCCGTGTGGGGCAAGTTCTACGGCCAGTGGATGGCCGGAGCCACGGTCTTCACCTGGGATTTCCGGGGCAAGTTCGTGCCCTCCGAGCTCCTCGACATCATGACCGCCCACAAGGTGACCTCCTTTTGCGCCCCGCCCACGGTCTACCGGTTCCTGATCCGCGAGGACCTCAAGAAGTACGACCTCTCGGCGCTACGCTACTGCACCACCGCCGGCGAGCTGTTAAACGACGGCGTGTTCAAGGCCTGGAAGGAAATCACCGGCCTTTCCATCTACGAAGGCTACGGCCAGACCGAAACCTGCCTGCAGCTGGCCACCTTCCCCTGCATGACGCCCAAACCCGGTTCCATCGGGCGGCCCACCCCGGGCTGGAACGTGGTCGTCCTCGATGAGGAAGGCAAACCCTGTCCGGCCGGCGTCGAAGGCGAAATCTGCCTCAAGCTCGAAGACGGCAAGAATCTGGGCCTTTTCACCGGCTACCTCCAGGAACCCGCCAAAACCGCCAGCGTCATGGTCGACGGCTACTACCACACCGGCGACAAGGCCTGGATGGACGAAGACGGGTACTTCTGGTTCCTCGGCCGCACCGACGACCTCATCAAGTCCAGCGGCTACCGCATCGGACCCTTTGAGGTCGAAAGCGCGCTCATCACCCACAAGGCCGTGGTCGAGGCGGCCGTCACCGGCGTGCCCGATCCCGTGCGCGGCCAGGCCGTCAAGGCCACGGTCGTCCTGGCCCCGGGCTACACCGGCTCCCCGGAACTGGCCAAGGAACTGCAAGAGCACGTGAAAAAGGAAACCGCGCCCTACAAATACCCGCGCATCATCGATTTCGTCGCCGAGCTGCCCAAGACCATCAGCGGCAAGATCAAACGCGCCGAGATCCGCGCCAAGGACGAAAGTCGGGAAATATAAGGCGAAGTGAAGAGGAAGATGCCTCCGGCGGCCGGGAGGGGGTAACCCC
>ALAO01000048.1 GCA_000307955.1 Solidesulfovibrio magneticus str. Maddingley MBC34 | reverse complement strand
CCAAAGGGGCTGAGCCCCTTTGGAAACCCCACCTGGGGAGAGGGGAATGTTCCTGTTGTTGTCGGGGGTTCGTTGGGTGTTCGATTATAAGATATGGGATTCTAGAGGGATATGACTGTTACGCACACAAAATTGATTCTGGCCTCGGCCTCGCCGCGTCGCCGCGAACTGCTGGCCCTGGCTGGAGTGCCCTTCGAAATCGTCGTCAGCCCGGCCAAGGAGCCGGACCCGGACGTCAACGAACATCCGGCCGCCTACGCCGCCCGCATGGCCCGGCTCAAGGCCGCCGCCGTGGCCCAGATGCACCCCACGGCCGTGGTCCTTGGCGCGGATTCCGTGGTGGCCGTGGGCGAGACCATCCTCGGCAAGCCGGCCGACGCCGCCGACGCCCTGCGCATGTTGCGGCTGCTCTCGGGCCGCAGCCATCAGGTGGTGACCGGCTGCGCCATCTTCGCCCCCGGCCGGGAACCCGAGATTTTCACCGTCGCCACCGACGTGACCATGGGCGTGGTGTCGGAAGACCGGCTGGCCGCCTACGTCGCCAGCGGCGAACCCATGGACAAGGCCGGAGCCTACGCCATCCAGGGCGGCGCGGCGGCCTTTGTCACCACCATCTGCGGCTCGTATACGAACGTCGTCGGTTTGCCCCTGGCGGAAGTCGCGGCGGTGTTGGGGCGCTGGGGAGCCATCACGCCAACACGACCTTGAAGGCTCCCCGCGCCATGTCCGCGACGACGCGGCTTTGCGTTGGCAGGGGCGTCTCGTGACCCCGAAAGGCTGGAAACCCTCACCCCGCGAAAACGCCATGCTGCAAACGCTCTTTACAAAAACCTCCGAACTTGCGGAATTCAAGGCCGTCCACCACGACGACGCCGTCTTGGTGCTGCCGTTTATCGACGAGGAACTGGCGCGCCGGCTGGCCGATGTCCTGGTGCGCCGGGCGCTGCACCCCGGCCTCGTGGTGCTCATAGAAGACGACCGGCGACTGGGCTTCATCAAGACCGCCAACGCGATCTGTTCCCGTTCGTCCTCGCGCTATTTCGGCTACCTTGCCCAGGACGTTTTTCCCAGCGACGGCTGGTTGCAGGCCGCGCTCTCCATCATGGACGCCACGGGAAACGGCCTTCTGGCCTTCAACGACGGACGTTTTCACGGCACCCTGGCCGTGTTCGGCCTGGCGCGCCGAGCCTGGCTCAAAAAACTGTACCATCATTTCGTCTTCTTCCCCGGCTACCAGAGCCATTATGGCGACACCGAGCTGTCCGCCATCGCCATCCACCAGAACACGCTCGTCTACAACCCGGGGTGCGTCATGCTCGAAGTCGATTACGAGAAGCACACGAAAGGCAACAATCCCGAGGACAAAGCGCTCTTTGAGCAAAGAATGGCGCAAGGGTTCGGCGGCCTCATCTGATCCATCGGGGAAGCCATCGGATTTTTTGATGCAGGCACGCGGCAAACAGGTCCCGCGCAGCCTCAGCCCTTTCGAGCCTGGGCAACCTGATGCGCGCTCTTAAGTGAGCAGCCCCACCACCGGAGAAAGACCATGAAAAAGGCGCATGTCCTGCTTTTTGACGGCTACGCGGACTGGGAAATCGGCCATGTGCTGGCCGAGCTGCGCCGTATCGGCAACCTGCCGGTGGCGACCGTCGGATTCACCGACGCCCCGGTCGTTTCCATGGGCGGTTTGCGCGTCTCCCCGGACATGACCTTGGCCGCCGTCGTCCCCGACGACGTTCGGCTCTTCATCCTGCCGGGCGGGATGCTGTGGGAGCAGTCCTACCCGGCCGACGCGCTCCATTCCCTGCTCCAGGCCCTGGACCGCCAGGCCGTGCCCCTGGCCGCCATCTGCGCGGCCACGACCGTTTTCGCCAAGGCCGGCCTGCTGCAGGGCAAAAAGCACACCTCCAATGCCTTGAAGTATCTTCGGGACCATGTTCCCGGCTATCAAGGGGCGTCCGACTACGTGGAGGAGCTTGCCGTCACCGACGGCCATGTGACCACGGCCAGCGGCCTGGGCAGCATCGAACTGACCAGGAACATCATGGAAGCCTTGGACATCGCCACGCCGCAGCTGAGGGACCTCTGGTTTCGCGCCGTCAAATACGGCGAGTACCCCGAGGATTTCGGCTGAGCATCGCGCCCGGCGTTTCTTCCCCGGCTCGCCGCGCTTGAAACGGGGCAGCCGCCTACGCGGCTGCCCCACGCCACGCGGCTAGTACCCGCCCTTTTCCAGAGAGTGCGCAAAGGCGGCGGTCAGCAGGCCCCGCCCGAAGTGGTGCACCACCGCCTCCTCGAAATGCCGTTGCTGCTCCCGGCTGAAGGCGGCCGTGGCGTCGGTCAGCACGACCACGTCGTAGCCCCGGTCATGGGCGTCGCGCAGGGTCGACTCCACGCAAACATGCGCCGCATACCCCATCAGATAGATGGTCTCCACGCCATTGTTGCGCAGCAGGCTCTCCAGATTCGACCCGGCAAAGCCGCTCGCCCCTGTTCGTCCTTCCGCCACCCACTCGCTGTCTCGCGGCACGAAGGGCTCCACAAAGGCGCTGCCGGGCGTCCCCTGCTGAAATGTTCCCGCCCTGGGGATGACTTCCCGTAAGCCGGCCCGCGCTTTGCCCAGCTCGGGATAGCCCGGTGAAAACCGCAGCCCGACATGGGCAATCCGCATTCCGGCACGACGCGCCGCGTCCAAGGCCAGCCTGGATTGTTCCAGGGAATCCGCGAACAATTGGCGATCCTGCATCAGCTTATTGATCTTGCCGTTGTCGTTTAACCATTCTCCCTGATATTCAATCAGCACCAACGCGCAGCGGTCCATGACGCTCTTTTGCATGACGCCCTCCGGTGTAATGTTCCATGTCGCGTGACTGGTCGCCGGCATGAGGCAGTGCGCAACACCCTACCCCGCCAGCCCCCGCCCAATCCGTTTGGATTGCCGGTCGCAAGTCCTCGCGCCATTTGGTTAGGACCCTAACTAAAGGGACAAAAAAAATTAGCCCAGCCTGTTACCCACAATCGCCAACAGCCGGAGCAACTCTGCCCGCTCGTCGCCGTCCAGGCCTTCCACCACGCCGGCCAAACGCTGGTAGTGGCCGGGCAGCACGGCATCGAGCAAGGCCTTGCCCTGTTCGGACAGCGTCACAAGCTGGGCTCGGGAATCTTCCGGATCGGCGCTGGACAGCACCAGCTTGTCCCGGGCCATGCCAGCCAGCACTTCCGAGACCGTGGCCTTGGTGACGCCCATTTTTTTGGCCAGACCCACGGCCCGCAAGCCTTCGGCATTTCGGGCCAACAGCACCAGCACAAAAAACCGGCGCAAGGACAGGCCATCGCGCATCAGCCCGTCCTGCATCAAACGGACAAGGTCCTCGCCCAACCGGGCCAGACGCAGCACGACTTGAAGCGCCGAGACGTCCAGCTCGGGAAACCGCTTCCCAAACCCTTCAAGGGTTGTCGCGTCGGGCAAATCGCGCAGATCAAACACGAGTTCTCCTCCAACCGGCAATTTGGTTAGGACCCTAACTATACAAGAACCTTCCGTCAAGCCTTTTGCGCCGTTGGCACTCCTCCCCACACTGGGGCAAGGCGACCCTCGGAGCCGGCCGACGCAACCGATGCCCGCGCATGGGGTCCAGTTGGCCGGCCGGCCGCACCGACAGAAGGCGACGTCCACCCTGGTCGTGTCGCGTCCACGTAAAGCGCACAGGGAATTTCGCGGACAACCATCTTAAGCCTTGGCTTACTCTTGGAAAACGGTCGTATTTCTCACGGCACGCGACACTAGAGTGTCTGTTTGATCGCCGTCACCGTCACCTCGAGCACCCGGGTCACAAACGAAAACCGGCTCTTCATCATGTCGTACTCCGGCCCTTCCTTAAGAAAACGGGCCGTGCCTTCCAGATAAAACCCCGTGCCCGGCCCCATGCGCCCTTGCACTTCCTTGCTGCCGACCGTCAGCAGCACCTTGGCGTTTTTACGCACTTTTTCCTCGGTCTTGCGCATTTTCCAGGCCGGAATGAGCAACCGATCCTCGCCGGCCGGCGTCAGATACGAATTCCAGGTGTTGACCACATGGGCCTCGCCGTCGGCGCAACTCACGATAGCCACCACGCCTTCCTTGCCGAGCACTTCCTTGAACGTTTCCGAGAACATCACGTTGCTCCTTGTTCTTTTGATTGCAGACAAACTCTATCCGGGATAGATTTAATCGCCTTTAAAGGGGGCCGTCAAGACAAACCTTGGCCCTTAGGGTATGCTCGGTGCATCGGATCGGGAGGTGGCAGGTGCAGTTCAGTGTCGGGGTAGAATACGCGTTTCATTCACTTTTTTACATGATCGGCCTGCCGGAAGGCAAAACCGTGGGGATTCGGCGCATTGCCGAACTGCACGGCATCACGGAGACATATCTCTCCAAGATATTTACGAAACTTCGCAAGGCGGCCATCGTCAAATCCATCCCCGGCGTCAAGGGCGGCTACGAACTGGCCCGAAAGGCCGAGGACATTTCGTTTTGGGACGTCATCGAAGCCGTCGAAGGGCCGTCGTACCTGTTCCAGTGCGCCGAGATCCGCAAGAAGAACATCTTCGTGGATGATCCCTCGGTCTATACGGACAAATGCCCCTGCCTCATCAAGGTCGTCATCCAGGAGGCCGAGGACAAATTCCGCGACAGCCTGCGCGCCCGATCACTGCGATGGCTGTTCGACCGCGTGCGCGGCGATTTTTCCGAGGGAAAAAAGCGGGCCATCGCCGACTGGATCGAGTCGGTCTAGGCCTGGGCAGTTGACGAAGCTCTTGAAGGAAATTTCATGTCCGTGATCATCGCGCCCGGCCGCCCCGAAGACCATCCCGCCTTGGCCGAACTCTGGGAAGCCTCGGTGCGGGCCACGCACCACTTCGTCGCCGAAGCGGACATCCGGTATTTCAAGCCGCTGGTGCGCGACGTCTATCTCGGCGCGGTGACGCTCACCTGCGCCTTTGACGACGGCGACGACGGTCGTCCGCTCGGATTCTCGGGCGTGGCGGACGGGAAGATCGAGATGTTGTTCGTGGCCCCGCCGGCTTTTGGCCGGGGCATCGGCACGAGGCTGTTGCGCCATGCCGTGGAGACCCTTGGCGCGACCGGAGTGGACGTCAACGAGCAGAATGCCCGCGCGGTGGAATTCTATCTGCGCCGAGGGTTCGTCGTTGTTGGACGCTCGGAATTGGACGGGACCGGGCGGCCTTATCCGCTGTTGCATCTACACCTTGCCTAAAAAAGCGGGCGAGGCCCCCGGCCCCGCCCGCTGTCTTGTCTTCCCCTCTCCGGTCGCGCTCTCGAAACGACCGCGCTCCGCAATAATCACCCGAAATGATGGTTAAAAAATACTACCGTATTTGTTACTGAACGCTCCCCTACTCCAGCCCCGGCACGGGAAACCGCCCGCACAGTTCCGCCACTTCCGCCCGCACGGCCAGGCGCTTAGCCGCGTCGGACGGACTCCCCAGCACCTCGGCGATCCAGCCGGCGAGCTTGACCATCTCCGCCTCGCCCATGCCGCGCGTGGTGGCCGCCGGCGTGCCCAGGCGGATGCCCGAAGGCCGCAGCGGCGGGTTGGGATCATCCGGGATGATCTGCTTGTTGGTGGTCAGCCCCGCTTCGTCGAGCAACTCCTCGGCCGTGCGGCCGTCGAGGCCGAAGCTCGCCTGGGTGTCGGCCACCAGCATGTGGTTGTCCGTGCCGCCGGTAATAAGCGACACGCCGCGCCCGGCCAGCTCCGACCCCAGACGGCGGGCGTTGGCCAACACCTGGGCGGCGTAAGCCTTGAACTCCGGCGCGAGCGCCTTGCCCAGGGTGATGGCGATGCCGGCGATGACATTCATGTGCGGCCCGCCCTGCAAGCCCGGGAAGACCGACTTGTCGATGGCCGGGGCCAGCCCCTTGCGGCACAGGATCATGCCGCCGCGCGGACCGCGAAGGGATTTGTGGGAGGTGGTGGTCACCACGTCGAAGCCGGCGTCAAAGGGATTGCGCATGACGCCGCCGGCCACGAGCCCGGCATAGTGCGAGGCGTCGCACATGGTGTAGGCCCCGACCTCGTCGGCGATGGCCTTAAACGCCGCGTAGTCGAGATCGCGGGGATAGGAGGTGTAGCCGCACAGCACGAGCTTGGGCTTATGCTCCCGGGCCAGGGCGCGCACCACGTCGAAGTCGATGGCCCCGTCGCCGGGATTGGTCTTGTAGCGCACGAAGTTGAAAAGCCGCCCCATGTGGGAGACCGGCGCGCCGTGGGTGAGGTGGCCGCCGTGGGACAGGTCCATGGCGAGGATGGTGTCGCCTGGCTCCAGCAGGCCGAGGTAAACGGCCTGATTCATGGGCGAACCGGACAAGGGCTGGACGTTGGCGTGTTCGCAGCCAAAAACCGCGCAAGCGCGCTGCCGGGCCAGATTCTCGATCTGGTCCGTGAACTCCTGGCCGCCGTAATAGCGCCGGCCGGGGTAGCCTTCGGAATACTTGTTGGTGAACACGCTGCCGAGCGCGGCCAGCACTTCGGGATAGGTGTAGTTCTCGGACGGAATGAGTTCGATGCCCAAGCGCTGGCGGTTTTCCTCGCCGGCAAGGGTGGCGAACACTTCGGGATCGGTGGCGGAAAGCAGATCGTAAAACGCGCGCATGGGCTCCTCCTGGTCAGGAAGGTTGGCGTCGGACGACGCAGCCCAGGCGAGCGGCTATGGCAGGTTTCGCGCTTCCTCGTGGTGACCCACTGTTCTCGCCAGTCACGCGAAACGGATATTTGAGGCGTTTTCTGTCTAGCGCCGGGACGCCCGGGCCGTCAAGAGGCGGATCAGCTTTGGGCGACCGGAACGTCGGCCGGAGCGTCGAGCGTCCCGCCGCGCCCCCCCGGGTCCAGGGCCAGGGCCAGGGCCAGCAGGCAGACCACCACGATGGAGGCGAGATAGACCCGCCGGCCCCAGCCCCGGGCCTGGGCGGCGCTGTAGCCGTGCAGGCCCGCGGCCAGCCAGCACGCGCCCGAGACCACGGCCACGGCCAGATAGGCCTTGCCGGCGTAGCCCAGAACGCCCAGCAGCACGGCGGCCAGCATAAAGGCGGCGATGTGCCAGACAATGTGGCGGCGCGTGGCGTCAAAGCCTTGCCTGACCGGCAGCACCGGCAGGCCGGCGGCGGCGTAGTCGTCAAAGCGGTGCAGGGTCACGGCGTAGGAATGGGGCACCTGCCACAGGCAAAATAGCGTCAGTACCATGACCGCGCCAAGGTCCAGGCTGCCCCCGGCGGCGCAGTAGGCGGCCAGCGGCGGGGCCGCGCCGGCCAGACTGCCGACCACGGTGCTGGCCGGCGAGCGGCGCTTGAGCCAGGCGCTGTAGACCCCGACGTAGACCACGAAGCCGCCCAGGGTGACGGCCAGCGTTGCCGGCGTCGTCCAGACGGCCAGCACGGCCGTGCCGAGCAGGCCAAGGACGGCGGCGTAGGCCAGGCCGAGCCAAAGCGGCATGCGCCCGGCGGCCAAGGCCCGGCCACGCGTGCGGGCCATGGCCCGGTCCAGGCGGCTGTCGATGCAGTTGTTGGCCACGCAACCCGAGGCCACCACCAGCCCGATGCCGGCCAGGGCCGCGCCAAACGTGCCCCAAGCCACGGCCCCGCCGCAGCCCAGGAAAAACCCGGCCCCGGCCGTCACCAGATTGGCCGCCGCCAGCCACGGCTTGGCCACGCCGACAAAATCCCGAAAACCCACCCCGCCTCCGATCACATGCGCTCGTGCAGGCCGTACATGATCCAGATGGAACCGCCGATAAAAAGGAACATGAGGAAGAAGGTGAAAAGCAGCGCCATCAGGTTCCAATACATGGCCGACGACCGGTCCACATGCAGGAAATAGCGCAGCTGCACGAACAGCTGGGCCACGGCCAGGGCAAACAGGGTCAGGATCAGCGGCAGGCGCGGCAAGGCCCCGCCCATGACCAGGCCAAAGGACAAGAGCGTCAGGACGACGGAAGCGGCGAACCCCAGGGCGTAGGACTTGACCGTGCCCACGGCCGCGCCGGCGTTGTCGGTTGGCGAGTGGCTCATTGCACGACCCCCAGCAGGTAGACGACGGTGAAAACGCCGATCCAGACGATGTCGAGAAAATGCCAGAACATGCCCAGGCGGGTCAGCCGCCCCTTCACCGGGGCGGTGAGGCCCTTGGACGAGAGCTGAACCAGCATGACCACGATCCACAGCAGGCCAAAGGTCACGTGCAGGCCGTGGGTCCCGACCAGGGTAAAAAAGGCCGAGAGAAAGCCGCTGCGGTCCGGGCCGGCCCCGATCCCGATAAAATGGTGGAACTCGGCCAGTTCCATGACCAGAAACCCCAGCCCCAGGGCAAAGGCGGCCATGAGCCCCAGACGCACGGAGCGCGGGTCGCCCTTGTGCATGGCGACCATGGCCAGGCCGTAGGCCGCGCTGCTGGTCAAAAGCAGCATGGTCTCCACGAGCACGGCCGGCAGCTCGAAAAGGTCTTTCGGCGTCGGCCCGCCGGCGTAGTTGTGGGCCATGACCACGTAGGTGGCGAAAAGCGCCGAGAAGACGATGAGGTCGCTCATCAGGTAGATCCAGAACCCGAAGGCCTGGATCTCGCCCATGTCATGGTTGCCTGGGCCGCCATGGGCCTCGTGGCCGGGCGCGTCGGCGGGATGGGCCATTTGCGCTGTCGTCATGCGTTCCTCCAACAAGGCTTTGGGCCGTTGGCTTGGGTCTTGATTAGCCAGCCGATCCGGGAAGCGCCGGCCGGACGCGCGCGTCCTCGATGCGGGCCACTTCCTCGGCCGGGATGACCATGAACAGGTCGTCGGCGCAGCCCCGGGCCGTGACCACGGCGATCATGCCCACAAACGTCGCCCCCGCCAGCCACCAGATGTGCCAGATGACGGCAAACCCGAAGACAAAGGCCACCACGCCAAGGACAAAGCCGTGCCAGGAGTTTTTCGGCATGACGATGTCCTCGTAGCGTTCGGGGCGGGCGTAGGCCAGGCCGCGTTCCTTCATGTCCCAGAAGGCGTCGATGTCGTGCACCTCGGGGATGACGGCGAAGTTGTACACGGCCGGGGGCGAGGCCGTGGCCCATTCCAGGGTGCGGCCGTCCCAGGGGTCGCCGGTCGTGTCGGCGTTGGCCTTGCGGTTCATGAAGCTCACGAACAGCTGCATGAGCATGCAGCCGATGCCGGCGGCGATAATAAGCGTGCCCACGGCGGCGACGATGAGCGGCAGTTGCCAGGCCGGGTTGTCATAGTGCTGCATCCGCCGGGGCATGCCCATGAAGCCCAGCACGTAGAGCGGCACGAAGGACAGGTAGAAGCCGATGAGCCAGCACCAGAATGAGCGCTTGCCCCAGGTTTCGTCGAGCTTGAAGCCCGTGGCCTTGGGGAACCAGTAGGCGAAGCCGGCCAGGAAGCCGAAAAGCGTCCCGGGAATCAGCATGTTGTGGAAGTGGGCGATGAGAAACAGGCTGTTGTGCAGCACGTAGTCGGCCGGCGGGATGGACATGAGCACGCCCGTCAACCCGCCCAGGACGAAGGTGGTCAAAAAGCCGATGGTCCAGAGCATGGGCGTGGTCAGGCGCACCCGGCCCTTGTACATGGTGAAAAGCCAGTTGAAGACTTTCACGCCCGTGGGGATGGCGATGACCATGGTGGAGATGCCGAAGAAAATGTTGACGTTGGCGCTGGTGCCCATGGTGAAGAAATGGTGAGCCCAGACGGCGAACGACAGGAACATGATGACGGCCGTGGCGTAGACCAGGGAGGTGTAGCCGAAGATGCGCTTCCTGGAGAAGGTGGCCACCACTTCGGAGTAGATGCCAAAGGCCGGCAGGATGACGATGTAGACTTCCGGATGGCCCCAGGTCCAGAAGAGGTTGATGTACATCATCGTGTTGCCGCCCAGATCGTTGGTGAAAAAGTGCATCCCGAGATAGCGGTCAAGGGACAGCATGAGGAGAGCGGCGGTGAGCATGGGGAAGGCGAAGATAATGAGGATGTTGGTTAAAAGCGCCGTCCAGGTGAACAGCGGCATCCGCATGAGCGTCATGCCCGGGGCTCGCATCTTGATGATGGTCACCAGGAAGTTGATGCCGGTCAAAAGCGTGCCGACGCCGGATATCTGGACGGACCACAGCCAGTAGTCCACGCCGGTGTCCGGGCTGTAGGCCAGTTCGGTCAGCGGCGTGTAGCCAGACCAGCCGGCCTTGGAGAATTCGCCCACGCCCAGGGACACCATGACCAAAAGCGCCCCGGCCACGGACAGCCACAGGCTCACGGCGTTTAAAAACGGGAAGGCCACGTCGCGCGCGCCGATCTGCTGGGGGATGACGATGTTCATCAGGCCCGAGAGAAACGGCATGGCCATAAACAGGATCATGATGGTGCCGT
The DNA here is from genome assembly GCA_000307955.1 of Solidesulfovibrio magneticus str. Maddingley MBC34. GTDB lineage: Bacteria > Desulfobacterota > Desulfovibrionia > Desulfovibrionales > Desulfovibrionaceae > Solidesulfovibrio > Solidesulfovibrio magneticus_A. The sequence goes on along the minus strand of ALAO01000048.1, from coordinate 14,100 downwards.
GGGCCGAGAACACCTGGTTGAAGTGGTCGGGCGGCAAAAAGCCCGGGGACGCGCCCACGGCCATGGCCTGCTGGGCCCGCATCATGATGGCGTCGGAAAAGCCGCGCAGCAGCATGATCAGCGAGAGGATGATGTACATGATGCCGATTTTCTTGTGGTCCACGCTGGTGAGCCACTCGCACCAGAGGTACGGCCATTTCTTCAGATAGGTGATGAGTCCCAGGACGGCCAGCGCGCCAAGGAGCGAGCCGACCACCGCGCCCATGACGATGGGATCGTGGTAGGGGACGGCGGCGAGGGTGAGTTTTCCGAACATGTGACTGGTCCTCCTGGCCTATTGGCCGTGTCCCTGGGAGCCGGTTTGGCCGCCATGGCCGCCGTGGCCGCCATGGCTTGCCGGCTGGAGCGAGCCCTGCTTGGTCATGGGGTCGTATTTGCCGAGGATGGCCTCGAAGAGGCCCGGCGCAATCTTGGAGAAATAGACCGGGCCGGCAGCCAGACCGGGTTTGCGCAGTTCGTCGAACCGAGCCATGTCGAGGGTTTCGGGCGAGGCTTTGACCTTTTGCAGCCAGGCGTCAAACCCCGCCTGGGAGACGGCCCGGGCCGGGAAGAACATGTCGGGGTAGCCCGCGCCGCTGAATTGCTGGTTCTGGCCGACGTACTCGCCTTCGGTGTCGGCCAGCAGATGCAGCTTCGTGCGCATGCCGCCCATGGCGTAGATCTGGCTGCCCAGGCGCGGGATGAAAAATGAGGTCATGACCGTGTCGGAGGTGATGTCAAAGGCCAGGGGCATCCCAACCGGGAAGACCAGCTCGTTGACCACAGCCACGCCCTGCTGGGGATAGATGAACAGCCATTTCCAATCGAGGCTCACCACCTCGACGGGGAGCTGCTTGTCCGGCCCGGCCAGGGGCTTGTAGGGGTCCAGGCGGTGGGTCTCGATCCACAGCAGCGTGGAGAGCAGGATGACGATGACCAGGGGAATGAGCCACATGACCAGCTCGATCTTGCCCGAATGGCTCCACTTGGGCGCGTACTCGGCCTCGGTGTTGGATTCCCGGTACTTGTGGGGAAACCACACGGCCATGACGATGACCGGGATGACCACGATGAGCATGAGCCCGAAGGCGATGAAGATGAGCCGTCGCTCGGCCTCGCCGATGGGCCCCTTGGGATCGAGCAGCGCCAGTTCGCTGCATCCCGAAAGGGCGGCCAGGGCGCACAGCCCAAGGACGGCGGCGAAGGCGGAAGCCGTGTTGCGTTTCATGGTCTCTCCCACGTTGCGCGGTGCAAGAGGATCAGGGCTACAGGGACAGCGGCAAGGACATGGTCATCCCGCCTTGCGGCCAAGCACGCACAGGTCGCCGGTCTCCACGCCGCAGCGCCCGCCAAGGGCTCCGGCGGACATGGCCTCGGTCATGTAGATGACGAGATTGACGAAGCGGCAGCCGGTAAAGGTCGAGTGCTGGAAATAGGCCGCCGTGTTCACCCGCTCGTCGGCGGCCACCACCACGATGTCGCATAGGTGGAAGGAACAATCTTCCAGGGTGCTCGAATCCTGAAGAAAGATGGAACCGGGACCGATCAGCTCGCATTTGACGAAGCGTTTCCCCTCGTGGACCCGGAAATAGGGCGAATAGAGGTCGGCCGCGCCGATCTTTTCCAGTTCGAAGCGCTCCCGCAGGGCCAGGCTCTGCTTGTCCTGATAGGTGATAAGCTTCAAATGCCGCACCTTGTCCACGGCGGCCATGGCCAGCACCACCACCAGGGCCACACCGGAAAAGAGCAGCGAGGTGAGGATGCCGACCAGCAGCCAAGCCCCGACCACATGGGGCCTCAGCACGCTCGTCAGCGAAGCGACCAGCAGCAAACAGACCAGGGTGGCGACCAGAAAAATCGCCAACGCGTGTTTGATGAAAAAATTGGCCACCGCCCCGAGCCGTCCGTCGCTTGTGCCCATGCTCGCCTCCTGACATGGAGATCTGCTTGAGCTTATTGCGGTTTCCTTGGAACAAGTCAATGCGCCGCCGGCTAAAATGTCGCGACGGGGCCCGGCGACGGCAGCCTGCGGCTCGGGCGGAAGGGGGTGGGGGATGTGCGCGCAGGCTTGGGGCGCTCCCCAAAATCCGTTTCCCATCCCGGCTAATCGTGCCACAGTTGCCTCAAATCCAGGAGCGGCCGAGGCCTCGGCCCGCCCCCAGTTTCCCATAACCCCAGGAGCACCCATGAAAGCCATCATCGCCACGGGCGGCTTCGATCCCGACGCGCCCCAGGCCTTTACGGAAAGGGAAATGCCCGAGCCCGACCCCCGAGAGCACGACGTTGTCGTGCGCCTGGACGCCGTGGGCATCAACCCCGTGGACACCAAGGTCTTCGACCGGCTGGCCCCTGGCCAGACTCGGATCCTGGGCTGGGACGCCCAGGGCATGGTGGAGGCCGTGGGCGCCAAGGCCGGCCGCTTCACGCCGGGGCAGACCGTCTACTACGCCGGCTCCATCACCCGCGACGGCTGCAACGCCGAGTATCAGGCCGTGGATGAACGGCTTGTCGCCCCGGCCCCGGCCAGCCTGTCGCCGGAGCAGGCCGCCGCCCTGCCGCTGACTGGCCTCACGGCTTGGGAAGGGTTGTTCGACCGGCTGGGCTTCACCCCGGCCGAAGGGGCCAACGCCGGCCGCAGCCTGCTGGTCGTCGGCGGGGCCGGCGGGGTCGGGTCCATGGTCATCCAACTGGCCGCCTGGGCCGGGCTGACCGTCGCGGCCACGGCCGGCCGGCCGGAATCGTCCGCCTGGTGCCTGGAGATCGGGGCGCAAACCGTCCTTGGCCGGGGCGATCTGGCGGCCGAAGTCGAGGCGGCCGGGCTTGGCGATTTCGACGCCATCTACTGCACCACCCACATGGAGGAGCACTGGACGGCCATGGCCCGGGTCATCGCGCCCCAAGGCTCGGTCTGCCTCATCGACGATCCGTCCGGGCCGCTGGACATCACGGCGTTCAAGCAAAAAGCCGTGCGCCTGTGCTGGGAGTTCATGTTCGCCCGGTCGATGTTCGCCACCCCGGACATGGCCCGCCAGGGGGAAATCCTGGAGCGCCTGGCCGGGCTCATCGACGCCGGACGCCTGCGCCCCACCCTGGCCCTGACCCTCCAGGGGCTGACCGCCGAAAACGTGCGCCAGGCCCACCTGCGCCAGCGCAGCGGGACCATGGTCGGCAAGCAGGTCATCACGGTCTAGCGTCGCGTCCCTGACGGCATTGGATGGTATTACTGCAGCATACATCCTGTTCTTCGGCGGTTTTCCGCGAAGCGCCCGCTGCTTTTTTCACGCCCGCGACACGAGGCCGCGTCCCGGCCAACGCCCCTTGACGCGCCGCGCGCCGCCGCTTCCCGCAAGGGGCGGCGCGCGGCCGCCCCTCCCTCCCCCGGTCGGTCGCGGACGCCTCGGCCACGCCCTTGAGGCCGATTTCCGGCCCCACCCGCCGTACGCCCAACATGCGCTGCCTGGGCCGAATGCGCCCCGTCGGCAGCCGATCTCCTTCGTTTCCTCAAAAACGTGTCGGCGATTTAACGGCGTCCGCACGACAACAATCTGGAATAAAGACGCTTTTTCTTCCAGTGTCCCTTTGCCCAGGCCACGCCGCCAGGGCTATCCTGCCTCTTCCGCCAGGCAGCCCGCCGGGCGGAGGCTCCAGGCGGACGCTCGCGGCCCGACGCCTGGGCCGCCCCGCGGCCGCCGCCCGTCAAGGAGCCCCCATGGCCGACGACGCCCCCCTGGACAAGGATTTTTACCGTTACGACGCCAACCACCGTTTCGCGGCCATGTATCCTTTGCTAGCCAAGCAGATCATCGACGACTGCGGCGTCACCGAGGGCGTTTGCCTGGACGTGGGCACGGGCAGCGCCGCCGTCATCATCGAACTGGCCAAGATCACCAAGCTGACCATGATCGGCCTCGACGCCCGGGAGGACGTGCTGGAACAGGCCCGGGAAAACGTCGTGCGCCACGGCCTGCCGCTGTCGCGCTTCCGCTTCGTCAAGGCCGACGTCACGGACATTCCCCTGCCCGACGGCGGCGCGGACCTGCTCATCAGCCGGGGTTCCGTGCCGTTTTGGACCGACCATGTGGCCGCCTTCAAGGAACTGTCCCGGGTCCTGGCCCCGACCGGGGCCGGGCTGGTCGGCTGCGGCTTCAGCCGCTACCAGCCCATCGAGGAGGTCCGGGCCATGCGGCCCAAGTGGTCGGGAGACGGCGAGAAGGATACGCGAAACGACTGGAAAAAACCCGGCTACCTGCCGGAGGTCCTGGCCAAGGCCGGAGCCGAGGGGGCCGACGTCAAGGCCGACTCCTACGGCATCTGGGTGCGGCTGGGCAAAATGGCCGGCGCGGTCTAACCGCCGCGCCTACCCCGGGCGAGACGCCCGATTGTTCCGTTGGAATGCGCCCTCGCGGGGCCGGGGCCGGCCGTCTGGCGACGTCCCGGCCCGGGCTTGTCTCGTCTTGCGACCTCGAAAACGCACGCCTCGATTCGCGGGCAACTCGCGACAATCCCCTCTTCTCATAAACAGTGCTCGTGTTGCCCAAGGGACGCGCCCCTAGCGGCTGGCGCTTTGGCCCTGCATGCCGGCAAGGAGTTGCGGACAAAACCAGATTTCCCGATCCGTGGCCGCTCGGCCGGCCGGCACAAAGGGCGTGCCGTCCTGATAGGCCAGGGGGCCGGCCCAGGGCGAGATCCGGCCCGCGCCGAGATCGGCCACGTAGCCGTCCAGGGCGGCCTTGGCCGCCGCCGACAAGGCCGGACCGGGCAGAAAGCCGGCTGGACTCTTGTCGGGGTCGTTAAGCGCCCCAAAGTCCGGCGTCAGCCAGTCGAATCGAGGCCGGTACGTCCCTTGGACGACCTCCCGGGCAACGGTCAGGAACGGCGGCCCCCAATTGAAATACGGCACGCCGAGGCAGGCGGACGGCGCTTCGGCGCAGGCCGGCCGGTAGACGTAGGGAATGGCGTGGACGTCCGCCCCAGCCCGTCGCCGGGCGGCGGCCACGGCGAGGGCTTCCGGGGTGTCCAGGCCCGAGATGACCACGTCCGCGCCCTGGTCGAAAAACGCCCCGGCCACCTGGTTGGGGTCGGCGGTCACGCCCGGGATGTTGAACCAAAAGCCGATCCAGGTCACCTTGAAGACCAGCTCATCGGGCTTTTTTCCCCGCACGTCGACCCAGGCGTGGCGTGCCCCGAGATAGGCGGCGTTGGCCACCCGCCGGGTTTCGGCGTTGACAAGCGGCCCCAGGTAGCCGATGCGGCCGGTCTTGGAGGTCATGGCGGCGGCGAAACCGGCCATCATCTTGGCGTATTCGATGCGGGTAAAGAGATTGCCGACATTGGGCGGGGCCTGTCCGGTCAGGACATCGTCGCCGGAGACGTGGACAAAGGCCACGTCGGGGTGCTGGCGGGCGGCTTCCAGGATGCCGTCGCGCATGTCCTCGGAGCCGGCGAAAACAAGCCGCGCCCCCTTGGACACGAGATCGTCCACCACCTGCGGGATGGTGACCCCGGGCCGATCGGCCGGGTTGACCTTGTCGAGGTAGAGCATCCTGGCCCCGGGCAGCCGGGCCTCGACATATTTGCCGCCCTCGAATTGGGCCTGGCTGTAACCCTTGTCGCCGGCCGGCCCCACCAGCAGCAGCCCGAACACGAGCCCCGATCCGGCGGCCTGGGCCAAGGCGGCCGTCAGCCAGAACACGACCATGACCGGCAATACGGCGACAAGACGCATGGGCGCTCCTTCCCCGACCGTTTGCCGGCCGGATGACCGACCGCGCGGCCCCCAAGGCAAAGGGAGGCGACGCGACCGATTTGTCCACTGGCTATGCCTGCCCGCGCCCGACGAGGCAAGGGGGATGCTCCAGGGACCCAGGCCGTCCGGCCGCGGCGGCCCCAGACTCAGGCCCGGGCGGGCAGGCCGTCGTAGAAGGAAAAATCCCAATCCTCCCGGGCGTCCTCGGCGGCCAGCTCGGGCAAGGCGGCGGCCAGGTCCGTCCCCGCATCCGGCGGCAGCAGGGAGGCCAGGCCCTGGCCCAGGGCGGCGGCCAGGGGGCTTGCCAGCCCGGCCGATCCGGACGGCGCATTCCCATGACCCAAGCGGGCCAAGTCAGCCAGCAAATACGCGCCGGCCCGAGGTTCGGGCAACACGCCGGCCAGGGCCGCCGGCAAGGCCGCCGCGTCGGCGACGTAGCCGGCCTGGCCGAGGATGTCGGCCAGGGCGTGGGCCAGATACAGGCAGTCGTAGTAGAGAAAGGCGGGATTGGCCGCCCGGTGGCGCTCCATGCGCCGGCCCACGGCCACAAGCAGGGCGTTGGCCGGATCGATGGGATTGGCCTTGGCCGCTTCCAGGAATTCCGGCCCCTGCCAGGTCCAGCCGCGCCGGGCCATGGTGGTGCGGGACAGCCGCCTGATCTGCCGGGCCGGCGGCCCGGGCAGGATGCGCAGGGCCAAGCCAGCGGCCCGCAAGGTGCGGCTCAAATGCACGTCTTCATGGAGCCGGCCGGCAAAGTCGTGGAAGCCGTAACGTTGCCAGACCTCGCGGCGCAGCAGCCACACGCCGGCCGGCGCGACCTGGGCGTCGCCGGAAAAGCCGTTGGCCAGGCTGTAGCGCAGCTTCTGGTAGTCGGCCAAAAGGCCCTCTCCGGCGTCGTTGACGATGGGCGTGGCCACGATGCCGATCTCGGGCCGGGCCGCCTCGGGCAGGCAGCGGACCAGCCAGTCCGGCGGCAGGCGGATGTCGGCGTCGAGCGACAGCACGAACCGGCTCCCGGCCGCCCCGAGGCCGGCGGCCTTGGCCCGGGCCGGCCCCTGGTTCGGGGACAGGCGCAACACCCGGGGGGTCGGGGCCGTGTCCGGCGCGACAAAGGGCACGGCCGAGCCGTCATCCACCACGACGCATTCCCGGGGAACGCCCTCCCAAGACGCGGCTTCGGCCAGAAGCCCGGCAGCCAGGGCGTGGTCGTTGTAGGTGTAGGTGACCAGCGTCACGGCCAGACTCGGGCGTGTCATATGAATCTTCCCTCCCGGCGCCGGCCTCCCGCCGTCGCCGACCGCCCTTGCGGCCAACCAGCGTCCGGCCCAGCGAACATGAACAAAATTTTCATTTTCCTGTAATCTTTCGTATTTGGAAAAACGTTGCCCCTTGGGCCGAGGTAGTCTAGAACGAACACTTCAAACTTGTTCACCTTCGATGACTCCACGACCTATAAGATCGTACCAAGGTGGTGCCATGCCTCGAATTCCAGTCTTCCTTTCCGCTCTTTTCTGCCTGGGCCTGGCCGTGACAAGCCTCCCCTCCCAGGCGGACGCCTATACCGTCCAGGCCGGCGACACGCCCCAGTCCATCGCCAAAAAGCACAATATCTCCGTGGACGAGCTGCTCAAGGCCAACAAGAACCTCAAGCCCAGCAAAATGCTCATCGGCGACAGCTTGACCATCCCTGGCTCCGCGCCGGCCAAGACCGACAAGAAAGCCTCGGAAAAAGAACCCGCCCGCAAGGACAAAGCTTCGGCCAAGGCCGAACCCGCCTCACCCAAAGAGCGCGCCGCCGAAGCCCGGGATCGGGAAAAAGAAAAAAAATCCACCAGCCCCAGCGCCCCGGCTCCCGCCGCATCCGGTCACGGCGGCAGCTACACCGTCAAGAAAGGCGACACCCTTGGCGGCATCGCCGCCAAGCATGGCGTCAGCGTCGATGATCTGCTCAAGGCCAACAAGAATCTCAAGCCCAGCAAAATGAAGATTGGCGAGGTCCTGGCCCTGCCCGGCGGCGCGCCGGCCAAGGCCGATCACGCCAAGCCCGAACCGGCCGAAAAGCCCTCGGCCAAATCGGCCAAGGCCGCTGAAAGCCACGACGTCACCATCAGCCACACCGTGCGCAAGCATGAGACGCCCGACTCCGTGGCCAAGCGCTACCGCATCAGCGTCAAGGAACTGGCCCGGCTCAACCCGGGCATGGGCAAAAAGCTCCACGCCGGCCAGAAGCTGACCATCCCGGCCGCGGCGGCGGCCAAGGCGGCCGAAGCCGAATTGCCCAGCCGAGGCCTGCCCGAGGCCGAACCCGAGGCCGCTCCCGAACGGACGCCGGCCAAGCCGTCCCGCGCCGCGGAAACGGCCGACCCGACCCCGTCCCTGCCCGAAAGCCGGGATTCCGCCGACGCCGAGGCGGCCTTTGAAAAGGGTATCGAATTCGGCAAGCAAAACAAGTTCCAAAAGGCCATCGAATTTTTTGACAAGGCCATCAAGCTCAATCCCAACCGGGCCGATTTCTTCGCCAGCCGGGGACATGCCCACTACTACCTGGCCCAGTATCCCAAGGCCATCGACGACTACACCAAGGCCATCGAGAAAAATCCCAGCTTCGCCCTGGCCTACTCCATGCGGGGCTTAAGCCGCGCCCGGTCCGAGAAGTACCAGCAGGCCGTGGAGGACTTCAACAAGGCCATCAGCCTTGGCCCCACCGAAGCCGACTACTACAAGGGCCGGGGATTCACCTACCTGCGGCTCAAGCAGTACGGCCCCATGTGCCAGGACTACCAGAAGGCCTGTTCCCTGGGCGACTGCGAACTCCTTGAAAGCGTCAAGAAGGAAAAGCTCTGCCAGTAGGTGGACGCTTTCCAGCCAAGAAAAAAGCCCGGTCTCGGCCGGGCTTTTTTTATGGGTAATGTCCGCTTCGTCCTCAGGCCGAGGCCGGCTTGCGCGGCCACAGCTGGGCGGCCAGCATGCCGGCGAACATCAGGCAACACCCGAACAGCCCGCGCCCGCCCAGGCTCTCATCGAGAAACAGCGCCCCGCCCACGGCCGCGAACACCGTCTCGAAACTGAGCAGCACGGCGGCATGGGTCGGGTTGGCGTCGCGCTGGGCCACCACCTGCAGGGTGTAGGCCACGCCCACGGACAGAATACCGCCGTAGAGAATGGCCCAGCCCGCGCCGGCAACGCCGGCCCAGGTGGTGTCCTCAAAGAGCACCGCGGCGACAAGGCTTAGAAGCGAGCACACGGCATACTGGGCCAAGGCCAGGGGCAGCGCCCGGGTGCGCGGGGAAAGCCAGCCGATGACCAGCACGTGGCCGGCCCAGAACACCGCGCCGATCAGTTCCAGGCCATCGCCCGGAGCCAGGGTGAAGTCCTCGGTGACGGACAGGAAATACAGGCCCACGGCGGCGGCCACCGCGCCGATGACGTCGCCCCGGGCCGCCTTCTGGCCGAAAAAGAGGCCCAAAAGCGGCACCAGCACCACATACAGCCCGGTGATGAAGCCGGCCTTGCCGGCGGTGGTGTAGAGCATACCCACCTGCTGCAGGGTCGCGCCGGCAAAGAGCACGCCGCCGGCCACCAAACCACCGAGCCAGGGAAAGCCGTCCTTGGCCCCGGGCAAAAACGGGGCCGGCGGCGGATAGCGCAGGGAACGGATGGCCAAGGGGGCAAGCACCATGGCCCCCAGGGCGAAGCGGATGCCGTTAAAGGCCATGGGGCCGATATGGTCCATGCCCATCCGCTGGGCCACGAAGGCAAAGCCCCAGATGAGCGCGGTGACTAGACACAGAATGTCGGCCCGAAGCGAAGCCTGGCGCATGGTTCCTCCTTGCCGCCCTGCCCTCGGCCCGGTCCGAAGCGGCCGACCGTACCGGCCGGCTGCCGCAAACGTCGCGGCCCGCGCCCGGAGCAGCCGGTGCGGCGCACCCAGGCAACGTCCCGGTCGCGGGAATGGCGGAAAACGGCTTGTATAGGAAATGCGCTGCAAGGTCGAGAAAAACGCGGCCCCGATTCCTCGCAACAACCTGACGCTGCGAGGCATTTGCCGCGTCGGGCGACAGCATTGCTGGCGGCCGCGCAGCCTTGAGGCGGACGCCGCGTTCCTGATCGGTTCGTGCCCGGCGCGCATCGACGGCCTGCCTCTCGCCACAAAAAACAAACGGCGGGGGAAGGCCCCCGCCGCGTAGTGGCATGGTCAATGCGCCAAGGCGCGCTTAGGAACGCTGGCTGGACTGGGACTCGCCCCGGCCGCCGCGCGGCAGGATGAGCACGCGCTTGAGCGGCCCTTCGCCCTTGGAACGGGTGGAGATGCCCTCGTCTTCCTGCAAGGCCAGGTGCACCACCCGGCGGTGGTAGGAGGACAGCGGCTTGGTGGACTGGGGACGGCCCAGGGTCTTGGCCTTGTCGGCCAGGAAAATGGCCATCTTGCGCAGGTTGTCGTCCTGACGTTCGCGGTATTCGCCGGTGTTGATCTGGACCTTGACCGGGCTGCCGTGGCGGCGGATGACGATGCGGTTGACGATGTACTGGATGGCGGCCAGGGTCTGGCCCTCGCGGCCGATGAGCAGGCCGGAATTTTCCTCGTCAAAGATCAGCACGGACACGCGTTCGCTGTGGCCGGAGATCTCGAATTCGGGACGCTGGCCGAGGATGCCGTCGAGCATGTGCTCCATGGCTTCGCGCACGATGGCCGACAGCTCGGGGGTCAGGGGCTGGGGTTCGGCGGCCGGCGCGGTCCGACGCGGCTCGCGGTTGGAGCGGCCGGCATCGGCATCGGCGGTTTCGCCCTGGTCCCGGGCGTCGTCAAAATCATCCTCAAAGGGCTCGTCGTCGCCGGCAAAATCCGAAACGGCGGGCGCGGTCTGGCGCGGAGGCGGCGGCGGCGTTTCGGCCTTGGGGGCCGGCGCGGCAGGCGCGGTCGGAGCGGCGCTCTGAACCGGGGCCGGCTTGTCCTCGACCGGCGCGGGCGCGGGGGCCGGCTTGGGTTCGGCCTTGGGCGCGGGCTTGGCCTGGGCTTCGCTTCGCCCAGCGTCGGTTTGGCGCTGGTTGCCCCGGCGGCCGCCTTCACGGCGGTCCCCGTTTTCGCGACGGTCATTATCGCGGCGGTCAGTGTCCCGGCGTTCGCCCTTGCCGCCCATGTCGCCGAGGAGATTGACTTCCTCGCGCAGCCGGGCCCGGACCTGGGCCTTTTTCTTGCCGACAAGCCCGAAGATGCCCGACGAACCGCCGGAGAGGATTTCGACCTCGAGCTTTTCCCTGGGCGCGCCCAGGCTGCGGCAGGCTTCTTCCATGGCCTCGTCCACGGATTTGCCGCTGTAGGTCTTCCATTCGCTCATAGTTGCTCCTTGCGTTGCGTTTCCATCTGTTCGCGGCCGGATGCTCGCTGACGAGGCGTCAGGACTTCTTGTTGAGCATCCATCCCTGCTGGGCGATGGAAATGACGTTGTTGACCAGCCAGTACACGACCAGTCCGGAGGGGAAGTTGAGGAACATGAAGGTGAAGATGACGGGCATAAAGAGCATGACCTTGGCCTGGGTGGGATCGCCCGGGGCCGGGGTCATCTTCTGCTGGAGGAACATGGTCGCGCCCATGATCAGCGGCGTGATGTAGAACGGGTCCTTGGCCGAGAGGTCGGCCAGCCAAATCAGGTTGGTAAACGGCAGATGGGTGATGAATGAGGCGTGGCGCAGTTCGATGGAATGGAGCAGCGCCTGATACAGCCCGAAGAAGACGGGGATCTGCACGATCATGGGCAGACAGCCGCCGGCCGGGTTGACCTTGTAGGTCTTGTACAGCTGCATCATCTCTTCGTTCATCTTCTGCCGGTCATCCTTGTACTTCTCGCGAAGCTGGGTGAGCAGCGGCTGCAGCTTCTTCATCTGGTCCATGGACTTGTAGGACTTCTGGGACAGGGGCCAGAAGATGAGCTTGATCAGCACGGTCAGCAAAATGATGGCCACGCCGTAGTTGCCGACGTAGTCGTAGAAGAAGTGCAGGAGCTTGATAAGCGGCTTGGCCACGAAATCGAACCAGCCGTAATCGATGGAGGCGATCAGTTTGTGGGGGGCCATCTCCAGATACTTGGGCACCTTGGGGCCGAGGAAGTAGGAGATGGAAAGATCGGAGCGGCCGCCGGCCGGGACTTCCAGGCCGTCCTTGTCCATGGCCACGCGGAACACGCCGTCCTCAAGCTTGGCCTTGCCGTGCAGCTCGGTGGTCTCGGGCACGACGGCGACGAGGAAGTAGTTGCTCATGACCGCGCCCCACTCCATCGGCTTTTCCGGAGCCACGCCCTCGGCCAGCTTCTTGTCGCCGTTTTCGAGGTCGAGACCGGACGCGCCGTAGAAGGCGGCCTGGGTGGGGTTGTAGGAATCGCCCTCGGCCGAAAGCCGGGCCACGGCCACGGTCAGGGACAGGCGGTTGCGCAGCGGCGCGCCGCCGCCGTTGGACAGGGAGAACTTCTCATCAATAATATAGGAGTCGCCGGAGAAGGTCATCTCGCGCTTGACGACCACGTCGCCCATGCGGCCGGCCAGGACCACGGTTCCGGTCGCGCCGGAGGCAAGCTTGAGATCGCCGCCCTCGGCCGACCACTCGACGTTCTGCCAGGTGGGGGAGCCGTTTAAGATGATGCCCAGCGGGGCCTTGCTCTTGGCCTTGTCGTCGATGAGGTTGACCAGGGGCGAATCGGGCTTGATGGTCTCGCGGTAGTTCTTGAGGGCGAACTGCTCGAGGACGCCGCCGGTGGAGTTGAGGACGGCGGTGTACAGCGGCGTGTCAATGGTGATCTTCTTGCCCGGGGTGGGGGCGAAGGCGGCCAGGGTTTCGGCCTTGGCGGCGGGTGCGGCCGGGCTGGACTGGGCCGGGGCGTCCTGCTGGCTGACGGCGGCGTCAGGCTTAGGCGCCTGCTTTGCGGGGGGGAAGAGGAAATTCCAGCCGACCAGGACGGCAAGAGAAAGGGCCACGGCCAAAATTACGCGTTTGTTTTCCATTGTCCTTCATATCCCGTCGAAGTGTGGATGCGCCGTCATGGCGAAGCGCGCCAGGGAGCGCGCAGGAGGTGCGGAAATACGGCAGGCACAGGATCGTACCCGCCACGGGCCAGGGGGTGGCAGCGCAGAAGCCGCCAGAGGGCAAGCAGGCCGCCACGGGCCACGCCGAAGCGCTCCACGGCTTCGACGGCGTAGGCGGAACAGGAGGGCGCAAACCGGCAACACGCGGGCTTAAGCGGCGAGATGGCCAGCTGATAACATTTGAGAGCCCAGATCACGGCGCGTCGCATGGGTCCACGCTTCCCGGCCGAGCCGGGCGGTCGAGGTCCTTGGCCATCCTTATAAGGAGCGGGCGCAAGTCGCTTATGGCCTGATGCAGGTCCAGCCGGCGCGGGTCGAGGCATTTCTTGGCAACAACGACGACGTCCAGGCCGGCCACGGCCTGGGGTGCGCACAAACGAAAACATTCGCGCACCACCCGCTTGACGCGGTTACGCGCGACGGCGTTGCCGACTTTTTTGCTGATGGCCATGCCAAGCCGCCAGGGCGCGTTCGCCTCCGCTCGCGGCAGGACAAAGAGCAGGAAAGCCTTGCCATGGTAACGGCGGCCCGCCTCGAAGCAGGCCGCGAATTCCCTACCCGTCCGGAGCCTGTGCGCCGGAGGAAAGACTAGACGGCCAGGCGCTTGCGGCCCTTGGCCCGACGACGGCGCAGGATGGCCTGTCCGTTTTTGGTCCGGGAGCGCACCAGGAAGCCGTGGCTGCGGTTTCTGCGAATCTTGCTCGGCTGGTATGTCTTCTTGCTCATGCATAATCTCCAAAGAATTGTGGTGAACGTTTTTCAATAGCCGTCTTCCCCCCGCTCGTCAAGGAAGTTTGCGGAACGTCTCCGCCAAAGGGGTATCGGGGCGCGGCTCCAGGCCCCGGCCTCCCCGGCGCGGGCCGGCACGCTGGCCTAACCAGACGGTCAGCGCGGCGGACAGCCCGCCGAGGCCTAAAACGGGATCGGCCTCTGCCCAGGCGGCTAGGGTGACAAGAACACCCCCGCCCAGGGCCAGCCACCTTGCCCGTTTTTGGTCAAACAGGGAAGCCCCGAAGCAGGCCAAGCCCACGCCAACGAGGACTTGTGTTTCCATCAATACGACAACCTACTGTTTTTTAAAGATATCAATCAATGCCATCCGAATAAATGCGATTTTTTCATAATTTCCGCTTGACGGGAAGTGTCGTTTTGCCTAGATACATTTCTCCACGACGCGGGGTGGAGCAGACCGGTAGCTCATCGGGCTCATAACCCGAAGACCGTGGGTTCAAATCCCACCC
>ALAO01000047.1 GCA_000307955.1 Solidesulfovibrio magneticus str. Maddingley MBC34 | reverse complement strand
CTTGAGGATGCGGACAAAGCGTTCGGCAATGCCGTTGCCCTGTGGCTCGCGCACGTAGGACGCCGAGTCCTTGATACCGAGAAAGGCGATCTCCTGCTGGAATCGCTACGTACTTCAGGTTCGCGGCCTTGTCGACGGCATCATGTACAAGGCCGCTCGGAATAGGGAACTGACCCCCCTCGGAGATAACCGCCAACCGCCAGGTCCTCAGCGTCCGTTCTAAGGTGGAGCGAGCCTTCGTAACCCTCAAGCGCGGTTATCGGTTTTTCCGCGCGAGATACCTCGAACGGGCCAAGGTCGAGCTGGAGTTTTTCCTCAACGCCATGGCTTTCAACCTGAAGCAAGCCGTTCTAAGGGCAACTTGCTGAGGACAGGGGCCTCCTTTGGCGGTGAAAGCTGCCAAAAGAGGCGAGAAATAGCTTGATGCCTGCGGGAAAGCACGCCAAATTGTCCATTTTACGCGCGAATGCAACAACAAAGATGGAATTCAAAAACTTCGGATAATTGTGCAGTGGTCTCCAATTGCAATTGAGGTAGAAGATAATGGCTATGATTTTTGTTTTTGAGATATTATACTTTGGCACTTTTTGCGCCACTGGATTCGCTCTATTCTCTCTTTTGAAATATGAAGCGCGCAATCCTTTCCTCTCCTTTTTTATGGGAGTATTCGTCTTTGGTTTGCTCGGAGAAATTATCTCACTTTTTATTCCTTTAGATGAACGTGTCTTGTTGATATGCTTTGCACCTGCGCTCTATGGTGTCATTCCTATGTTGCGGGTATTGCGTAGAGCCGCAATCTCAAATAAACTTTGTTTAATATATTCGCTCGTCTTTTTGTGTGTTTGGGCTGCTCTGTTTGCTTTTACGTCATCCTGGAAAACATGGCCTGCAATTTCTTACGACACAGATCTTTATCATGTCCAGGTTGTGCGCTGGTTAAATACATACGGAACAGTTCCAGGCATTGGAAATCTACACAATAGACTTGCTAATGGCTCCATGTGGCTTGTTATATCTGCCATGCTCAATCATTGGCCAGTACAAGGCCGGGTGGCATGGTGCATGAACCCTATGTGGATGACAGCACTTACAGCGTACTTTATGTATGAAATTTGGAGTTCAGAATGCTTAATGGCTCGTATATACGCGTTGTGCTCCGTTTTTGCGTCTGTATACGCAAATATAATTTGGGGATTTCCAAATCTTTACCACGACTTTCCATCTCTTTCTATGTTGCTCATTACTGGAAACGAAATGATATACTTTTTATATCGAGCACGTAATAACGATGTAAAAGACGGATTAATTTTGTGTACATGCGTTTCGCTTTCTTTTTTGATAAAGTCGCTTTCTGTTGTGTCCGTAATAATAATACCGTCTCTTGTTGTCTGCAGTTTTTTTGACAGAGGCAAGATGTCATGGTCTCGACTAGTGCTTATTCTTTCTCTTCCTATTACTGCCGCTTGTATTTTGTGTGTAAGAAACGTAATAATGTCTGGATATCCATTGTTTCCAGTCTCAAAGTTTCTTGTGGCGGTGGATTGGGCTATGAGTTCGCAATCTCTGTTGCGTTATGTGATAGATGTTCGTGCTTGGGCAAGAATGCCTAGTTCGGATTATTTAGAGGCATTTAGTAAAGGGATTTACTTTTGGTTTTTGCCGTGGATGAAGCATACGCTTTCAGGTAGTTTTTCGATTCTCATGCTCGGCCCTTTGTGTCTTGGAGGAGTCGCGTGGGCTTTCATTTGGAGACGCTTGTCTGGATTTAAAGACTGGGGAATGTTTGCATGGCCCGTAGCGTCCATTGCCTACTGGTTTTGGTTTGCTCCCGATCCTCGGTTTGGCCTTGAGTTTTTTTGGATATTTTTCGCCTTGGGGATGGCATTTTTCGCACGAAGCTATCAAGATGTTGTTCAACAAACCATTGCAAAACTTTCGTCTATGAAGATGCTTGTTGGTTTAACCTTTGAAATCACATTTTGTTTACTTATTTTTCTAGGGGGTAGTGTGTTGCATCACAGAAAGCAGAGTAGCTTTCATATGGAATGGATTTCAACAGGTGTTATATCTCCTCGACAGGTAAAGAAAGCCACCATTACTCGAACTGGAAGCATGCCCTTTACGATCTATACTCCTGAAAATGGAGACCAATGCGGTGACGCCAATTTGCCATGCACGCCTGAAGTTGACGAGCACCTTGTGATGCGCAAAAAAGGTGACCTTGGGGCTGGGTTTCGTCTAGAGGAGTAAAATCGGAGGGTTCCATGGGTACCCGAGTGTTTGCCCGCTTGGCGCATTTCCTCGACCTCCCCCGGGCCAAAGGGCGGTTTTGCTCCAGCCGGGCGATCTTTTCGCGAAACAGCTCGTTTCCCATGGCCTGCTCGCCGCTCTTCTCGCGGAGCCGGCCGACTTCAATGGATTCCCTTGCCGGTTGCGGCTTGAGACTCGATTCCCCGGCCTTCAGGAAGATGTCCGCCCCTGGGACAATGTCGCGGCGGTCAACCTCAACCCCCCCCATCTGTCCCCCACTTGAGGATGACGTAGCCTGAAATCAGGTGTTGTGTTGCGTGTTGCGTTGCGTGTTGCGTTCGGCCATGGCGTCGACCTGCGTGTAGCGGCTTTGTTGCTGCCGCTCGTCGTTTGCCTCCGACAAAATGGCCCCGCTGAGCCGGACGATGGACTGTCCGTTGGAGAAGATGCCAGCTCGCTCAGGCTCGGCGTATCCGGCTGGGACCGCTACGAGGCGGCCAAATGGCTCACCATGCGCCGCTGGCTGGCGGCCCATCCCGACGACGAGCTGGTGGGGGAGGTTCGGGCCAGGCGAGCCCCGGTCGCGTCGGTCCCTTGGCCGTCGATCCGTCGGGCGAGGTCGCGCGCGTGGGGTTGTGTCGGAATGGCCGGCGTGTCGGGCCACAGGGCGTTCGTCGAACGCCTTTGGAAGCTGCTGCAACGTCATAATTGCGGGAAGCAACTTTTCGCTGGACAAGATGTGGACTTTGTGATTTTTTGAACTTGCTAAGGGGCCTTTAAGGATACTCCAAGCGGAGGTACTTTTCAACATTTGATTGCGTAAGTTTGCGGACTTTTTCCAAACTTCAACAAAGTCAGGAGGAAAGAGAATGCGATGCTTGCTGTTTGTGATGGCGTTGTCGCTTTGCGCCGCCACGGCCTTTGCTGCCGATGAAGCGGCTGATACCGCCAACCGGGCGCTTTTTGAAAAAGAATGCGCGGCGCTCATTGCTCCTGGCGGCCCCTGCGCCGATGTGCAAAAAGGCGGCGGCGGCCGGCGCGGTTGCGTGGCCAAACCGGAAAATCTCGACAAGGCCAGCCCGGCCTGCAAGAAAGTGATTGAGGAGTGGAAGGCGCTGCCCAAGTAATGGCCGGCCTTTGCCGCGATTGATGGAGTAGACGATATAACGCGCCGCCCCATGCCGAAGACTGCGGCATGGGGCGGCGCGTATGTTGTATTGCGGCGTCAGGCGGTCAACACCTCGGTTGGGCGGCGTTGCTGACGGGTCGTGCCCTAGGCCTTGTCGCCGGGCGACAGCAGTTGACGTCGCAGGCTGGCGAAAATGGCGTCGTAGACCGCCTCGTCGGTGCATGTCGGCAGCGTGATGTGGATGGCCGGGTGTTTGGGCGGGCCTTGGCCCGGGCTGCGGCCTTCAGGGAAGGCGGCTTCAATGACGATGCCCGGCGCTTCGTCCGTTTCGTCCGCCGTTGCCGTGTTGGCGGCTGGCGACGCCTTGGGAGCCGTCGCGTTCTGTGTCATCTCGGGCGGCATGGCGGCCGTGGGCTCGGGAGTCGTTGCCACGTGGGTCGGCGTGGCCTCGGTCACGGGCGACGGGGCCGGCGAGGTCTCGGCAAGGCTGGTCGATGGCGTCGCGACGGCAGCCGCTTCGGACGGGACCGCCTCGGTCACCGCTTTGACCGGAGCCGGTGCGGCTGCAAGGGACGCCGCCTCGGCGACGGTTGCGGCCACCGGTTCTGGCGCGGGAGCTCCGGGGGACGCCGCCGCCTCGACTTGGGCAACGGGGGCAGGCGTGGCGACGGGCGCAACGGCAAAAGTCGGGCTGCCCGCCGTGACAGGCTCAGGCGCGACCGCAGGCTCGGACACAGTCACAGGCTTGGATGCAGCGACAGGCTTGGATGCAGCGACGGGCGTGGGCGCAGGCACAGGCTTGGATGCGGCCACAGGCTCTGACGCGACCGCCGGCTCAGGCGCGACCGCCGGCTCTGACGCAGCGACAGGCTTGGATGTAGCGACGGGCGTGGGCACAGGCTTGGATGTGGCCACGGGCTCGGGCGCGGACACCGCCACCGTTGGGCCGCTTGCGCCGAGGGCCGGCGAGACCGGCTCGGACGCCGCGACAGTGGCGACGGCCGGGCGTTGCGCCGCGCCGGCAATGGCCGAGTCCGCGATGGTCGAGCCGTTGTCCAGGCCGGCCGCGTAATGCGTCAGGCCCAGGAAGGTGGCGGCGATGCCGCCAGCGGCCATGTCGTTGATTTCCCCTTGGAAATACCGGGACACGGTCTCCATGATCTCGTGTTCGGGGCAGACGGCGGCATTGGGCAGCGCGGCCAGCAGGCCGGCGTAGGCTTCGGCCACCCCCTGGCGCAAGACGGTCCCGGACAGGCGGCGGCCATGGAAAGCGGCATAGCGTCGGGTGGGATGGCCGGCTTCGGTCAGAAACCCCAGCCCTGTAAGAATGGCGATGAAGGCCCGGTCAATGGCGTAGCGGAAACCGGATTTGGCCAGAAACGCCGTGTCAAAGACCTCTGGAATCGGGTTCCCAAGCAATACCTCAAAGTAATCAGGAATCTTGGAAGCCTTCAATGTGTAAGCCCGTAGCAGGGGCGTTGTCGGTTTGGCGTGGGTTGGCATAGGAACATCCCCAGAGAGAACAACACGACGGCGTGGCTTGAATAATGAAGCAAGCAAGATGACTGACCTCTTTCCGTGCTGGCAAACAAGTCTTTTTTCCTATCTTATCAAAACTCTCCTAATGTAGACCACGATACAGCCTATTTGTCAATGACGCCGGCAGCGGTTCCAGTGACATCTGTAACAGGCCGTCTTGACGGGCCAAGGGGTTGCGTCTACCACCAAGAAGGCCGGAGAGGGGAGCTTCGCCCCCCATCCTGGCGAAACATCAGGAAAGGCGTGGCCCCAAGAGGCCCACTCGAGGCGTCGGCGGCCGGCCCGACCCAGGAAGCTCCCCATGCCCAACGGCAGCGCCCAGGAACAGACCGTCGGCCTTTTCACGGCCGACGCCGCCGCCCAGCCCGGCCTGACCCTCATCTCGACCTTGTTCGGTCACGACACTTGGCTCTTGGACAACGCCGGCCAGGTCGTCAACTCCTGGACGAGTCCCCATGTCGGCTCGGGAGCGGCCTATCTCCTGGGCAACGGCGACCTCATGCGCTCCGCCGTCGCCTACCGCAACGCCCATGTCGGCATGATGAACGCCCCGGCCGGCGGGCTTATCGAGGAGTTCGACTGGCAAGGCAACCTCGTGTGGAGCTACAAGTACATCGGTGAGGACTACAGCCAGCACCACGATTTCTGCGTCATGCCCAACGGTAATCTGCTGCTGGTGGCCTGGGAATACAAAACTCCCCAGGAAGCCTACCTGGCCGGCCGTTCCCCGGCGTTTATCCCCACCAAGGGCCTGCTGGTCGATTCCGTGGTCGAGGTGCAAAAGACCGGGTCCAATTCGGGTCAGGTCGTCTGGGAATGGCACGCCTGGGACCATCTCGTGCAGGACGAGAACCCGGCCCTGCCCGACTACGGCCAGGTGTCGAGCCATCCCGAGCGCATCAACCTGAATTCCATCGGCGCCCTGGTCAAGGAAACCGGCAAGGTCGATTCCGACTGGACGCACGTCAACGGCATCGATTACAATGCTGAAACCGACCAGATTATTCTAAGCGTCCACACCCAAAGCGAGGTCTGGATCATCGACCACGGCACGACCACGGCCGAGGCCGCCGGCTCCAGCGGCGGCAAGGCCGGCCACGGCGGCGATCTTTTGTACCGCTTCGGCAACCCCCGGGCCTACGACGCCGGCACCCTGGCCGACCAGACCCTGTACGGCCAGCACGACGCCCACTGGATCGCCGACGGCCTGCCCGGCGCCGGCGACGTGCTGGTCTTCAACAACGGCTGGCAAAGCCCCGACGGCGAGTATTCCCATGTCCAGGAACTGGTCCTGCCCGTGGACGAGGACGGCGATTACCGGCGCGACCCGGACGGTTCCTTTGCCCAGCCCGAGGTGGTCTGGAGCTACCCCAAGGACAATACGGCCGGATTTTATTCGGCCTATGTCTCCGGGGCCCAGCGTCTGGAGAACGGCGATACCCTGGTGACCCTGGGCGCGACCGGAACCGTGCTGGAGATCACGCCGGCCGGGCAAACGGTCTGGGACTACGTCAACCCCGACACCGACCAAGGCTTGTTGCGCCAGGGCGAGTCGGCCGAGGTCGCCGGCCTGGGCTACGCCAACAACGTGTTTCGGGCTACTCGCTATGCCTATGATTTCGAAGGCTTTGTCGGGAAGAACCTCGTTGGCGGCAATCTCCTTGTCGCCGACCCTTCGGCCAAGGCTTCGGCCGTGGCCGGCCAGACCGGAGCGGGCGCGACCCTGGCTTTCGCGGCCGTCTGAGTCCGGCCGGGGCCGCCGGCCCCAGGAGCTGCCCATGATCCCCACCCGTTTGAGCGTCCTTTTGGCCTGTCTGCTCCTGACCACCGTCCTGGCCGGCCCGGGCGACGCCCTGGCCGCCGCGAGCGCCGTTGGCCGCGAGCGGGGGCGGCCCATCCTGCTTGTCGACGGCAAGCCGGCGACCTCGGGCTTTGTCGAGATCTACTACTATCCCGGCCGGGGCAATCCCATGCCCGGCCAGCCCGAATACGGCGATCCCCGCTGGGTCGAGGCCATGAAACGGGCCGTGGACACGGCCCTGGCCCAGGGCGTGCGCCTGGTCATGGCCAGCGTCTGGTGGAGCGACATCGACCGCTCCCCAGCCCGGCCGGCCACGCTGCAAGCGGCCCGCTACGACTTCGCCCCCCTGGACGCCGTCATGGACTACGCGGCCAGGCGCAAGGCCCAGGTGGTGCTCAAGACCTCGGCCAACCACTTCCTGCCCGGCTGGTGGCTGGCCGAGCAGGGCTTTCCCCCGGGAGCGGGGTATCAGGAGCGTTCGGCCTGCCGGTCCTGCGAGACCGACGCCTACGGCACGGCCTACGCCAACCCGAGCATGGGCAGCCTGGAGGCCCGGCGGGATTTCGGGGCCTTTCTCGAAGCCCTGGTCGGGCGCTACCGGACCCATCCGGCCCTGGTCGGCTGGGCCTTCGGCCTTGGCCCCACCGGCGAGGACGGCTACGGCCCCAACTACATCGTGGTGGACGCCCCGGGCGGCGGCAAGGGCCTTGGGCGGCGGCCCATGATGTTCACCGACTATTCCCCGGATTTCACCGCCCGCTTTCGCTCCTGGCTCACGGCCCGCTACGGCACCGACGCCGGCCTGCGCCAGGCCTGGGGCGACCCCAAGGTTTCCTTGACCGATTTCCGCGTGCCGCCGCCGGCCGAGCTGGTGCGCGATCCGGCCCAGTTTGCCCGCCGGCCGTTTCCCGACGCGGCCAACGACCGCGACGGCGACCCGGCCCGGTGGCTTACGCCCAAGGGCATGGATTTTTACGCCTTCCGCAACTGGGCCAGGGACGACGAGACCGAGTATTTCGCCCGGCTCTTCAAATCCCTCGACAAAAAGCATGTGCTGTTCATCAACGCCCGGGCCCGGGCCACGGCCCGGGCCAATCCCGACATCGACGGCGTGTTTTTTAACCCCAATCCGCGTTTCGGGCAGCCGCTGTTTTTTGAAAACGACCAGCTCAACCTGATCCTGCGCTCCGTGGAGCGGATCGTGGCCGCCGGCAAGCTGGCCTGGGTGGCTTCCGAAAACGGCCATGAGTCGGGCCGGTCGCCCGGAGCCGAGGAGAGCAAGGAGCAGATCAACTACTTGCTGGCCATCGGCTGCGGCGTCAAAAGCCTGGGCGGCGTCATGGGCTATGCCGTGGACCTGCTCGACCCGGACACGGCCAATGCCTGGCTGCCCACCTGGCGCACGGCCCACGCCCTGTCGGCCATAAAGGCCATCGAGGCCTGGAAGCCCGCGCCCGGGCGCGGCCCCTGCGAAACCATCACGGAACTGCGGCGGCGAAACGGCTGCGATGCCGGGGGCAGCCCCCCGGCCGGCTGCCGGCTCACCGAACTGGCCTTGATCAATTACTGCCGCACCGATCTTTCCTGCGACGCCGACCACGACGGCCGGGTGAGCGAGGAAGAATACGCCGCCTGCCGTCCCGGCGGCCAGATGCCGCCCCCCGGCGCGTCGCCCGGAAGTCCGGCTGCCGGCCCGACAACCGGGGTGCCGTCCGGTCCGGCCGGCGTCCCGCCCGCGGGTGCGGCCGGCAAGTGCGGCGACGGGGTGTGCGATGATTTCGAACGTTCGCACGGCGTGTGTCCGGCCGATTGCGGCGCGTCGTCCAGCCCGGCGGCTCCGGCTGGCGTGACGCCGCCGGTTCCGAGCGCCGGTCCGGCCGGCGGCCCGTCTGGGGTTGCGGCCGGTAAGTGCGGCGACGGCATTTGCGACGACTTCGAGCGCTCCCACGGCGTGTGTCCGGCCGATTGCGGCGCGTCGTCCAGCCCGGCGGCTCCGGCTGGCGTGACGCCGCCGGTGTCGAGCGCCGGCCCGGCCGGCGGTCCGCCTGCGGGCGCGGCCGGCAAGTGCGGCGACGGCGTATGCGACGATTTCGAACGAGCGCGCGGCGTGTGCCCCCAGGATTGCGGCCCGGCTTCCGGCGCGTCGTCCAGCCCGGCGGCCTCGTCCGGCATCAAGCCGGCCTCGCCGACGCTGCGGGTTTCGTCCGGTTCGCCCGGCGCTCCCGCAGGCGGCCCGGGCGGCGGTCCGCCCCCGGGCGCGGCCGGCAAGTGCGGCGATGGGGTGTGCGACGATTTCGAACGCACGCGCGGCGTGTGTCCCCAGGACTGCCCCGGACAGGCCGGCGGCTCCTGATGCGACGCGGGACAACACCGGTGGCTTTTGGTAATGATTTCCCCATGCATGCTGTAGCCCGCAAGCAAGCGATCCCGGCGTTTCCGACCCGGACCGGCGAGGCCGGATAGCTCTTGAGCGACCACGCCGCCCCGCGCGCCCCGGCCGCGCCCCGATACGCCGTCGCCGCCGTTCTGGCCGGCGGGGGGCTGGCCGCCGTGGCGCTCGTCGCCTCGGGCCTGCCCTGGTGGGCGGCCCTGGCCGGAGCCGTCACAGGCGCGCTTTTGGTCGCCTGCCTAGCCAGCCCCTTTTTCGGCATCTGCGCCACCGCCTTTTGTCTCATCCTGGCCTCGCCGAACATCTACACCCTGGTCGTCAACACCCTGCAGCTGCACCTGTATCCCTACGTGTTTCCGCTGGTGTTCACGTTTCTGGGGATGCTCGTCCGGGCCGCCCAGGGCCGGCTGTCGCTGGCGGCGCGTTCGGCGTTTATGCCCGTGCTGCTGCTGATCTTCGTGGCCGAGACCGCAAGCCTCCTGTGGACGCCGCACACGGCCTGGGGACTGGCCAACATCGCGCGCCTCGCCACGAACCTGCTCCTGTACTGGTGCGTCGTCGTCCTGGTTGACACGCCGCGCCGCTTGGACATCCTTTTTAAAACCCTGTTCGCCAGTGCCGTCATGACCGCCGCCGGCGTGCTCGGGGCGCTCAAGTGGGAATACGTCCTGCACGTGCCCTTGGACCGTGCGCTCAAGCTCGTGTTCGAGATCTATTTCTACACCACCCGGGCCGGCGGCATCGAATCCTGGAACCAGAGCGCCGGGTTTTTAAGCGTGGCCAGCATCATCGCCGCCGGCTACGCCGTGCTGGCCAGGACCATGCTTCGCCGGGCGTTGTGGTGGCTGACGGCCATGTTCTACTTCTGCATGATGCTGCTGCCGGCCAGCCGGGGCGCGCTTTTGGGCTACTGCGGCGCGGCCGTGCTGCTCATCCTGGCCCTGCCGGCCACCCGGCGCGTGCTCTTGCGCAAGACCACGCTGTTTATTGTCCTGGTCATCGTCGGCATGCTTGTCACCACCCCAGGCTACATCGACCGCATGCTCGTGGGCTTTGGCTACACTGGCGAACTGCTCTTCAGCAAAAAGAAGGCCTCCACCTCGAGCAGCTCCGACGCCACCGGCATTTCGACGCGCGTTAAGATCTGGCGCAAGGGGTTCCAGGCCGTGGGCGAAAGCGGCGGGACCGTGCTGGGGGGCCTGGGCACGGGCGGCTTCATGTACCGGATCAAGGTCTTCGAGGTGCACAACGTCTACCTCGCCTTCTACTACGACATGGGCTTGGCCGGCGTTTTCTTGCTCTTTTTCCTGGGATTTATTCTCGTGCGGCGCACGTTTCCCATCGCCATGGCCTACCATGCCCGTCTGGCCCGGCCGCCGACCACGCCCGATCCGGCCGGCCCGGCCAGCGCCGATTTCGTCCTGGTGATGTTTTTTGCCGTGCTGACCGCCTTTGCGGCCGAAGTCGCCATCCACGGCTTGGTGGACTACGACCTCACGTCCTTTGTCTCGCGCTACGCCTTTTTCTACCTCGCCCTCTACGACATCGTCCTAGGGCTGGCCGAGGCCCGGTCGGCCGTCCCCCTCGACGCCGGGGCGGCGAAGGCGTAGGAGGGGCGCGCCGGCGTCGCCGGCCGCGCGTACGGCCCGGCCGCCCGCGCCGCACCCACCCCGCGAGGACTCCCCATGGCTTCGGAAATCTTCGGCAATCCGTCATTTACACGGTTTTGGACCGCTCGTAGCGCCTCGGGCTTTGCCTACCACATGACCGCCGTGGCCGTGGGCTGGCAGGTCTACGCCATGACCGGCAGCGCCTTCATGCTGGGGCTGGTGGGGCTGACCGAATTTTTGCCCCAATTCCTGCTGACCCTGGTCGTCGGGCAGGTGGCCGACCGGGTCGACCGCCGCCGCATCGCCGGGGTGTGCCAGCTCATCGAGGCCGTGGCCCTGCTCACGCTTCTGGCCGAGACGGCCGGCGGCTTTCTCGGCCTTGGCGGCATGTTCGCCTGCGTGGGGCTTATTGGCGCGGCCCGGGCCTTCGAGACGCCGTCGCTCCAGGCCTTGTTGCCCTCACTGGTGCCCCTGGAGGCCTTGCCGAGGATGCTGGCCTGGAGCGGCTCGGTCTGGAAGACGGCCATGATCCTCGGGCCGGCGGCCGGCGGGTTTCTTTTTGTCCTGGGGCCGGGCGTGGTCTACGCCCTGGGCGCGGTCTTTTATGTCGGCGCGGCCTTGGCCGTGCTGTCCATCCCGACCCGGCCGGCCAAGCGGCCGCCCCAGGCCGAGGGGCTTTGGCGCTCGGCCCTGGACGGGCTGCGCTACATCAAAAGCCGGCCGGTCATTTTTGGGGCCATTTCCCTGGACCTTTTTTCCGTGCTGCTCGGCGGCGCGGTGGGGTTGTTGCCAGTGTTCGCCAGCGACATCTTGGCTGTCGGCCCGGGGGGACTTGGCGCGCTTCGGGCCGCGCCGAGCCTGGGGGCCCTGGCCATGTCGCTTTGTCTCACGCGCTTTCCCTTGACCCGCCATGCCGGGCCGGCCATGTTCGGGGCGGTGATCGTTTTCGGGCTGTCCACGCTGGTCTTCGGGCTGTCGCGGTCGTTTCCGCTGTCCCTGGCCGCGCTGACGGTGCTGGGAGCCGGGGACATGGTGAGCGTGGTCATCCGCTCGACGCTCATTCAGATCGACACCCCCGACGCCCTGCGCGGGCGGGTCAGCGCCGTCAACGCGGTGTTTATCGGCGCGTCCAACCAGCTGGGCGATTTCGAGTCCGGCCTGCTGGCGGCGCTTATGGGCGCGGCCCCGGCCGTCATTTTCGGCGGCGTGGGGGCGGTGGCCCTGGCCCTTATATGGATGCGCCTTTTCCCGGAGCTGCGCCGCCGCGACCGCCTCGTGCCCGAGTCCGTCGGCGTCTGACGCCGCACAACCTACGCGGGCGACAATAAACCGCCCACCCAACCCCCTATAAGGGAGGGTCCGGGAGGGGGTAACCCCCTCCCGGCCGCCGG
>ALAO01000046.1 GCA_000307955.1 Solidesulfovibrio magneticus str. Maddingley MBC34 | reverse complement strand
GTCCGGGGGGCTGAGCCCCCCGGCCGCCGGAGGCATCTTCTCTTTTATTTACTCCAGATTACACACACTACTTCCCTTCGACCTTACGTCCCTTCAACCAACTCACCAGCCCGTGGCAGGCGGTGAGCATCATATCGCCGCCGGGGCTGGGGAATTCGACGTCGAAGCCGGCGAAGGAGGCTCGTTTGGGGCCGATGACGAGGGTATCGGGGAAGATGCCGGCGTCGGGCGGCAGGTCGAGGGTCAGGCAGCCGTGGCCGCCGGAGTCGAAGACGGAGGCGTTATCGAGATCGCCGCGACGGAAGCGTTCGAGGTCGGCCCAGAGGGCATCGGGCGAGAGCATGCCGGTGTGGTGTTCGTAGATGCCGTGGATGCGGCGTTTATGGACCAGGGCGGCCACGGTGTGGCTGTTGCCGGCGTTGACGCACAGCACGCCGCGCGAGTCGGTGCGGCTGGCTATGTCGGGATCGGCGAGCATCCCGAGGACGGCGGCGGCGGCGGAGTCGGCCACGGGGCCGCCGCCGATGGCGTTTTGGAGCACGGCCAGCCGGGTGAGTTCGGGGGGCGGGGTCAGGTAGACCAGGGCTTCGGGCCGGCCGCCGGCTTGGTGGAGGAAGCGTTCCCAGAGTTTGAAGCGGCCCAGGCGGCTGCTTTGGCCGGGGTGCAGGCCGTGGTCTTGGGCGCAGGCCATGACGAGTTCGGGTTCGGGCAGTCCGGCCGCGCCGAGAAAGGCGCGCCAGTAGCCGGGGTCGTAGTCGCCAAGGGGCAGCGGCACGTGTCCGGCCGGCCGGGTGGGGGTGATGACCACGGGCGTGGTCAGGGCCAGGCGCTGGGGGTCATCGGTGAGCGCCCAGACGGCGTCGGGGTGGGCGGCCAGGGGCAGGCCGGCCTTGAGGTGGGCGCGGTAGGCCTTGAAGAAGCCGCCGCCCATATTGGAGCCGGTGAGGTAGACGGCGCGGCCGGCGGCGGTGAGTTCGGCCAGGCGCGCGCCGACTTGCCGGGCCGGGGCCGGCAGCACGAATTTGGGGCAGTTTTCCGGCTCCAGGTCCGGGAAATGGTAGAGCACGTCCTGGGTGCCGGAACCGATGTCCAGGCACAGCACGCGACGCTTGGGCATGGCGAGCCTCCTTGGCTTGGGGGTCCGTAGCTACGCCATATCCCGGAGGTTCTCAAGGGCTGGGCTGGAGCAGGCTTCTTCAAGAGCGCGCCGCCGTTTCGCCGGCAGGAGACGAATTCTTGTCCAAGGCCTTGGCGCTACCCCTGTTCGGCCAGCAGTCCTTCGATGGCGGCCAGCAGCCGGGTGGGGTCCAGGGGTTTGTGGAGCACGGCGTCGGCGCTGCCTGGCGGCGGGGCGTCGTGGCCGGTGATGACGATGACCGGGATGTGGGTTAGGGCTGGGTCGCGGCGCAGGGCTTCGATGGCGGCCCGGCCGTCCATGCCGGGCATGGCCATGTCCATGGTGATGGCTTGGGGCCGCAGGCGTTCGGCGGCGGACAGGGCCGAGGCGCCGTCGTGAGCGGCGGCCACGCGGTAGCCTTCGCCTTCCAGGAACTGGATGAGGAAGGAGGACACGGCCGGGTCGTCGTCGACCACGAGGACGAGCGGTTTGTCGCGGTCGCGGGGACGCGGCGCGGCCGGCGGCTGGCAGACCGCGCCGCCGGTGGTGGTCGGCAGTTCAAAGACGAAGGCCGCGCCCCGGGCCGGGGCCGGCTCCACCCAGATGTGGCCGCCGTAGTGCTGGACGATTTCGCGGCAGATGGCCAAGCCCAGGCCCGTGCCCTTGGACGGGGCCGAGCCTTCGGGGTCCAGGCGCACTTGGCGGAACTTGTCGAAGATGAGTTCCCGGTCGGCCGGGGCGATGCCCGGGCCGGTATCGACTACGGCCACCCGGGCCGTGCCGGGCCGGGGTTCGCTGACGGTCACGGTGACCGCGCCCACGGCCGTGAATTTGGCGGCGTTGCCGAGGAGATTGATGAGCACTTGCTCCAGGCGGTCCGGGTCGGCCAGGACCACGGGGGAGGTTTCGGGCAGGCGCGTTTCGAGATCGACCTCGGGGCGGCCGGAGAAGAGTCCGGCCACGGCGGCCACGGCGTTTTGGATCACGTCGGTGAGGCAGGTTTCCCGGTCGCGCCATTGCATCCGGCCGGATTCGATGCGCGAGAGGTCGAGGAAGTCGTTTAAAAGCCGGGCCAGGCGCTCGCCCTCGTGGGAGAGCACGCGCAGGTTGTCCTCGATGCGGGCGGCCCGTTTGGCCAGGACCGGATCTTCGCCGACCAGGGGGGCGAAGTGGCGGTTGAAATCCCGCGAGATGAGCTTGGAAAAGCCCAGCAGCGAGGTCAGCGGCGTGCGCAGTTCGTGGGAGACCGAGGAGAGAAAGGCGCTTTTGATCTCGTCCATGCCGCGCAGGCGTTCGTTGGCCTCTTCCAGTTCCCGGGCCTTGTGGTCCATGTCGCGGGTGCGCTCGACCACGAGATTTTCGAGATCGCGGGTAAGCCGGGCCAGGGCGTCCTCGGCTTGCCGGCGTTCGGTCTCGTCCCGGGCCATGAGCACGTAGCCCGACGGCGCGCCTTCCTTGTCGTAGATGCCGGATACCCGGCCGGCGTAGAGCCGGGGCGAGCCGTCGCGGTTCAGGCTGAAGGTGAAGTCGTGGCTGTGGGTCGGGGAGACGGCGGCCAGCCCCGCGCCCAGGCGGCCCAGGGTCACACCGTGGCGCACGTGGAGTTCGCGCAGGTCGCGCCCGGCCGCGTCTCCGGCCCGGACGCCGAAGATCTGTTCGGCCGCCGGGTTGACGTAGGTGACGCGCCAGGTTTCGTCCACGGCGGCGATGCCCAGTTCGGCGCAGCGCAGCAGGTTGTCGAGGAACATGGTCTTTTCGACCAGCGACTTGCCGACCACGCGCAGCGCCTCGTCCTTCTCGGCCAGGGCGGACTTCAGCGTGCGCACGTACTTGCTTTCCAGGCCCCGCACGATGTCGGACTGGGTGACGAGCCCCATGACCCGCCGGTCATCGTCGACCACCACCAGCCGGCGCATCCGGCGTTTGCGCATGAGAAGCGCCGCCTCGAAGACCGGCCGGTCCTCTTCCACGCAGACGACCGGGCAGCTCATGATGTCGTAGAGCCGCAGCCGGCCGAGGTGGGGGCTTTCGGATAAAAGGCGCACCACGTCGCGTTCGGTGATGATGCCGGCCGGGCGGCCGTCGCGGGCGACGATAAGGCAGGAGATGGAGCGGTCGGCCATGCGCGAGACGGCCTCGCGCACGGTGATGTTGCCGTCGACGGTGACCACCTCGCGGGTCATGATTTCGCTGACGCGCTTGATTTCGGCCAGGGAGTCGTAGCCCAGGCGTTCGATGAGGTCGGACTGGGTGAGCACGCCCTTGGCCGTGCCGGCCTCGTCCACCATGACCAGATGGCGCAGGCGTTTCTGGGCCAGCAGGTGGTAGGCCTCGACCAGGGAGGCTTCCTCGCCCACGGTAATGACCGGGGCGCTCATGAGTTCGCTTATGGGGCGCTGGGCAAAGTCGCTGCCGGAGTGGGCGGCGGCCCACAGGACGTTGCGTTCGGTGACGATGCCGACGGGTTTGCCGGCCTCGGCCACAACCAGGCAGGAAATGCCGCGTCGGCGCATGACGTCGAGGCCAAGGCTGGCCGGCGCGTCGGGCGCGATGGAAATGACGTCGGGGGTGATGATATCGGCCAGGAGCCTGTCGCCCATGAAACCTCCTCGGGCAGGATCCCTGCGGCTCACGCGGGTTGGGCAGGCCGATGCCCGAAATCGGGGGCGTTGGCAAGGGGGCCGCGCGGGCGCGGCCTTGGAACGTACGGCCGCCGAACCGGTTTCCCGTTCCCGGAGGCGGCCCCCGCGCGGCGTTTACAACCCGAGCTGCTCGCGCAGGACGGCGAAATCGAGGTTGGCGTTAATGAGTTGCGCGCCCTGGCGAATCTTGATCTCGTCACGCAGCTTGTGGCGCATGAGAAGCGTCTCCATCTTCTTGGCCA
Source organism: Solidesulfovibrio magneticus str. Maddingley MBC34 (assembly GCA_000307955.1). Lineage (GTDB taxonomy): Bacteria > Desulfobacterota > Desulfovibrionia > Desulfovibrionales > Desulfovibrionaceae > Solidesulfovibrio > Solidesulfovibrio magneticus_A. The sequence continues at coordinate 2,405 of ALAO01000046.1, read as the reverse complement.
CGTTGTAGGTGTCCTCGCGCACGACGATGATGGGGATTTCCAGCACTTCCGAGCGGGTGAGGATGATGTCGTTGGGGTAGAGGTTGCCGGTGAGCACCAGGCACGGGCTGTCGCCTTCCAGGGCGACAAGATGGACGTCGGAGCGGTCGCCGCCGACGATAATGGCGGAATTTTTCTGGCGGCGGAAATGGGTCATGAAGTTTTCCACCTGCATCGTGCCGATGAGAAAACTCTCCACGATGCGCTCGGACTTGTGGTGGGCGCTGATGACTTTGCCGCCGAGGCGGTCGGCCAGATCGCAGACCTTGATGGCTCCCATGAGCGGATCCTTGGGGATGACGCCAAGCACCCGGATGCCCCGGTCGCGCAGAAACGGCACGATGAGCTTTCTGGTCTCGTCCATGAAATTGGGGGCCACGTCGTTTAAGATGACGCCGGCCAGATGGTCGCCGAGCTGATCCTTGAGCATCAGCAGATAGTCGTAATTGAGTTCCTTGGAATAGCGGTCGATGACCACGGCCTTGAGTCCGAGTTCGGTGACCACGCGCACGCCGTCGGCGTTGCAGTAGCGGCCGGTGTGCATGCCGCCCGAGCCGCCGACGATGGTGACGTCCTTGCCGGCGCTGACTTTTTCGTAAGCATCCTTGACGGCGGCCATGACGTCGCCGACCTGGTTGCGGAAGGCCCGCACCTGGAAATCATGGGTGGCGATGACCGGGGTGAGGGTTTCGGGGGCCTCGTTTGTGCGCAGGATGCGTTGGACGTGGTAGGCGTCCTCGTCCCACAGCTTGCCGTCGATCTCCTTGGGAACCGCGCCCACGGGCTTCAAGTAGCCCACGGAAAAGCCTTCTTTTTGCAGGCGAAGGCCAAGGCCCATGACCACCATGTTCTTGCCCGAGTATCCGGCCGTCGCGCCCACGTACAGTCCAGCCATGCCCGCCCTCCTGCGGCTTCGCCCGAGCCGCGTTGCCGTCGCCGGCCAGGTGGCGCGGCGGCGTTGTCCGGCCAAAATGCCTTCCCCGGCCAGGATAATCAAGCCTGTTGCGGCCGGGCGGCGCAAAAAGACGCCGGGCGGCGTCGGCGCGGCCACAGCGGACGCCGACACGGCAACGGCTTGCGGCCGGCGCTCTGGTCGCTGACCTGGCTTCGCGGGCGGGTTGGAATCGTCGCGGGGAAAGGCTAAGGTCCCGCCTCGAGGCCGCCCCTCGCCGAAAAGGGGGCCGCGCCAAAGCCATCCCAGGGAGTCCCCATGCCCGCATCCCCGCCGCCCGACGCCGCCTTGGCCGAAAGTTCGTCGCTTCAGCCCCTGGACCTGGGCCACGAGTTCGCCTCTCCGGCCCTTTTGGCCACGGCGCTGACCCACAGCTCCTACGCCAACGAACGCGGCGAAGGGACCGGGCATAACGAACGGCTGGAATTTCTCGGCGACGCGGTGTTGGAGCTGAGCGTGTCGGAGGAACTTTTTTCCCTGTTCCCCGAGGCCCCGGAAGGCGAGCTGACGTTGCTGCGTTCCCAGCTCGTCAACGAATCGAGCCTGGCGGCCATGGCCTTGCGCCTGGGGCTGGCCGGCCATGTGCGGCTGGGGCGCGGCGAGGAGAACCAGGGCGGCCGGTCGCGGCCGTCGCTTTTAAGCGACGTCTTCGAGGCGGTGGTGGGAGCAATCTTTCTTGACGGCGGCTACGCCGCGGCCCGGACCTTCGTGTCGCGGACCTTCGACGGCCAGTGGCCCGAGCGTCCGGCCGCGCCGAAAACGAAGGATTTTAAAAGTCGGCTCCAGGAATTCACCCAGCGCACCCACAAGGCCCGGCCGGTCTACGCCCTGCTTGGCAGCGCCGGCCCGGAGCACGACAAGCGCTTCGAGGTGCGCCTGACGCTCCCGTGCGGCCGGGAGATCCTGGCCGTGGAAAAAAGCGTGAAAAAAGCCGAGCAGCAAGCCGCCCGACTGGCCCTGACCGCCCTGGGGCAACTGCCCGAGGGATAGGCGCGCCCTTGGCAAGACGGGCGTATTTCCAAGATCTGCGAGGGGATTCGCCCAGGCCCGGCAAACGGCCCAGCCGTTTATCAAGAATGCTGCACGAATGCCCTGGTCTGAAAATGAGGCCGGCTCCCCTTGGAACCTGCCGCGTCAATGCCCTGTAATCCGATAATGCTCGTCGCCCCCTTCCTGGGCCGACGTCCTGAACGCGCCGGCGTTTTCGTCCTGCCGCGCTCTCGTCAAAATTCCGTCATCCTGCCCGAGGCTTCGACCTCGGACCAGGGAGGGATCGCACTCCCGCGATCCACGCCTCCCTGGTCCTTGTCTTCATGATACGCCTACCTGTCGTCAGGATTAGCCGCTGATGAGCTGCATGGCCATCTTGGGCAGGGAGTTGGCCTGGGACAGCATGGCCACGGCCGACTGGGTC
>ALAO01000045.1 GCA_000307955.1 Solidesulfovibrio magneticus str. Maddingley MBC34 | reverse complement strand
GCCGTGAGATCGGGCGGGCTGAACACGATTTTGTGCCGAGGGGTGGTGGGCCTCGACGTACTGCGGACCTCGGCAATTTTCACGAGGATTCACGCCATGTAATCAGAATAGTGGGGAGAGAGTGGGGAGAAAACCACTTCGAAATGAAGAAGGGGTTAAGCATTTCTGCTTAACCCCTTGAAAGATTTGGTGCGCCCGGCAGGATTCGAACCTGCGACCTACGGATTCGTAGTCCGGCACTCTATCCAGCTGAGCTACGGGCGCGCCGAGAAGGAGGTATCTACGGAAAGACCCCGGGACCGTCAACAAGTTTTTGCCTCCCACCCCATTTTTTTGCAGTTTGGAAGGTCGAACAATCTTCAATAGGGGAGGAAAGGCCGGTTATGGCAATTCGTTGTCCGTAAGTTGTGGCATCCGACGGAAAGCAGGCGGCGACCCTGGTCCAGACGGGCCGAAAATTTCGCAAAAAAAAGCCGCCCCGGCGTCCGGAGCGGCTTTCAATGCTCTGGGGCAGCGGAGCGTTACTCGCTCACCACCTCGGCCTTCTCGATCACCACCGGGACGACCGGCACGTTCTCGTGGAAGCCCTTGGTCATGGTCGGCACGGCCTTGATGGCGTCCACCACTTCCTGGCCCGAGGTGACCTTGCCGAAAACGGCGTAGCCCCAACCCTGGGGGTTCTTGCCGGTGTGGTCCAGGAAGCCATTGTCGGCCACGTTGATGAAGAACTGAGCCGTGGCCGAATGCGGATCGCCGGTGCGGGCCATGGCCACGGTGTAGACCTTGTTCTTCAGCCCATTGTCGGCTTCGTTCTGGATCGGGGCGTCGGTGCCCTTTTCCTTCATGTTCTTGTCCATGCCGCCGCCCTGGACCATGAAGCCGTTGATCACCCGGTGAAAGATCAGGCCGTCGTAGTGGCCCTTTTTCACGTAGTTCAGGAAATTGGCCGTGGTGGCCGGGGCCTTTTCCTTGTCCAGCTCGATGACGATATCGCCTTTGTTGGTCGTCAATTTGACCACAGGATTGCCTCCCTTGGCCCAGGCGGCGGATACGCCACCCAGGGTTGCGGCCAGAACGCAGCACAGGGCGAGAATCGCCCGCAGCCAACTCGAACGGCCTTTTGAAACCATAACGTCGACCTCCCGAAAAAGTTTTACCGCCCTATGAAAATTTTTCAATTTCGTCGAGCAAAAAAATAATCCCCTTGGACGGTTGCCAATTTTCGTCATTCGCGTCAATGATTCCGACACTTTTTCACCGCGTAACCGGCCACCGCAAAAGCGAGTCGAACATGGGACGCAATCGTGTCGTTGTCTATCCGGACTGGTGCAAGGGCTGCGGCATATGCGCCGCGTTTTGCCCCAAAAAAGTCTTTGCCGTGGGCCAGGACGGCAAGGCCCGTGTCGTAAACGAGGAAGCCTGCGTCAACTGCGGTTTTTGCGAGCCGCATTGCCCGGATTTCGCCGTCCTGGTCATCCCTGGCGAAACCGACCAGACGCCGTGTCCGCCGGAAACGGCGCCAGACCCGGCCGAACAACCCGCCGCCAAGGAGGTCAAGCCGTGACCGCCCCCCGCAAGAAACGCCGCGAAGCCTTTCTCCTTGGCAACGAGGCCGTGGTGGAAGGAGCGCTCGCCGCCGGGTGCACCTTCTACGCCGGCTACCCCATCACGCCGTCCACGGAAATCATGGAATGCATGGCCAAGCGCCTGCCCCATGTGCCCGACGGGGCCTTCATCCAGATGGAGGACGAAATCGCCTCCATGGGCGCGGTCATCGGCGCGTCTCTGGCCGGGCGCAAGGCCATGACCGCCACCTCCGGCCCGGGCTTTTCCCTCATGCAGGAGCAGATCGGCTACGCCGCCATGACCGAGACGCCGCTGGTGCTCGTCAACGTCATGCGCGGTGGGGCCAGCACCGGCCTGCCCACAAGCCCCGGCCAGGGCGACGTCCAGCAGGCCCGCTGGGGAGCGCATGGCGACCACCCCATCATCGTGTTGTCGGCCGCGGACGTGCCCGAGTGCGTGGAGATGACCGTCACCGCGTTTAATTTCGCCGAAAAATACCGCAGCCCGGTCATCCTGCTGCTCGATGAGATCACCGCCCACACTCGGGAGAAGATCGAGCTGCCCGAACCCGGCGACTTCGAGGTCTTCTCGCGCCTGACCCCGACCATGCCGCCCGAATGGTACAAGCCCTACGAGGAGACCATGCGCGGCGTGCCGCCCATGCCGCCCATCGGCTCGGGCTACCGCTTCCACGTCACCGGCCTGACCCACGATCCGCTGGGCTTCCCGACCAGCCGCCCCGAAGAGGTGCGCGCGCTCACCGAACGCCAGTTCCGCAAGATCGACCGTTTCTTCGAGGACATCCAGATCGTGGAGCATGTCGAGACGGCCGACGCCGAGGTGGTGGTCATCGCCTACGGCTGCGTGGCCCGCTCGGCCAGGCTGGCCGTCAAGCAGGCCCGCGAGGCCGGGGTGCGGGCCGGGCTTTTGGTGCTCAAGACCCTGTACCCCTTCCCGCGCCGCCATGTGGAGCCGCTGCTGCGCAACTGCCGGCTGGCGGTGGTGCCCGAGCTCAACATGGGCCAGCTCTCCCGGGAGGTCAAACGGGTCAACGAAGGCTACACCACCGTGCGCACGATCAACCGCATCGACGGGCAGATCATTACGCCCTCCCAGATCCTCAAGGAGATCGCGTGACATGGCTGAAATAACCCAACTCATCCATCAGTACCTGCGGCACAACAAGAAGTTCCCGCTGGTCTTCTGTCCGGGTTGCGGCCACGGCATCGTGCTCGGATCGCTGGTGCGAAGCGTCCACGCCCTGGGCCTGCCCAAGGACGACGTGGTCATCGTGGCCGGCATCGGCTGCTCGGGCCGCATCGCCGCCTACGTCGACTTCAACACCGTCCACACCACCCACGGCCGGGCGCTCACCGTGGCCACCGGCATCAAGATGGCCAACCCCAAGCTCACCGTCATCGCGGTCATGGGCGACGGTGACGCCTTTTCCATCGGCGGCAACCATCTCATCCACGCCGCCCGGCGCAACATCGGCGTCACGGCGCTTGTGCTCAACAACTTCATCTACGGCATGACCGGCGGCCAGTGCTCCTCCACCACCCCCGAAGGGGCCTATTCCCACACCTGCCCCCAGGGGCAGCTGGAAAGCGCCTTCGACATCGTGGAGTTGACCAGGGCGGCCGGCGCGGCCGGCGTGTCCCGGGGCACGGTCTACCACGTCAAGGAACTCGACGCCCTGTTGGCCGAGGCCATCTCGCGCCCGGGGTTCAACCTCGTGGAGGCGCTCACCCCGTGCTTCACCCAGTACGGCCGAGGCAACGGCTTCAAAAGCGCCGTGGAAATGTTCAAATGGCTCAAGGCTTCCTGCCTGCCGGTGGAGCGCTACGAAAAGCTTGAGGACCGCACGGGCAAGCTCCCCATCGGGACGTTCGTGCGCCGCGACGTGGCCGGCCTGGAGACGCGCTGGGCGAACATGCGGCAGGCCCTGGCCGCCAAGAAGGGAGGTGCGGCATGACCGGCGCGCCCAAGGACAAGACCCTGGCCAAGCCCGCCAAGGCGGCCACGGCCAAGGCGGCCAACGGCAATGGAAACGGCAACGGCAACGGGAACGGACAGACCTTGGCCCGCTACGAGATCCGGCTGTCGGGCCTGGGCGGCCAGGGCATCCTGACCATGGGCAAGCTGCTCGGCCAGGCCCTGGCCATCGGCCACGGCTACTACGTCACCCAGACCCAGAGCTACGGCCCCGAGGCCCGGGGCGGCGCCAGCCGGGCCGATCTCGTGGTCAGCTCCGAACCCATCAGCTACCCCAAGACCGAATACCTCGACTTGCTTGTGGCCCTGTCCCAGGAGGCCGCAGCCAGCTATTATTCGTATTTGAAGCCGCGCGGAGCGCTGCTTATCGACGCTGATCTCGTGCGCCAAAGCCCGTCCAGCGTGGCCCTGGCCCTGCCGTTCACGCGCCTGGCCCGGGAAAAAGTGGGCGTGCCCCAGGCCACCAACGTGGTGGCCCTTGGCGCGGTGGCCTATCTGCTGCCGTTCGCCCGCATCGAGGCCATGCGCAAAAGCCTCAAGGAGTCGCTGCCGGAGAAGATTCGCGAGGCCAACATCAAGGCCCTCAATCTCGGTTACCAGGAGGCGAAAAAGCGCCTGGGCGAACCCATCGCCCTGCCGGACCCGGACGGCGGCGACGAGGTTTACGCCGCGCGCATGGATTTGACCGAGATCATGACCGAGGACTAGCCGCCTTTGCGCGCCTAGGGCTGGCGTTTTGGCGCGAAAGCGGGCAAGAAGGAACATCGCCAAACCTCGCCCCGCCAACCCGAAAGGAGCCTGGGCCATGCTGCTGACCGAACACGCCGGCAAGGAACTGCTGGCCGAAGCCGCCATTGCCGTGCCCCCCGGCGTCGCCCTGGAACCGGACGACGCCGGGGCGGCCACGCCGCCCTTTCCCGGACCGTATTTCCTCAAAGCCCAGGTGCTCGGCGGCGGCCGGGGCAAGGCCGGGGGCGTCTTGCCCGTGGCCGACGCCTCGGCGCTTCCCGAGACGGCCCGAACCCTTTTTTCCAGAACCTTTGGCGGCGTCAGGCCGCCTTTTTTGCGCCTGGAGGCGGCCGTGCCCTTTGAGCGCGCCTTCTACCTGTCCCTGGGCGTTTCGCGGGGGCGCAAGGGCTTTTGCCTGACCGTGGGGCGGGAGGGCGGGGTGGACGTGGAAGCCCTGGCCGGCACGCAGGCGCTGCTTGTTATCGACGTGCCGCCAAGTCTTGTCTGTCCGGCCTTCGCGGCCCGGGCGGCCTTTTTCCATTTGCGGCTGCCAGCCGAAGCCTTCGCGCCCTTCGAAACCCTGCTGTCCCGGCTTTTCGGGGCCGTGGCCGACAACGGGCTGCTCCTGGCCGAGATCAATCCCCTGGCCTACTGCGCCGGGGAGCGTTTCGTGGCCCTGGACGCCAAGATCACCATCGACGACAACGTGGCCGCCTTGCGTCCGGCCTTGGCCCGCTACCGCGACGCCCGTTTCGCCACCCCGGCCGAGGGCCGGGCCGTCGAGCACCGGCTGTCCTTCGTCAGCCTGCCCGGCCGGGTGGGGCTGGTGGCCAACGGCGCGGGCCTGGCCATGGCCACCATGGACGCCCTGGAAGCGGCCGGACTGCCGGCGGCCAATTTCCTCGATTTCGGCGGCACGGCCGACGCCGTCCGCCTGCGCGCCGCCTTTGATCTCCTTTTCGCCGATCCGGCCGTGGAAGCCTGCTGCGTCAACATGTACGGCGGCATCCTGTCCTGCGCCGACGTGGCCGAGGCCATGGCCTGCGCTCTGGACGGGGATGACGGGCGGCCGGTGGTGGTGCGATTCGCCGGCAACGCGGCCAAGGCCGGCATGGAACGGTTGCGGGCCATGCCCGGGAACCGGGTGCGGGTGGCCGAGGACATGGACCAGGCCGTGGTCATGCTGGCCGAGGCCGTGGCCCCGGGCGAGCGGCGGCCGGTGGACGCCCTGGCCGGCGTCTGCCCGGCGCCCAGGCCAGGGGACGCGTCGGCGCGGCCTCGCGGCCAGGCCTGCGCCAAGCGGCCCCTGTTGCCAAGCCTGCTGGACCTTGGCCCGGACAGCGGGGTGCTGGTGCAAGGGCTGACCGGCCGAGCCGGCCGGGCCCATGCTCGGCGGATGCGGGCCTACGGCACGCCGGTGGTGGCCGGGGTGACGCCGTTTCGGGGCGGCGGCGAAGTGGACGGGCTGCCGGTCTACGACACCGTGGCCGAGGCGATGGCCCGCCACGACATCGCGCTTTCCGTCATCTTCGTGCCGGCCGCCGGCGCGGCCGACGCCATCGAGGAAGCGGCGGCGGCGGGCGTTTCGCGCATCGTGTGCATCACCGACGGCATCCCCCAGCGCGACATGCTGGCCGTGCGCGCCGCCCTGGCCGGGCGGCAAACGACGTTGATCGGCCCCAACACGCCCGGACTCATCCTGCCGGGACAGTGGTTTTCGGCCGGCATCATGCCCACCGAACCCTTCACGCCCGGCCCGGTGGCGATTTTTTCCCGCAGCGGCACCCTGACCTACGAGGTGGCCTCGCGGCTGTCGGTGGCCGGTATCGGCCAGGCCGTGGCCGCCGGCATGGGCGGCGATCCGTTCGGCGGGGCGGGCTTCGTGGAGCTGTGCGAGATGGTGCGCGACGACGCCCGGGTGCGGGCGGTGATGGTCATCGGCGAAGTGGGGGGCACGGCCGAGGAGGAGCTGGCCGAATACGTGGCGGCCACGAAGTATCCCAAGCCGGTGGCCGCCTTCGTGGCCGGCGTGAGCGCGCCGCCGGGCCGGACCTTGGGCCATGCCGGGGCGCTTTTGGAGCGGCCTGGCGGCGTGGCGGCCAAGCTGGCTTGCCTGATCCGGGCCGGGATACCGGTGTGCGGGGAACTGGGTGAAGTGGCCGGAGTCATGGCCGAGGCGCTGTGCCGGGGCTAAGCGGGGCCTAAACCCGGCACAGCAGCTCCACAAAAGAAAAACGCGCCCAGGACGGGCGCGTTTCCGAACATCATCGCCTTCGCGGGGCGCGGATCAGGGCTTGGCCGGCAGCGCGGCCGGCTCGCCCTTGGCGTCCTTTTTGTCGCGCTTGGGGCGCACGTACCCCTTGTACTTGTCCTCGATCTTGGTCTTTTCCTTGGCGAACACGGCGGCGTCCTTGGCGTGTTCTGTTTCCACCCAGCTCCGGTAGCGGGCTTCAGCCGCGTCGGAACGGGCCGACGAAGCCGGAGCCGGCGCGGGCTTGGCCGGAGCTGAGGCCGGATTGTCCCCGGCGGCGGGGGTGGGCGGTTGCTGCCCAAAGGCGGCAGGGGCGCACAAACAAAGCGACAGAGCCAGAAACGCCGCGGCGGCGGATATACGCATGCATTCTCCCTGGCGGCCATGACGGGGCCGCGCGCTGTGAGGCGGAGATAAGCACATTTTGGCTGGCCCGGCAATGGCGCTCGGTCGTGCAGACCTGGAAAACCCCTGGGAAAAGTGCTGTTCACTCTGGCTTTTCAAACCAAGATCGTATAGATTGGAGCAATGTGGGATCCTGTCGCCGCCCGGGCTGATCCGGCGCTTTTCGGGGCCATGGCCGATACTTCTCCGGACCTTTTTTTCTACAAAGATTCCGGGCTGGTCTATCGATACGTCAATCGTTCGTTTTGCGAGCTTTTCGGCATCGACGCCTCGGATATACTGGGTCGAACTGACGATGACGCCTTTCCTCGGCCCAGCGCCAGGCGGCATCGCCAGGCCGATTTGGCCGTGCTGTCCACCCGACGCTCCCAGACGTTTGAATATGTTGTCGAGCGCGGCGACCGCTCGGTCTGGCTCCAAGTGCTCAAATCCCCGGTTCTGGGCTTGGACGGCGCGGTGGAAGGCATTTTTTGCGTCGCCCGCAACATCACCGCCATCAAGACCGCCGAAGACCAAACCCGTCGCGCCGTGGCCGTGCTGGAACGTGACGTCGTCGACCGGGAAGAGGAATTGCGCCGGACCAACGACGAGTTGCGCCGCCAGGCCGCCGAACGGCTCAAGGCCGAAAAAGCCCTGGAAGAGTCCCACCGAAGCCTCAATTGCATCTTCGAAAACAGCCCCATCGGCATCGCCTTTGTCTCGGACCGTATCGTGCGTCGGGCCAATCCCCGCTTCCATCAGCTTTACGCCTTGGAGCCGGGACAGGCCATCGGGTTGCCGACTGCGGCTTTTTATCCCGACGCCGAGGCTTACGAGGCCTTTGGCCGGGAATACTATCCGGCGCTGGGGGCGGGGAAGCGGGTGGATGCGGTGCGCGTCATGCGACGCCACGACGGCACGGAATTCTGGTGCCGCATCATCGGCCAAGTCCTGGACGCCGCCCGACCCCAGGACGGCTCCATCTGGCTCATGGAAGACGTCACCGAACGCCGGCTGGCCGAGGAGGCGACCCTGGCCGCCGACCGGCTCAAGCGCGAATTCATGGACAACATGTCCCACGAGATCCGCACGCCCTTAAACGGCATCCTGGGCATGGCCGAGGTGCTGTCGGCCGAGCTGACTGATCCTCAGCAACGCGAGATGCTCGAAACCCTCAAGGAATCCGGGCGCTCCCTGGCCGCGCTGCTGGAAAACGTCCTGGATTTCGCCCGGCTCGACGCCGGGGACGTGGTCAGCCGGCGCTCGGCGTTTTCCCTGGTCAACCTGATCGAGGGCGTGGCCGCTTCCTTTGCCGGCGCGGCCATGCAAAAGGGCCTGCATTTGTCTTGGCGGGCGGAGTCCTCCGTGCCGGCGCTCGTGGTCGGCGACGGCGGCGGTTTGCGCCAGATCCTGGCCGCCCTGGTCAGCAACGCGGTCAAATTCACCGACGCCGGCGACATCGAAATCGTGGTCGAGGCCCAGCCTTCCCTGGCCGCGTCCCGGGACGGCAAGGCCACGGCCTTGGTGAGTCTGGCCGTGCATGACGCCGGCATCGGCCTGGCTCCCGATCAGATCGCATCCATCTTCGAACCGTTTCGCCAGGTGGACGGCAGCAAGACCAGGCGCCACGGCGGCGCGGGGCTGGGACTGGCCATCGCCGGCAAGCTGGCCGCCGCCATGGGCGGCGTCCTTGCCGTGGAGAGCGAACCGGGCCGGGGCAGCGTTTTTCACTTTACCGCGCCTTTCGAAGTCCACACGGCGACCGATTCCTGACAACCGCTTCCCTGGACCGAGCCCTGTTTGTCCCCTTTGTCCAGAGGGGCCGACGGGGCGCGTCTTTTTTACAAGACGAGTTGGGTGGGCTGGCCCGGGCCGGCGCTGGCCACGAGCCCTGGCGGCGGCTCCAGGGCGAGCAGGGGGGCGACGTCGGCTGGGGCTGAACGGGCCGGGTCGAGCCAGTCGGCCATGGCCGGGGGAGGGACAATAAGCGGCATGCGGTCGTGGACCGAGGCGGCCGCGCCGACGGCCGGCCGGGTGAGGATGGCCACGGTGTCCTTGACCTCGCCGGCGGCGGTGACGGCCCTCTCGTAGATCGCTCCCAGGGCCAGCACCGGCCGGCCCGGGATGCTCAGGAAAAATCGGGTCTTGCGTCCTCCGGCGTCGCCGCGCCATTCGAAATAGCCGCTGGCCGGGACCAGGCAGCGACGGTAGCGGGCGGCGGCGCGAAACGACGGCAAGGTCAGGGCCGTCTCGCTGCGGGCGTTGATCATGGGCCGGGACCTGGCCGAGTCGGCCAGGAAAACCGGCACGAATCCCCACCGAAAAAGCCCGGCCATGCGCCGGCCCGATTCCCGGGCCGTGAACACGGCTTCGATGAGCTGGGAAGGATAGATTTCCGGTCGGGGCGGGACATCGGGCAGGTCCGGCACGCCCATGGCCTCGGCCACGAGCCGTCGCGGCACGGCCAAGGCGAATCGTCCGCACATGGCATTTCCTCCGTTTTGGGTCCGGGATTTGCTAGGCCTGGGGAGCAAAGTGGACCCCAACGCCAGGAAATACGGCTGATGTTTCAAAAAGCTCGTTATTCCAAAAGAATGCTTGTCTCGGTTTGGGCCAGGCCTGATCAGGGCGCGGCGTTTGACGCTGCAATTGTAACAAAGTCAAACCCATGATGTCGCCGTTTGCGCCCCAGCCGTCTTACGGCGATCCGGACGGCGAGTACCAGCCCATTCCCGTGGGCCATCTTTTCCCCCATGCGCCGGGGGATTTCCAGGTCTTTTTGCGCCATGGCGACAATCATACTTTGTTTGCCAGGGTCGGCGAGGCGGTCACCGGGCTTCGCCGCGAAATGCTCGTCGATTACGGCGTGCGCACGGTCTACATCCACCGCGACGAGCGCGAGCGCTACCGGGACTACATGCGCCGCCATCTGCCCGGGGCGCTTTTGGGCACGCATCTGCCCATCGCCGAAAAGGCCGCCGTTTTCTACCACAACTGCTGCGACATCGTGCGCGACCTCATCCGCGAGCGTCTGCCCCAAGCCGTTTCCGACGTTCATGGCCGGTTGTTTGTCGGCTACGCCCGGGACAGCGTGGCCTTCCTGTGCTCCGAGGCGGGCCTGGCCCGCATGGGGGCGCTGATGGCCCATGATTACGATGTCTACAGCCACGGTGTGCACGTCTTTGTGTACACGGTCTATCTGCTGCGTTCCCTGGGCCTGCCCCAGGGAACCATTGTCCAGGCCGGGCTTGGGGCGCTGCTCCATGATGCCGGCAAGGAAGGCGTGGACGCGGCCATTTTGACCAAACCGGGCCGGCTGTCCCGGGAGGAGTTCGACATCGTGCGCGAACATCCGGTCCTGGGGGCGCGGCTTTGCCGCAACCTTGGGCTGTCGCGTCTGGCCCAGGAGTGCATTCTCATGCACCACGAAAAACTCGACGGCCGGGGCTATCCGGCCGGGCTTTCCGGCGAGGCCATCCCGGTCCATGCCCGGGCCGTGTCCCTGGCCGACGTCTACGACGCCCTGACCTCCCGGCGCTGCTACGCCGACGCGGTCACGCCCTTCGAGGCCCTGCGCATCATGCGCCATGAGATGGCCGGCGCTTTCGATCTTGACCTCTACAAGCGCTTTGTCATGCTGCTCAGCGGCGCGGCCCTGGTCTAGCGTCGCGGCCCAGAAAACGGACGAGAGATTTTTTTAAACAATTGAAGCGCTAGTCCGTTTTCCACGAAACGCCAGAGGCGCTTTTCGTGGACGCGACACTCGCCTTGCGTCCTGGGCAAGGCCCCGACAGCGTCCGTGACCGAGGCCGATAAGCTTGCCGGTTGCGGTTTTCGTTGTTTTCATGAATGCAGGACAAAACCAGGCTTGGCTGCCCGCGATAAACGACAGCCGACGCAGGAGCGCTACATGTCCACCGTCACCCCCCGTATCGGCGCCTTGCTGCTGCGATCCGGCAAACGCTTTCATTGGTTGCTGGCTGCCCTGGTCTTTCAAATCGTGGCTTCGCCGTTTGTCGCCGGTTCCGCTTCGCTGATCCTGCAGGATTTGCTGTTCCTGGCCATTTTGCTGGCCGCCCTGGGGGCCGTCAGGCATACGCCGTTGCGGCGAGTCAACAGCCTGTTGGCGGTGATTTGCTCCGCGGCGGTGGTCCTCAAATACAGCTTCCCGGATTGGTATCTGGATGTGGCGGTCAGCTTGCTTGGGGCCATGGTCATCCTGTCCACGGCCGTGGAGATGGTCAATTACCTGTCGCGGCAACGGCGGGTGGATCTGGACACGGTGCTCGGCGGGCTGTGCGTCTATCTTTTCATGGGCGCTTTGTGGCTCATCCTGTATTCCCTGGCCGTGCAGTTCGATCCCCTGGCCTTCGACTTCACGGTCCACGGCCGGGATTTGTCCGCCCATCGCCGCGACAGCCTGCTGCTGTTTTTCAGCTACGTGACCTTGCTCACCACCGGCTACGGCGACGTGATTCCGATTTCCCCGGTGGCCCGCACCCTGGCCATCCTGGAAGGCATTTCCGGCCAGTTTTATCTGGTCTTCTTCATGGCCCGACTGGTTGGACTGCATGTAGCGGAAAAGCAGGGCGGACAGGAAGGCATCGAGAATCTTGAAGACAAACGAGAGCAAGGATATTGACCTTATCCCTTCGGCTGTTGATTGCCATTGCCTCTTTTTAATGTCGTTATTGTAGCATTGTGCTGTAAATATGTAATTTGTTGAAGTGAAGTTGCATTATATCTCGGGTATTTTTGTCTGAGGAGGCGGCTGGCTGGTCCAAAAAATAGTTGTTTGATGTCGGTAATGAATTATTGTGAATGATTCTAATGTGATATGGTGTTTCGCCTGTCGCCTCCGTGATATTGTTGGCGACAGTTGGTGTTGTTGGGTAAATAGTGGTCGCAGGTCGACGACGTTCATTTAGGGGCGCTGCGTTGGCTTGGCTTGATCGGTGTTGTGTTGAGTGCTTGAAGCGGCATGGTTGCATGTTTAACGAGCTGTTTTTTGTTGGGATGAAAGGTTGTTGGAGGACATATGGTGGAGGATAAAGGAACGTCAGCCCCAATCCTGTTTCGCCGACTTCCGAGAATCGGGCAGATGCGTGATCCCTTGGCCTCCGAATGGAATCTTGATCTGGTTGAAAGGCTCTCTGTTCACGAGTTGAACGAGTTGATTGACTTTAGTCAAATGAATGAAATCTTCCAGAACTACCTGGAGGTTGTCGGGCTTCCCGTCGCGATCATAGATTTCGATGCCAGAGTGTTGGCGTCGTCAAAATGGCAGCGGGTCTGCACGGAATTTCACAGAAAAAACGAGCAGACCCTCGTCCGTTGTCTGGAGAGTGACGTCATTCTTTCAAGACAAATGTTGTCTGGCAAGCCTTATGCGATTTATCGCTGTTACAATGGTCTTACGGATTGTGCTTCGCCGATAGTCATAGCCGGGAAGCATTTGGCCAACCTGTTTATTGGTCAGTTTTTCCTTGAACCGCCTGATTTGAACTACTTTCGGCGACAGCAAGAAGAATTCGGGTTTGACAAGGATGATTATTTCAAGGCCATTTCCGAAGTTCCTATTGTTGCAGAAGAGAAGATACCGGCAATATTGAATTTGTTGTCTGGCTTGGCGCATCAGATTGCCTTGCAGAGTCTTGCTGAAAAAAAAGCGCGAGCTGCATACGAGTCTGTAGAGAAACAGGTTCATGAGCGTACGAGGGAGTTGAAGAACAGCCATGAATTGTTGCAAAAGCTGTCTTCGCAAATACCTGGCGTCATATATCAGCTCTATTTGAGCGCCGACGGTGAGTTGCGTATGCCTTATGTGAGTGAAGGCGTGAACGAGCTGTTTGAAGTGACGTCGGACAACGTACAAGACAACGTTGAAGCGCTGTTTGCGAGAATACATCCAGAAGACGTCCATCGCGTCAAGCAACACCTGCTTGACTCGGCGCAAGCCCAGACCGTCTGGGGTGATCAGTATCGGGTGTTGTTGCCGCGACAGGGCCTGCGTTGGCGCGAGGGGACGGCATGTCCGGAGAAGCTCCCGGCTGGAGGCGTCCTGTGGCATGGGTTTATACAAGATGTCACGGAACGAAAGCAGGCGGAAGCCGCATTGGCGGAAACACGCCTCAAGCTTGAAGAATTAAGCATTACCGACGGCTTGACCGGGATCGCCAATCGGCGGCACTTTGATGCAGTGCTGGCCATGGAGCATGCACGGCATGTTCGGACCGGAGGCAGTCTGTCGCTGCTGCTTTTGGATATCGATGACTTTAAGTTGTTCAACGACAATTATGGCCATGTCGTCGGGGATGAATGTCTGAGGCAGGTGGCGCTCGTGCTGGCCCGCCACACCGCGCGCCCCTCCGATCTGGCCGCGCGCTACGGCGGCGAAGAATTCGCCTGCATTCTGCCGGAGACGGATGCCAGGACAGCCGTTGCCGTGGCGGAGGGCATTCGTCGGGACATCCTGGCCCAGGCCATTGCGCACAAAGGCTCCAGGGCCGCCAACTGCGTCACCGTCAGCGTCGGTGTTGTGACTGTGAAATGTTCTCCTGGAATGCGGGTCGAAGACATTATCGTTCTGGCGGATAAATCCCTTTATTGCGCGAAGTCCAATGGACGCAATCGCGTGGAGCGCGCCGAGGTGGTTTTTCGGGCGGAAGACGCGCCCAGAAGCATTGAGCGCAGATTTGTCAAGCTTGTGTGGGATGAATCCTTTTGTTGCCACAACGCCCTGATTGACGCGCAGCACCTGTCGCTTTTTCAACTGTCCAATGATCTTATCGATTCAGAATCTGCCGATGGCTCGCCGGAAGAAGTTTCAAGAGTGGTCGGGAAGTTGCTCGATGAAGTTGTTCGTCATTTTCACGATGAAGAACAAATCCTTAAAGCGGTTGGGTTCCCTGAACTTGAGGAGCATGCTGACGAGCATGCGCGATTGGTCGAGAAAGGGGTTTTGCTTTTACAACAACACCAAGGCGGCGCTCTTTGTTTTGGAGAAGTCTTCCAGTTTCTTGTCTACGAAGTCATTCAAAATCATATGCTCGGCTTGGATCGGGAATATTTTCCATACATTCGTGAGTGACAAACGAAACGGCTGCAGTGCTGCCGCGTTCGCTACTGTCGCGGAAGCCAACGGCTCCGGCGACGTTGCTCACGAGCCTGCCGGCTTTCCCCAAAGCGCCGTTGGCCGATCGGCCCAATGGCCGCCGACGCCTCGTGTCGCGTCCCCGAAAAGGGCTTCCTCCGTTTCATGGGCAAGAAGCTCGGACCGTCTGTTCCCGGAAATGCGCCATCGTGTATTCAGGGCGTGACGCTAAAACCCCGCCAGAATCCCCACCACCGCGCCGGTCGACAGCGAGGCCAGCACGCCGCCGACAAGCGCCCGGCCGCCCAGGGCCGTGATCTCGGCCTTGCGCGACGGGCAGATCGCCGTCATGCCGGCAAGCAAAATCCCCACCGAACCGCAATTGGCGAAGCTGCACATGGCGTAGGTCAGGATGAGCCGGGTATGCTCTGAAAGCGTGCCCGCCGGCAGCTTGGCCATGTCGATAAAGGCGATGAATTCATTGAGCACGATTTTGGTGCCCAAAAGCGAACCGGCCGCGGACGCCTCGGCCCAGGGCACGCCGATGAGCCAGGCCGCCGGGGCCATGGCCACGCCGAGCATCCGCTCCAGGGTGAGCGGCGCGCCGGCCGCGTTAGGAAGCGCGCCCAGCAGGATGTTGGCCAGCTTCACCAGGGCCACGAAAACCAGCAGCGTGGCGATGATGCTCCAAAAAAGCTTGAGCCCGTCAGCCGTGCCCGAAACCACGGCGTCCATGCTGCCCGAGGCCGGGGACTGGGGAATCGTCCGGCCAAGGGTCGGCTCCTGGGTTTCCGGCAGCATGAGGCCGGCGATGAGAAGGGCCGCCGGGGCGTGGATGACCGAGGCGGTGAGGATATGCCCCAACGCGTCGGGGATGATGTCTTTTAAAACCGTGGCGTAGAGCATGAGCATGGTGCCGGCGATGCAGGACATGCCCGTGGCCATCATGGCGAACAGCTCGCTGCGGGTGATGCGCTCCATGTAGGGGCGGATTAAAAGCGGCGCTTCGATCATGCCGAGGAAGATGCAGCCTCCGGCCCCCACGCCTAGCACTCCGCCGATGCCCATGGCCCGTTCGAGAATCAGCGAAAAGGCCCGCACCACATAGGGCAGGACGCGCCAATAGTAGAGCAGCGAGGCCAGGGCGGCGATGACGATGACCAGCGGCAGGGCCTGGAACCCCAGGATGAAAGCCGAGCCCGGATCGGTGACGGCATAGGGGGCCGGGCCGCCGCCGACGAAGCCGAAGACGAAGGCCGTGCCGGCGCGCGTGGCTTCGTCCATGGCCGCGACCACGGCATTAAGCGCCATGAACACGCCGCGCAAAAATGGGGCCTTGAGCATGAGCGCGGCCAGGGCGAACTGCAGGGCCAGGCCGCCGGCGCACATGCGCCAGGGGATGCGGCCCCGGCGTTCGCTTAAAAGGCCGGCGACGAGCAGGATGGCGCAAAGGCCGAGCAGAGGCTGCAACATGGCGTTTTCCGGAGGGTTAGAACATGCTCCACAGCATTTTGGTCGCCGTGGCCAGGAGGAAGAGGGCGAAGACGCGCTTGAGCGAAGCCACGGGGAGACTGTGGGCGAGCTTTGCCCCGTAAGGGGCCGTCAGGACGCTGACGGAGACGATGCCGAGCAGGGCCGGCAGGTTGATGAAGCCCAGGGACAAGGGGGGAACGCTGGCCACGCCGAGGCCGTTTATGACGTAGCCGAGGGTTCCGGCCAGGGCGATGGGAAAGCCGATGGCCGAGGCCGTGCCCACGGCCGTGTGCATGGCCATGTTGCACCAGACGAGAAAGGGCACCGACATGGTGCCCCCGCCTATGCCGACCAGGCTCGACACCAGACCTATGACCGAACCCGCGCCGAACATGCCGCCCGTGCCGGGAATCTGGCGATGGGCCTTGGGCTTGATGTTGAGCAGCATCTGCGTCGAGACGTAATACAGAAAGGCCACGAAAAAGCCTTTGAGAAAGCCCGTGGAAAGCCTAGCCGCCAGGAAGGCCCCGGCGAAAGTGCCGATGAGGATGCCGGGAGCGATGGATTTGACCACGGCCCAGTCCACCGCGCCGCGCCGATGGTGGGCCACGGAACTGGAGACCGAGGTGAAGATGATGGAGGCCAGCGACGTCCCTAGCGCCATCTGCATGACGATTTCGTGGGGAAAGCCCTGGGCGGTGAAAAAGAAGTACAGGGCCGGCACAACGACAATGCCGCCGCCGACGCCCAGCAAGCCGGCGATGATGCCGGCGGCGGCCCCAAAGACGAGATAACCCAGCAGAAAGGACAACGACGGCATGGCGGACTCCTTGAAACGCAGGAATAAGGGCTGCCTGTAACGGAATATGCCGTCATTGAAAAGCGTTGCAGAACGTTGGACAAAACAAACCCCGGCCGCGACAGGATCGTGGCCGGGGAAAAGGTGAAGCGGCCCGGTTGCGCCGTATGGGCCTTGCCTCCAGGCTGGGCTGCCGGGTGATGCCGTGGGGCGTCGGCCCGGTTGCCTGGCCAGGCCCGCTTGCGCCGTCAGCCGTCCCGCAACGGCCGGCGAGGGATGGGCGCGACGAGGCGTGGACGCTTCGGGACGGCGGCTTTAGGCGATGCCGTAGCCGCTGATGTGCTTCATGTATTCGTCGACCTCTTGGGCCAGGTGATTGAACAGCTTGTTGACGCCGTTGTCCGGCTCGGAGCCGATCTTGGCGAAGACGTTGCCGGCCTTGGCGTAGGCTTCCTCGAAAGCGTCGTCGCTCAGGCCCGACATTTCCTTGGCCTCTTCCTTGGTCAGGTGGCCGGTGTGGACGAAATAGGCGCAAACGACGGCGTTGACTTTCCGGATGGGTTCTTTCTTCGGCATGAGCGGACTCCTTGTGAAAACGGGCGTAAAGTTATGCGGGCGAAACTACGGCATTTGCGCCTGGAATTGCAAGGCCCTTGGGCCAAATAAGCCGGAGATCGACGCGCGGGGCGGCCTCGTGTCGTGTCCCTTAAAAAATACGATGGTATTGTTTAAGAAAAACGCATGGTTTCCATGTGTTGCCGACGAAATGCCCTGGGCGCTTTTCACGGACGCGGCCCTAGGCGCCTTTGCCCCTGTCGGCCAGGGGCTTGATGTCGACCACGGGCGTGCCGTCCAGGGCCTCCAGGGCGTCGATGGACAGCACATTGCCGTCGACGGCGGTCAGGCGCACCTGATGCAACCCGATGGGGTTGGGCCGGTCCGGGGAACGGGTGGAAAAGACGCCGGTCAAGGGCCGGGAGCGGTCGCCGCGAGGGTGCACGGCCTGGCAGGAGCGGTCGGCCTGGTGAAACCAGGTAAACAGCAGGATCTCCTGGCCCGGGGCCAGATCCTTGGCCGCCTCGGCGTAGGCCGGGTCCAGGACGACCGTGGCCGGCGGGGCGTTTTCCGTCTCGAACTTCGGGGCGGTGGCCTTGTCGGTCAGTACGGAACGCACCACGCCGATGGCGTGAAGGGTCATGTCCATCAGAAGCCTCCTTTATCCTGCGGCCTCAGCTCCTTTGGGTGGAACCGACATAGATGCCGGCCAGGGCCAGGGCCACGCCGGCCAGTTCGACCGGGCCGGTGGGTTTGCCGAAAAAGAGCACGTCCCAGACATAGGACAGGGTGGGCTGGAGCAGGAGCACCAGCCCGGCCAGGGCCGGCCGGGCTCCGGCCAGCCCCTGGGAGATGGCCAGCCAGCCGATGCCCTGGCCGATGACGCCAAGGGCCACAAGCGACCAGACGCTCGTGGCCGTGGGCAGGGCCAGGGAGTCGCCGCCAAGGACGGCCACCGGAGCGAGCAGGGCGGCTCCGGCCAGGGACAGCACGGCCATGGCCGCCATGGGGCCGGCCCGGCCCTGGTCGGTGACGGCCTTTTTGAGCGTCAAAATGAACAGCCCGTAAAAGAGCGCCGTGGCCAGGCCGTAGCCCACGCCCAGGCGGAATTCCGGGGTCTGGCCGGCAAAACCCCGGCCGACCACGAGGTACAGTCCGGCCACGGCCACGGCCATGCCGGCCAGAAAGCCCGCCTTGGGCACGCGCCGGGCCGTGACGGCGGCCACGACGGTGACGAGAAACACCTGGAAATTGCCGACCAGGGTGGCCAGGCCCGGGCCGATGTAATTGATGCTCAGATGCCAGCAAAACAAATCGGCGCTAAAAAACACGGCGCAGGCAAAGGCCGGCCAGGCCAGGGCGCGTCTGGCCGCAGCCAGATTGCCGGTGACGCCCAGCAGACCCAGCAGGGTGAGGCCGCCGAAAAACATGCGGTAAAAAGCCGAGACGGCCGAGGGCACGCCGGCCAGCTTCACGAACACGGCCGAGAAGCTGATGATGACCGCGCCGAAAAGGAGTTGTCCCATGTCGCGTTAGCCGAAATGGTCGAAGCCGCGTTCGTTTATGGGCGAGCCGTTGAGCGTGTAGCCGGGCTTGGCCGCGACCGCCCCGATGGGCTTAGCCGAGGGTACGACGGCGCGCAGGGCGGCCAGGGCGGACGGCGCGATGGTGGCCAGCAGGGCGTAGTCCTCGCCGCCGAAAAAGGCGACCTTTTCAGGCGGCCGGCCGTGGCCGGCGGCGTGGGCCGTGACTTCCGGATGCAGGCCGGCCGGCGGGAAAAAGAGGTCGGCCCCGTGCCCTGGGGGCAAAAGGCGCGGCAGATCCCGGGCCAGGCCGTCGGAGACGTCCATGCAGGAGGTGACGCCGGGAAGCCCGGCCAGGGCCAAACCCTCGGCCAGACGTGGCACGGGGGCCAGGTGGGCGGCGGTGGCCGCCGGCCAGTCGGCCAGGGCGGCGCGCCCGTGTTTTTCCAACACGGCCAGCCCCACCCGGGCCAGCCCCAGGTCGCCCACGGCCACGATGATGTCGCCGGGATTGCCGGTTGCCCGGGTGAGAAAACGCCCGGACGGCCCGGGCGCGCCCCAGACCGTGACGGACACGGCGATCTTGTCGCCGCGCGACAAATCGCCCCCGACCAGGGGCAGGTCGTGGCTGGCGGCCAGCTCGGCCATGCCGGCAAAAAACGCGTCCCAATAGTCGCGGTCGGCGTCGTCGGGGCACACAAGCCCCAGCACGAAGCCCGTGGGTGTCGCGCCCATGGCGGCCACGTCGCTGCAGTTGACGGCCAGGGACTTGGCCCCGACCTCGGCCGGGGTGAAATACGAGCGCCGGAAATGCACGTCCTCGACAAAGAGGTCGGAGGTGACGCACAGGCGCGGGGGCACGGCGATCACGGCGGCGTCGTCGCCGCGCGGCAACTCCACCCCGGCGCTTTGTCGAGGGAAATGGGCGTCCATCAGCGCCAGAAAGTCGTCTTCGGAAGCGATGCGGGGCATGGGCGGAAATTCCTTACGGCCGGGGGCGGGCGGCCGCCCCCGGCGGGACGGCGTAGTGGCTGGGGAGGCTACTTCAGGGGGCCGAAGGCGGCGGCGTAGCGGTCGGCGAACTCCTGCCAGGTGAAGGCGTGCTCCTGGGTGCCGTGCTTTTCCACGGCATAGGCGGCCGACACCGAACCCATGCGGGCGGCGACGTCGAGGGGCTTGCCCAGGGCCAGGCCCTTGACGAAGCCGGCGCGGAAGGCGTCTCCGGCCCCGGTCGGGTCCTTGACGTCGGCCACGGGGCAGGGCGGTACGGCGATTTCCGAATCCTTCTTGCGGATTACCGAGCCTTTCTCGCCCAGGGTGGTGATGACGGTGCCGGCGCGCTCCACGATCTCGGCCTGAGTCAGCTTGGTGGAATTCTGGATGAGCTCCAGCTCGTAGTCGTTGGAGATGAGGTAGGTCGCGCCGGTGAGCATTTCGGTTAGCTGGTCGCCGGAAAAAGCCGGGATGTTCTGGCCGGGATCGATCATGCAGGGGATGCCCTTGGCCTTGTAGCGGCGGGGGAAGTCCTGCATGTCCTCGAGGTTGCCCGGGGCGACGATGGCGATGGTCTCGGCCGGGTCGGCCTCGTCCACGGGATAGTCGGCCCGGTGCTTCATGGCCCCGGGATTAAAGCCCGTGATCTGGTTGTCGGACTTGTCCGTGGTGATGTAGGCCCCGGCCGTGAACTCGGCGTTGACCCGGCGGATGCCGTCGATGGCGATGCCGCAGTGGCGCAGCCAGGCCTCGTAGGCGGCGAAGTCCTTGCCGGCGGTGGCCACGATGGTCGGGGCTTCGCCCAAAAGGCGCAGGCAATAGGCGATGTTGCCGGCCGTGCCGCCGAACTTCTCCTCCAGGCCTTCGACCAGGAAGCAGACGTTTAAGATATGAATCTTGTCGGGCAGGATGTGGTCGGCGAAGCTGCCCGGAAAGCTCATGATGCGGTCATAGGCCAGGGAGCCCGAGACGAGGATGCGCATGGGGCGTGTCTCCTTCATGCGGGGTTAGTCGGTTTGAGGCGCGGTTTCGTCGTCGATCCAGCGCAGGAAATCGGGCAGCCCTTCGGTGATGGGCCAGACGACCACGCAGGGGACCTCATAGGAATGGAGTTCCTTGACCCGGGCGATGAGCGCCTGGGCCAGGGACTGCCGGGTCTTGGCCACGAGCACGGTCTCGTCGGCTTTCTCGATGGCTCCTTTCCAGCGGTAGACGGAACGCATGCCGGGAAAAATATTGGCGCAGGCGGCCAGGCGTTCCTCGACCAGGGCGGCCCCGATGCGATCGGCTTCCTCGACGCTCGGGGCGGTGACGTAGGCGAAGACGGCGGTCATGGCGGCTCCTGTGGCATGGTCGCGGCGGGGTGGTCGGCTTGCAAGCAGGCGGCCCGCCTGTTCCGGTCGCGGCGCGGTCGCGGCCTTGAGGCAAATCGTCAGGCGCGACGGGCCGTGTCTCCCCAAAAACGGCAGTGTGTGCGAAAGACTGCTGTATGAAACACGGTCTTCAATGCCCCAGGCCTGGACGCAAGCCTAGGTCCGGGTCGGAATGCCGTGGATGCGCAGGTAGCGGTACAGGCTCTGCTTGCCAAGCTCGGACAGTTCGCAGGCCCGGTGGATGTCGCCGCCGGCGGTCTGCATGAGGAGCTTGAAGTAGCGGTGCTCCACGTCCTTTTTGTATTCGTCGAAGGGGGTGAGCACCAGTTCCTGGGTGGCTCCGCCGGCTTCGGCCACGGGCAGCATCTCGACGTCCTGGACCGTGGCCGGGGTGTCCTTGACCCGTCCGCTCATAATGCGGATGCGGATTTCCGGCGGTAGATGCTTGGGATAGAGCGTAGGCTCGTACTGGGCGCGCACGATGATGTTTTCCATGAGGTTGACCAGTTCGCGCACGTTGCCCGGCCAGTCGTATTCTTCCAGGCTGTCCAGGAACTCCGGGGAAAAGCCCTTGAGCGGCACTTTGTACTTCGTGCAAAAGGCGTTCATGTAGTGGATGGCCAGGCCTCGGATGTCCTCGCCGCGAAGCCGCAGGGCCGGAATGTTGATGTGCATGGTGCGCAGGCGAAACAGCAAGTCGTTGCGGAATTCGCCGGCCGCGACCAGGGCTTCGAGGTCCTTGTTGGTGGCGGCCACCAGCCGGAAATCGCTGGTCTCCTCTTCCTTGGCCCCAACCGGCCGGAAGCGGCGTTCCTGAAGCACGCGCAGGAAAGCTTTTTGCTGGGAAAAGGGCAGCTCGCCCACTTCGTCCAGAAACAGCGTCCCTTTGTCGGCCTGCTTGATGAGCCCCTCCTGCTTTTTCTCCGCCCCGGTAAAGGCCCCCTTGGCATGGCCGAAGAGCACGGATTCAATAAGCGTTTCAGTGAGGCTGGAGCAGTCCACCACCACAAACGGCCCTTCGGCCCGCTCGCTGTTGTCGTGGATGGCCCGGGCAAACAGTTCCTTGCCGGTGCCGGTCTCGCCGGTAATGAGCGTGTTGGCGTCGGAGTTGGCGGCCTGGGCCACGAGGTCGAGGCAACTCGCCACGCGCGGGCTGCCGCCGATGATGCCCTCGCGCTTGAGCGCCACGGTGGGCGGGCGGTGGGCGAATTTTTCCTTGCGGTACTGCAGGGCGCGAATCAGCGGCAGGGTCATGGACTCGGCCGTGGCCGGCTTTTCGATGTAGTCCCAGGCCCCGTTTTTTATGGCCAGTTCCGCGCCGTTGGGGTAGCTCGCGCCGGTGAAGATGATGACTTCCGGGGCGCGTTCGCGCTCGGTGATCTTGGGGATGGCGATGAGCCCGTTGCCGTCGGGCAGGTCGACGTCGAGATACAGGACGTCGTAAAATTCGCGGTCCAGGGCGTCGAGGCCCTTGGCCAGGTTGGGCATGGCGGTCACCTCGTGGCCCATGCCCTCGATGACCAGCTTGCAGACTTCGCGGATGTGCGTGTCGTCGTCGATGACGAGAATCTTGGCCATGCCTCCTCCCTGTGTCGGCAAACGATAAAGCTGTAAAGCCAAGCGACGGTTTTGTCGAGACGGGCGCGCGTCCGGGCGGCGCGTGCCGGGCGCGGCCGGGAGGATTTGACGGCCGGTCAGGAGGTTGCGTACATTGCCGCCAACGAGGAGGCGGACATGGCCGAGACGGAAAACACAGTCAAGGAGACGGCGTCCGGGCGCAAACGACCGGTGCTCGTCTGGATCATCTTTCTTTTTTATCTGATCAGCAGCGTCCAGGTCATCGTGGCCATGTTTTTCGTGGCCGCCGGCGGCGTGGACATGGCCCCGGAGCAGCAGGCCTATCTGGCCAAGTTCTCGGTCATGGACCGGGTCATCGGCTACGTCAACGCCGGGCTGACGCTGGTTGGCGTGTCCCTGCTCTTTTCGCTGCGCAAGCAGGCCGTCAACGTGCTGGCCCTGGCCTTTGCCCTCAATCTCTTTTCCACGGTCGTGGTCTGGATACGCACCGATCCGGCGGCGGTGACGAGTGTGAAGGGGCTGCTCGCCCAGGGCCTGGGCATCGGCATGTTCGGGCTGGTGGTGCTGTATGCCTGGCGGCTTTTAAAGCGTGGGACGCTTCTGTAACGATTTTTACTTGGTTATCAGGCTGTATTTGTCTTTGAAGAACAATAGAAAGCCTGTCCATATTTCATTGAATCTTTCTTTGTAGATGGGTATCTCTCTCGAGATGTCGTTGAATGGTATATAAAATGCGTTAACTTCTGGCTCGCTGGCGTCGACTTGGTCCATTGATTCTGAGGTCAGTATGCAGTGTTTGTAGCTGTTATTTATATCGTTAATTGCTTCAAGAAGTTTTTTTTCGTTTTCCGTGAGTCTTAGGATGTTTTTTACAAAGGGTTTGTCCTTCTTTTTGTTTTTAAAAATATCTTCAATTCCACTGAATTCTACTTTGGTGGTCTTCTCGAAAGGCCGGGGGGTGTTTTTAAAGTAAAGGGCTTGGATAATTGAATTGATGATTTGTTTCATAAGGTATATTGATATTTCTATGGATGCTTGGTGTTTTAAAATTAATGCTCCGTAAATTTCAGGATTGGTATTCGCGTCGATCGGTTTTTGTTTGGCAACGAATGTTTGCTGTAGTATGCTGACTTGATCGTTTAGTTCTTTGGCGAGAACTAGGATTCTAGGATGTAGTAGATTTGGATTGAAGAGACGTTCGATGGGTGGAATATTAAAGAGAAATTGGGGATGAGATAAGTCAGGGAGTCTTTCTTCGATTGAAACGCGCTCAGGAGCTTTGTAAGGCGGGATTTCTTTGGTCTTTAGATTCATAATTTCCCCTCTAATATATACAACTATGTATGTGCTGTAAATTTTTCCATGTGTAAATTTATTTTCATAATATCGAATAAATTCCCGATACTTTCTGGGGCTGCCCACGCGTTTTGACGGCGTGTGGGTGACCCCGGCCCCTTGCAGGCTTTTAAGCATCTCCCGAACGTCGGCGTGGACCACCGTGTGGCGCGCCGTTGCCATCTCCCAGACGATCCCCGGCGTGGCGGCAAGCGTTTCGCGCCACCAACTCTCCGGCCGCATGGGGTAGACCGAGCCGAAGCCCGTGGCCCGGGAGGCTTCGTCCAGCTCGGACAACGTTCCCTCAAGATAAAAGGCCAAGGCGAAGCGGCCGCCCGGCCGCAGCAGCCGCAAATTGGCCGCCAGCGACCCGGCCGGATCGGCGTACCAGTGCATGGCCGAGGCCGAGGCCAGGAAATCAAAGCTCCCAGGCACTAGCGGAGCCTCTTCGCCATTGGCCGCCAGCCGGACCACGCCGGGCGGCATGGCGGCATGGGCCAGCATCCCGGGCGAGAGGTCCAGGGCCACATAGAGGCTGTCCGACGAGCCGGCGGCAAAAAGGCGCGGGGCGAGCAGGCGGGTGAGCAGGCCACTGCCGGCCCCGATCTCCAGCACCCGGCCGGACAGACCCTCGGGGCAGCGACGGGCGAGTTCCTCGGCCACCCGGGCCTGGACCACGGCCACGCCCTCGTAGCCGGCCCCGGCCCGGTCGAAACGGCGGCGGATGTCGCGGCTGCTCATGGCCAAAGCCACCCTTCCAGGAGCTGCGGACGCGGCCAGTGGCCGCCGGGATGGACGCTGTGGGCTGCCCCGGGCAGGGCGGCCAGGACTTTCCCCACGGCCGAGGCCCGAACGATGCGGTCGGCCGCGCCGGAGACGACGGTCACATGATTGGCCGCGACGTCAGGCACGGCCGCTTCGGAGGTCAGCAGATAGTCCAGACCCGCCGCCAGCGCCCCGGTCCAGGCCGGATCGTAGGCCGGCGGCGCGTCCACGGCGCAGTTTTGCCAGAAGGCGGCGATGGTCCCGGCCGGATCGGCCTTCATGCCGGCGGCCATGGCCCGCACAGCCCGGGCTGGATAGCAGTCGGCGAAGCGCAGAAACGGCGCGATGAGCGCCACGCGTCCGTAACGCGGGAAAAGGGCCGCGGCGTGTTTGAGGATGATGTGCGCGCCCGTGGACCAGCCGGCCAGGACTTCGCCGCCTTCCATAAGCCGCCGGACCACCAGGGCCTCGTCGCCGTCCAGAAACGGCGCGACAAAACGTGTCCGGCCCGAAAGGCCCGGAAAAAGCGCCTCGGGACCGGCAAAGCCGGAGCAGAAAACCGTTTGCGTCATGGGAAAAAGGAAACCCGAAGCCTGGAAAACCCGAGGCGGATGTGTTTGAGGTCGTCGTCGGTGAGGTCGGCCCGCAGCGACAGCCGCAGCCGGGCCGTGCCCTGGGGCACGGTCGGCGGCCGCACGGCGGCCACGAGCAGCCCCTCGGCCCGAAGCAGGGCCTGGGCATGGAGCGCGACACGGTTCTTGCCGCAAAAAACCGGAATGATCTGGGTGGTCGAACCCATGGTGTCAAAGCCCAGGCTGTCCAGGTGGTCGCGAATCTGCCGGGAGATGCGCATGAGCCGCGCCCCAAGGCCGGGGTTGGCCTTGACGTGGCGCAGGGCGGCCAGGCCGGCGGCCAGCACGGCCGGTGGCAGGGCCGTGGAAAAAATAAACGAACGCCCCTTGTTGCGCAAAAGTTCGATGGTCTCCACCCGGCCGGTCACGTAGCCTCCGAGCGATCCCAACGCCTTGCTCATGGTGCCCACCTGGACGTCCACGTCGTCGGACAACCCCAAGGCCGCCACCAGCCCGCGCCCTCGGCCGAGCACGCCCATGGCGTGGGCCTCGTCCACCACGACAAGGGCTCCGTGGGCTTTGCCAAGCTCGACCAATCGCGCTAAGGGGGCCACGTCGCCGTCCATGCTGAAGACCGTGTCCGTGACGATGATCTTTTTCTCGGCCAGGGCTTCGCGGTCGAGCAGGCGGGAGAGATGTTCCATGTCCAGGTGCTTGTAGCGCACCAGCCGCGCCCCGGAGAGCAGGATGCCGTCGATGATGCTGGCATGGTTTAAGCGATCGGAAAAAACCACCGTATGCCGGTCGGCCAGGGACGTGAACACGGCCAGGTTGGCGGCGTAGCCGCTGCCGGTGACCAGGGCCGCTTCCTGATATTTGAAGGTGGCCAGTTCCGCTTCCAGGGTTTCGGCCAGGGCGAAGTTGCCGGTAATCAGCCGCGAGGCCCCGGACGAACAGCCGTGGCGCGTGACGGCCTTTATGGACGCCTCGATGAGGTCCGGCTGGTGGGACAGGCCGAGGTAGTTGTTGGAGGCGAGGTTAAGTAGCTTCGCGCCGGAGTAGACAACCTCCCGGGCCGCGCCGTCGTCCACGGGCGGAATGGTCCGGTAGCTGTCCGAATTGCGGAGTTTCGCCGCTTCGGGCACGATGTATTTGCCGAAAAAGGATGTGCTCATGTCTCACGTTTCCGGGAAGGCGGCCATGCGGATCTGGCACCCATGCACCCAGATGAAGGACCACGAGAAGCATCCTCCCGTCTTTATCGACCGGGGTCAAGGAATTTACCTCTACGACCGTGAGGGAAAGTCCTATATCGACGCCATTTCCTCGTGGTGGGTCAACCTCTTTGGCCACGCCAACCCGCGCATCGCCAAGGCCGTCACCGAGCAGCTCACGCGTCTGGAACACGTGATTTTCGCCGGCTGCACCCACGCCCCGGCCGAGGAACTGGCCGAGCGGCTGCTGGCCGTGGTCCCCCAGGGGCTCACGCGCGTCTTTTTCGCCGACAACGGCTCCTGCGCCGTGGAAGCGGCGCTCAAGATGAGCCACGCCTCCTGGCGCAACCTCGGCCGTCCCGAGAAGTGTAAATTCATTTATCTGTCCAACGGCTACCACGGCGAGACGGCCGGGGCCCTTGGCGTATGCGGCGACCGGCTCTACGCCGCGCCGTTTGCGCCGCTGGTCGTGCCGCAGATCGAAGTGGCCGGCCCGGAATGCCACGCCTGCCCGTTGGGGCTTGAGCGGGCGAGCTGCGCCGCCGAGTGCTTCGGCGGCATGGAGGCGGCCATCAAGGCGCACGCGGACGAACTGTCCGGCGTCATCATTGAACCGCTGGTGCAGTGCGCCGGGAGCTTTAGGATGCACCCGCCGGCCTATCTGGCCAAGCTGCGCCAGGCGACGGCCGCCGCCGGCTGTCATCTCATCGCCGACGAGATCGCCGTGGGTTTCGGGCGCACGGGAACCATGTTCGCTTGCGAGCAGGCCGGGATAACCCCGGATTTCCTATGCCTGTCCAAGGGCATCACCAGCGGCACGCTGCCGCTGTCGGTGGTGCTCACCGGCGATGCCGTGTTCGACGCCTTCTACCACGACTACCACGACGACAAGGCGTTTTTGCACAGCCACAGCTACACCGGCAATCCGCTGGCCTGCGCCGCCGCCTGCGAGACCCTGCGCATTTTCGAACAAGACGACGTCATCGCCGCCAACCGGCCCAAGATCGCCCACCTGCAAGCCGCCGTGCGGCAGCGGTTCGCCGGGCACAAGCACGTGTCCGACATCCGCTCCACGGGCTGGATCACGGCCGTGTCCCTGGCCGCCGATCCGGCCGCCGGCCGGCCCTTCGACGAACGCGACCGCACGGGATTTCGCATCTACCGCGAAGCCATCAAGCGCGGCGCGTGGTTGCGAAACCTCGGCGACATGATCTATTTCATGCCGCCCTATGTGATCACGCTGGAAGAAATCGACAGACTGACCGACATCGCGCTTGATGCGGTCGAGGCGGTGCTCGGATGAAGCGCTATTTCATCACCGGAACCGGAACCGGCATCGGCAAGACGGTGTTTTCGGCCCTTTTCGCCAAGGAACTTGTGCGTCAGGGCCAGCGGGTGCGCTACGTCAAGCCCGTGGCCACGGGCTATCCCGAAGACGACGACGCGGCCAGGGTGGCCGGGCAGGCCGGGCTTGGGGCGGGCGACGCGCTCACGCTCTACACGGCGGCCGAGCCGGCCTCGCCGTGTTTCGTGTTCGATCCCTTTCCCTTTGCCGAGTGCGTGGCCCGCATCGAGGCGGCGGCCGAGGGCTGCGACGCGCTGCTGGTGGAAAGCGCCGGCGGTCTGGCCGTGCCCCTGGGGCAGCGGCGCTACAACCACCATTTCGCCCTGGAGCTCGGGCTGGAGACGATCCTCGTCGTCCCCAACCGTCTGGGGTGCCTGTCCGACGCCATCGTCTACGGCCATTTCGCCAAGCGGCACAAGCTGGCGCTGACGGCCATCGCCATAAACGACCATTTCGCGGCCAACGCCCGCGAAGGGGACCGCAATGCAGCGGTCATTGCCGGAGAGTATCCCAGCCAGACGATCTATCGCTACGACACGGCGCTGTCGGTGCTGGTCTAATCGCGGGACGCCCGGGGAAACGGCTGTTTCCCCGGGCGTCGCCAGGACGGGAAATATCCCGCTAGCGTCATCCCTGGGCCAGCATCTCCATGGCCTCGTCCACACTTTTCCCTTCATGCACGATGGCCGTGACGGCCCGCAGCAGCTCGGCCGGGTCCGGGGCCTGGAAAATGTTGCGGCCAACCGACATGCCCGCGCCGCCGGCGGCCAGGCTGTCGGCGATCATGGTCAAGAAGCCGCGCGTGGAGTCGGTCTTGGGGCCGCCGGCAATGACCACCGGCACGCAGCAGCCGCCGACAACCTTGGCGAAGCTGTCCGGGTCGCCGGTGTAGGGCACCTTGACGATATCCGCGCCAAGCTCGTTGCCGACCCGGGCGCAGTGGGCGACCACGTCGGCATCGAACTCGTTGGAAATCTTGGGGCCGCGCGCGTACATCATGGCCAGGACCGGGATGCCCCAGGACACGGCCGCCTCGGTGACCCGGCCCATGTCGTCGAGCATCTTGGCTTCGGCGGCGTCGCCGAGATTGACGTGGACCGACACGGCGTCGGCGCCCAGGCGCATGGCTTCTTCCACAGTGCACACCAGGGTCTTGGCGTTGGGGAAGGGCGACAGGCTGGTGCTGGCCGAGAGGTGGATGATAAGGCCCACGTCGCGGCCGCGCGCCCGGTGGCCGCAGCGCACAACACCCTTGTGCATGAGCACGGCGTTGGCTCCGCCGGCCACGATGTTGGTGACGGCGTCGCGCATGTCGGCGATGCCCTCGATGGGGCCGACGGAGACGCCGTGATCGAGCGGCACGATGATGGTGCGGCCGGTGTCGCGGTTGACGATGCGTTCCAGACGGATGGATTTGCCGATGGTCATGGTCGATCTCCTTGGCGGTTTTCGCCTGGGTCCCGGCCCCGGTCGGCTCATGAAAAAAGGGCCGCCGGGCAATCTGCCCGCGGCCCTTGTCGGCGGTGTTTTCGGGAGCGGCCTTTAATCGGCCGCGCCACCCGCCAAGCCGCGAGCGCGAAGGCCGTAATAATAATACGGTCCGAAGGAAACGGTGCGCAGGGCGGTCTGACGAGCGTTCATGGCGTTATGTGTGCCCCAATCCGGCCGGCCCGTCAAGAGCCGGAATAACTAGACGGCGGCAGGGTTTCGGGAGCGGCCGGAGCGACCAGACCTTCGTTCAATATCCGTTGGGCGTCCTGCTGGGGGCTGGCTCCGGGCGTCATGATGTTGTTGCCGTCAATGCCCGGGGCGACCTGCCAGCCTTTTTGCCAGTGGCCGGATTGGCTGGGGTAGTAGCGGGCCGCATCGCAGCGCCCCTGGCAGGCGGGGCAGGACTGGTTGCACCACTGGGACGGCGAGAAGTCGGCGGCCTGTCCGGTGTCGATGACGCAGACCTCGCGGCCGGCGGCGTCCACGCAGGTGAAAAGCCCGTAGGCCTGGGCCTGTCCGGTCAGACAGCAGACAAAGGCGGCAATGGCCAGCAAACGCGTACACAAAAGCATGGCTTCCTCCTCCCTGTCGTTGGCCCTTTGGCGCAGCCCCGCTGCCCCAAAGCGCCGTATGTCGACGCGTCACCAATCCCCTGTTATCCCCCCATTGGGGGGTCCGGGGGCCTCAGGCCCCCGGCCGC
>ALAO01000044.1 GCA_000307955.1 Solidesulfovibrio magneticus str. Maddingley MBC34 | reverse complement strand
AGCCCCCCGGCCGCCGGAGGCATCTTCCCTTCTTTCTCTTCACTCCCTTTCTAATGATGATGGTGATGCCGGTCCCCCAGGGGGTGGCCGTGGACGTGGCGGTGGAGCACGAAGTCGGGATCGTGCACGAGCCGACCGTGCTCGATGGAATAGTAGGTGTCGGTGACGTGGGCCAGGAAATCCCAGTCGTGGGAGATGATGATCATGGGTTTGGCCAGTTGGCCGAGAATGGCCACCAACCGCTCCCGGGTTTCGGGATCAAGGCCGCCGGTGGGTTCGTCGAGGAGCAGCGCCTCGGGTTCCATGGCCAGGACCCCGGCCAGGGACACGAGCTTTTTCTCGCCGCCGGAGAGCCTGTGGGCCAGACGGTCGGCAAAGCCGTCCAGGCCAAGCAGCGACAGGGTTCGCTCGGCCAGCTCCCGGGCGGCGTCCGGGGCCAGGCCCCGGTTCAGCGGCCCGAAGGCCACGTCGTCCAGGACGGTGGGATAGATGATCTGGTCGTCGGCGTTTTGCAGCAACATGCCGATCCCCAGGCGCACTTCACGAAAATCACGCTCGGCTTGAGCTTCGCGGCCCTTGTAGCGCACGACGCCGCTTTGGGGCCGGGCCAGGCCCATCATGACGTGGAGCAAGGTTGTCTTGCCCGAGCCGTTGGGGCCAAAAAGGCCGATGCGCTGCCCCGGGGAGAACGTGAAATCCAGGGCGTCCAGCACCGGGTCGGCGGCGGCGGGATAGGCGAAAGTGATCTTTTCCAGTGCGAGCAACGGCTCAGGCATGTCCGCTCCTTGAAATCCAGTCGCCGTAGGCCGCCAGAGCCGCCGCAAGCGCCATGAGACAGAGAAAGACCTTATCCGGCCAGCCGGCGCGGAATCGGTCGAGGCTTGGAAACCTGCCGTGGAAACCGCGCAGCAGCATGGCCTGATAGACCCGCTGGGAGCGGTCGTAGGCGCGCACCAGCACCATGGCCAAAAGGGCCGCGTAGGTGCGGTAGGTCCGGGCATTCGTCGCCGGGGCAAAGCCGCGCAGCCGGGCGGCGACGACCAGTCGGCCGTACTCCTCGGCGATGACATGCAGGTAGCGGTAGGTGAAGACGAAGAGGAAGGAGAACTTGGCCGGTACGCCAAGGGCCGTCATGGCCCGGCCCAAGGCCGGGGCCGGGATGGTGGCCAGGAGCGAGAGCACGCAGAAAAAAACGGCGTTGGCTTTGACCGTGGTCAGCAAGGCGAGATCGAGGCCCTCCCGGGTGACGGTCAGACCGTGAAATGTCCAGACCGGCTCGCCCGGCGTTGCGGCCGGCACGAAGAGCCACAGGAAGGCGACAAAGACGTTGACCGCCGCCGTACGGCGCAGCACGACCCCAAGGGGGGGCCGGGAAAGGAGCGTCAGCAAAAGCCCGAGGCCAAGGATGCCCAGCGGCGCGGCCAGCCCCTGGGCCATGGCGGCCGGCAGGGACAGGAGCAGGCAGGCGGTCAGCCGGCAGCGGGCATCCAGGGCATGGATGGGCGACGCGCCCCGGGCGAGCAGTTCGTCGATCATGAGCGGGGCTTTTTGCCCTTGGCCGCGAAATAGGCGGCGATGCCGGCCAGTCCCACAAGCCAGCCCAGGCCGCCGACGATTTCGGTCAGTCCCGGGCCCTTTTCCTTTTCGGCAACAAGGATGGCCCGAAGCGGCGCGATCTTTTTCTCCACCGCCGCTTCCACAATGCGTTCCAGGGCGGCGGCGTCAAGGGCAGGAGCGGCCCCACCCTGCCCGCCTGTCTGGCTTACTGTCTGGACCGGAGCCGACGCGGCGGCAACCGGTCCGGCAGCGGCGACAGGCGCGACCGGCGGGCTCGGGGGAGCGGACGCAATCGGTGCTGCCGTCGTCGCGGCAGCGGCATCCGGGGCGGTGGACAGGTATTCGGCCGCCTTGACCTCGGTGGCGTTCTGATGGCCCTCTCCGGCCTTGAGAACAATGCGCAGGTCGGCCTTGGCCGCGCGCACGGCCGGGGGCACGGGGAAGCGGAACTCGCCCTTCTCGTCGGTCTTGCCGGCCAGGAGCGCCGCGCCAGTCGCGGCGTCAAGGACTTCGACCTCGCCGAAACGCACCCGCTCGGAGCGGCTGTAGCTGCATTCCACGACAACGTCATTGCCTTCAACGTAGGCAAAGACGTTGACCCGATGGGCCAAGGCCGGCGCGGCCAGGACAGCCAGAAAGGCCAGGGACGCGGCAACGGGCTTCATGCGATTCAGGATAAGATTTTTCACAAAAGCTCCCAGAGCGTTAGCGGGTCGGGGCGTGGACCAGCAGTTCCGGCCGGACCTTGGCCAGAAAGCCCACCGCCATGGCCGTGACGGCCCCTTCCACCAGCATGATGGGCACATGGGCCACCACAATGGCCTTGGCCGTGGCCACAAAACCTTCGCCGGACAGGGCCAGGGCGCAGGCCGTGAGCAGCGCCGCCAACAACACGGCGAAAAATCCGCAACAAAACGCGCCAACGGCCCGAGCCTTGCCGGCGCGGCGCAAAAGCGGCCCAAAGGCAAAGGCGCAAGCCACGGCCGGCCCAGCCATGTCGAAGACATTGGCCCCAAGGACGATCAGCCCGCCGTACTGAAAGAGTACGGCCTGGAGCAGCAAGGCCACGGCAATGGCCGGGAAAGCGGCCGGCCCGAGGATGGCTCCGAGCAGGCCGTTTAAAATGAGGTGGGCGCTCACCGGTCCGATGGGCACATGGATGAGCGATCCCACGAAAAACGCGGCCGACAGGATGGCCACGGTCATGAGCCGGTCGTAGTCCAGGCGCTTCAGGCCAAGCCCCACGCCGACGGCGGACAAGGCCCAGCCGCCGGCCAGCACCGGCCCGGAAAGCACCCCTTCGGAAATATGCATGGCGTCCTTGTCCGGTTAGGCAGCGGCCGGGGACGAAACGACTTCGTCCCCGGGCAAGCGCGCCGTTTTACTTCTTCTTGCGCTTGGGTTCAACGAACTTGGCCCACAAAACCGCCCCACGCTCGACTTTTTTGGCCGCTCCGTCCTTCTGGATGGTCTCGGGCGCGTCGACCAGGGCGGCAAAGCCCCACCAGCCGGCGAAAGGCACGGCGTAGCTGAAGACGCCATTGGCGTCGGTCTTGACCACCTGGGCGGTCATGTATTCGTTGGGGGCCTCGTAGGCCTTGTCCTTGTTGTAGAATTCCACTTCCACCGGCACGTTGGCGGCCGGTTTGCCGTCAACGAGCAACTTGCCCGTGAAGACATTGCCCACATAGTTGCCGAAGGGACGGGTCAGCGGCACGATCTCGGCGGCCAGCCCGACGGGCGCGTCCCAGCCCTCTTCCTCGCCGAAAGCCGGCACCGTCACCTTGGTCAGGTGCTCAATGAACTTGTCCTCTGCCGGCTCGAAATAGGGTTCGGGCACGAGGAAAAAGGTTCCCACCCCCGGCTTTTTGAAGGTGTACTCGGCGGTCCAGGCGGCATGGTCCATGACCTTGGCCGGCTTGAGCGCCGGCAGCAGATCGGTCTTCTGCCCGTTGTCCACCACGCCGAAAGCCTTGGGCTTGGCCATGTCCATGCCGTTGCCTTCCATGGGATGGGAAAAGGAAACAGCCAGTTCCACCTTGGCCTTGGCCTTGTCGGCCACCGTGTCCTGGGACGGAATGATCATGCCGAAGTGGGCCAGGGCCGGGGCGGCGGCGAGAGCCAGGGCGGCAGCGGCCAAGGCCGGGGCAAGGGCCGAGACGAGAAAAAATCGGGATGTGCGCATGTCTGGGTCTCCTTAGCAAATAAATGCCTAATGTGGAATACGAAACCCCGCCTTGATACACTTTCATGCAACTAATTTCAAGATCGTAACACGTAAAAGTGAATAAAAATTGAAAAGCCATCCTTTCCGCGAACGTTTTTAAAAGGACACGGTCAGACGCAGGGCGACGTCAGGCTGATCGGTGGGACGGATGCTGCCTTCCAGGGCCAGCCCGGCGGCCGGGCGCACGGCCAGGGAGAGGAAAGGGACAACGAGGGAACGCGGTTCGTAGCCGTAACGGCTGGGCAGGGCGTTAAGCGCCAGGATGGCGGCCAGGGCATTGCCCGTGGCCCCGGTGGGATCGGCGTGGTGGGTCAGGCGCTTGTCCAGGCGAAAGGCGACAAGCGAGGCTCCGGCGGCGGCTTCCACCGGACCGAAGTCGTAGCCGAGCCGGGCCGTGGCCTCATGGCTGGTCCAGGAAAAAAACGCGTCCCGGGCCGAGGGTGGCGTGCCCCCTCCGGAGCGATTGGCCCCCTCCTCCCGGGTTTCCGGGGCGGCGGCCGAAAAGAAGGCATAGTCGAACCGGGCAAAGATTCCTTCTCCGGGCTGGCGGCGCAGGATGAGCCGGGCGCATGGCCCCCAGAGAAAGGCCGGCCGGGTTTCCCAGGCTTCGTACACGCCCTGGGCCACGTTCTTGGCCTCGAACCGTCCCACTGACGCCCCAACCTGGCCGCCAAGGGCCAGGACGACCTGTCGCGTCTCAAGGAGGCGGTAAACGGCCTCGACGTAGCCCCGCTGCTCGGTCCAGTTGCGGACCCAGCCGCCCTGCTGCGGCACGAAGGCGGCCGAGGGCGTAAAGGACGTCGGCTCACGCAGATCGCGGTAGCCCAAGGTCCGGCCAATAAGTGACACCTCGAACCGGTCCGCGTCGGCCAGGGCGGACGTCGGACCGGCCAGGGCCAGGACGGTCGCCAGCCCCAAAAGCCAGCACGCCAAGCGTCCAAAAGCCAGGCCAGCGGCAATCAGGGCGCGATGGCGAGGCCAGGATGGCAGCAGCCAAGACGCCATCTGGCGCGATCCGGCGGCAAGGCGGCAGGCGGCGGACGATTCCATGCCTCTTCCTGCCACGATTGGGGCCGGGAGAAAAGACGGCCCGAGGCTCAGGAGGGATCGGCCTTGGCCATGGCCGGCCGGGGTTGGGCCGCCGTGGCCGGCACGAAACGTGTGAACCAGTCGAGGTTGCGGACCATGAGATCGCGCAGCAGGCTCGTTTCGGTGATGTCGTGGCCGCTTCGCGGATAGGCGGCGAGCTTGGTGACCACGCCGCGACGGGACAGGGCGGTGTAGAGTTCCAGGGCCTGGGTGAAGGGAACGCGCTCGTCGGCCACGCCGTGCTGAAACAGCGTCGGCGTCTGGATGGCGGCGGCGTATTTGAGCGGTGAGCGGTCGAACAGGAAGTCGAAGCGTTCGTAGGCTTCGCCGCCCATGTAGAGCGGCATGAAATCGGGCAAATCCATGCTGCCGCACTGGCTGACCAGATCGGTGATGCCGCCGCCGATGGAGGCGGCCTTGAACCGGTCGGTGTGGCCGATGGCCCAGGCGGCGAGGTAGCCGCCGTAGCTCCAGCCCATGACGCCAAGGCGCTTGGGATCGGCCTGACCCTTGGCGATGAGCGCGTCGAGGCCGGACATCAGGTCGGCGAAATCGACGCCGCCCCAATCATTGACAATGGCCCGGCGAAAGGCCGGGCCGTAGCCGTCGGAGCCCCGGACGTTGGGCTGGAACAGGGCATAGCCGCGCGCGGAAAAAACCGCCAGGGGGTAGCTGTTGAGCAGGCCGGGATAAAGGCGCTGGGCAGCCTGGGCCGGGCCGCCATGGAGTTCGACCAGAAGCGGCGGCGGCCCGGCCATGGGCACGGCCGGCGGGGTGTACAGCCCCTCGATAATGGTCCCGTCAGCGGATTTCCACTGCACGGTCTCGGGCTTGACCGTCTGGTAAGCGGCAAATTCCCGGTTGACGGCGGACACGGCCTTGGGCTCATAGCGCTCGGCCGAGGTCACAAACGCTTCGGGCGGCAGGTCCCAATCGGTGAGCACCAGCCCCAGATGATGGGAACCAGGGGACAGACTGGCCTGGAGCGGAATGCGCCGGCCGTCGTCGAAGCGCGTCGGCGGCTGGCCATCCAGAGGCAGGGCATAGAGCGCGGCCCCCAGGCCGTCGGCCTCCCGCACGATAAGGCTCTGGCCGTTCTCGGCCCAACCCAGGAGTTCCGGCCGGGCGTCGGGCGTCGGGGCCAGGGGGCGCGCCTCGCCGCCGGCCAGGGGCACGACCATGACCCGGCCGGCATTGTAATAAAATCCGGGCGCGGCCGTGGCCACATAGGCCAGCAAGCGGCCGTCGGGCGAGATGGTCGGCATGTTCTCCGAGGCATCAGAGGCGGCCACGAGCTTGACGCCACCCTTGTCGAGATCGACCACGGCGATGTCGGCATGGCCGGCGTCCACCGGGGCGGGGCCGCCGGTTGCGCCATTATGGGCGCGTCCCCGGGGCGGGGCGTGGGGGTTGGCGGTTTCAAACACGATGCGGCGGCCGTCCGGGGAAAAGCTAAACCCGCCCACGTCCCGGTCGGCGACAAGCTGGCGCATGCCTCCGGGCTGGGACACGGACAGCAGAAAGAGCCCGGCCAGTCCGCCGGGGCTGTCGAGCACCTCGACGTCGCCGTCGCAGCCCTCGGGACGGTTTGGCCCGGCCTTGGGACTGGTCGTGGCGGTGACGGCCAGCTTTTTGCCGTCCGGGGAAAAAGCCAGATCCAGAATGTCGGCCCGACTGTCGCTCAAACGGCGCGCTTGGCCGGTGGCAATGTGGAGCAGATGGACGTCGGAGGCGTTTTCGTCCTGGCACAGATAGGCCAGCCATTTGCCGTCCGGAGAAAAACGGGGATGGTCGCAGGAGACGGCGGCCGGGGTGACCGCCTTGCCGCCCTCCCGGGCCAGGTCCGACAGGTAAATACGCGAGACGGGTTCGCCGTCATGGTCGGACATCCGGGTCACGACAAAGGCGACGCGCTTGCCGTCGGCGGCCACGCGGACATCGTCGACCGAAGCCAGACGCAGCATGGCCTCGATAGTGAACGGCTTGTCGCCGCCGGCCATAACGGACGCGGCCGGCGGACACAGCGCCAGCAGCCCCAAAAGAGCCAAAACGACGCACAGGCGTTGGGACACAGGGACCTCGCTACTCACGGTGGCCGGCACTCTACGGCCCCTTGGCCCGCCGGTCAAACGCCGAAACGACGACGGCCCCCTTGCGGGGGCCGTCTGAGAACACTCTCGGCGAAATCCTTGTTCTTAGATACGCAGACCTGCGTCGGCCGGCCGCTTGGACAGCCACAGGTCAAAAAG
Source organism: Solidesulfovibrio magneticus str. Maddingley MBC34 (assembly GCA_000307955.1). Classification (GTDB taxonomy): domain Bacteria; phylum Desulfobacterota; class Desulfovibrionia; order Desulfovibrionales; family Desulfovibrionaceae; genus Solidesulfovibrio; species Solidesulfovibrio magneticus_A. The sequence goes on along the minus strand of ALAO01000044.1, from coordinate 9,199 downwards.
GAACCGGGTGAAGAAGATGGCCGTGAACATGGAAGCCACGATGCCGAGAATCAGGGTCACGGCAAAGCCGCGAATGGGGCCGGTGCCGAACTGGTAGAGCACGATGGCGGCGATGACGGTGGTGACGTTGGCGTCAAGGATGGTGAGCGTGGCTCGGCTGTAGCCGACATCCACGGCCGAGCGGGCGGTGAGCCCACGGCGCAGCTCCTCGCGGATGCGCTCGAAGATGATGACGTTGGCGTCAACGGCCATGCCGATGGTCAGGATGATGCCGGCGATGCCGGGCAGGGTCAGGGTGGCCCCGAAACCGGCCAGACCGGCCACGATGAGCATGAGGTTGAACAGCAGGGCCGCGTCGGCCACGGCTCCGGCCACGCCGTAGTAGACGATCATGAAGGCGACGACGATCAGGCCGCCGATGACGGCCGAATGGACGCCCTTTTCGATGGATTCCTGACCCAAGGAAGGACCGACCGTGCGCTGCTCCAGGATGGTGACCGGAGCGGGCAGCGCGCCGGCGCGCAGGACGATGGCCAGATCGCGGGCTTCCTCGGTGGAGAACCGGCCGGTGATGCTGGCCCGGCCGCCGCCGATCTTTTCCTGGATGGTGGGGGCGGAATACACCTTGCCGTCGAGAACGATGGCCAGCTGCTTCTTGACGTTGTCGGCGGTGACCCGCTCGAACTGGCGCGCCCCGCTCGGAGTGAAGGTCAGGGCCACGTAGGCCTGGTTGTTGGGGTCGAAGTTGGCCCGGGCGTCGGCGATGCTCTCGCCGGTCATGACGGCGTCGGCCTTCAGCGCGATGGGACGCTCCAGGTAGGAGCCGTCAGGGTTGCGGTGGCGCAGCACGGACAGTTCGTCGCCCGGGGGCAGGATGCCCTTCTGGGCTTTTTCCATGTCCACGGTGTCGTCCACGACCTTGAATTCCAGGTGGGCGGTCTTGCCGATGAGCTTGATGGCCCGTTCGGGGTCCTGCAGGCCCGGCAACTGGATCTGAATGCGGTTGTCGGCCTGCTTGCGGATGTCGGGCTCGGCCACGCCGAATTCGTCGATGCGGTTGCGGATGGTCTTGACGGCCTGGTCCACGGTCATGCGGGCCTGGTCGTCCTTGTAGCGCTGGGTGAACGACAGCTTGTAGAGGAGCTTGTTGTCCGCCGCGGATTCGACGCCGTCGACATGAAGCACGGAAAAGTGGCTGGACAGGAACTTGTTCAGGGCGTCGCGCTTGTCGGGCGTGGCCAGGACGAACTCCAAGCGCTTGCCGTCCGGGGTGGTGCCAGGCCGCTGGATGACGATGCCCTCGTCCTTGACCTGGTCGCGGACGTCGCGGCCCATCTGGGCCAGGGAATTGGCCAGGGCCTTGTCCACGTCGACGCCAAGGGTCAGGTGGATGCCGCCCTTGAGGTCGAGGCCGAGGCTGATGACGTCATCGGGCAGGAATTTGCCCAGAAAGCTCTGCTTCACCGACCCCAGGGAGGGCAGCATGTAGATGAGGCCCAGAAAGGCCACGAGACTGATCACGGCCAGTCGCCAACGCAGATTTCCAGTCATGGGCGAGGCTCTCCTTGGGAGGCTTGCGCTTGGGAGTCAAACGACAAAACGAAGGGACTGCCAGGGCAGCCCTTCGTCGTCGCTTCGGGCCTGTGCGGCCCGAAGTGGAATATCCCTAATCCTTGGACTTGTCTTTGGCCTTGGGCTCGGCCTTGGCGGCCGGAGCGCCGGTTTCGCCGGGGCCGGAGACGAAGTTGCGGTTGATCTCGATGTTGAGGTCCTTGGCGATCTCGATGGTGATCTTGTCGCCGTGGACTTCCATGATGCGGCCGTAGATGCCGCCGCCGGTCAGGACATAGTCGCCGCGCTTGAGGCCGGCCAGGTATTCCCGGTGCTGCTTGGCCTTCTTCTGCTGGGGGCGGATGAGCAAGAAGTAGAAGATGGCGAACATGAGGATAAGCGGCAAGAAAGCGGTGATGGGGTTGCCCCCCGCGGCGTCGCCGCCGGGCGCGGCGCCCATGGCGTGCGCCAGACTCGGAAACAGCATGATGCCTCCAATTAGGATGATGGTGCCGCCCGGCGACTGGGCGCGCTTCGAACGTCCGAAGCGTCGCGCCGTGGCCGGGACGCGTCTATCGCGCCAAAATGGATGGTCTAAAATTGCCGTCGCGTCAAGGCCATTTGCGCGCCAAGGCCGGCCTACTCCCGTCGGTTGTTCGGCGTCAGGGCCAGGGAGTGCAATCCCTGGCCGGGGCATAGCCCTGGTCCAACGCCTCGCCAATGGTCGGCAGGGCCACCCGGTTGCGCCGGCCTATCCGGGCCGCGTCCGGGCAGCTGGGGGCATGAAAGCGATGCGACGAGGCATTGCCGACATAGGGCGCGGCCGGCGGGGGCAGCGAAAGCAGGCGCGGCCAAAACCCCTGCCTCTCGGCTATGGCCCGGCGCTGGAGGGCAAGCAGCCGGTTAAAAACGGCCGGCTCCATGTCCTTATGCCAGAAGACGAAGACGCATCCCCTGGAGAGCAGGGTCTCCGTCACGCTGCGCCCGTCCGGCAGGACGAGATCGCCAAGAAGCCGCCCAAACCGGTCCTGGGCCGGCCCGACTCCAACAAACCGCAACGGGACGCCCCGAACCAACCCTTCCAGGGCCGCCTTGGCCTGCTGCGCGTAATACTGGGCCGGCCGCCCGTCGTGGGCCGTTTCCGGGGCGTCCACGCCGGCTAGGCGCAGGGTGCGGCCATCGGCCAGCCGACACGTGTCGCCGTCATAGACCGCGACCGACCGCACCGTCTCGTCGGCCGCCCTGCCCGCCCGCGCCGCGGCGATCAGGCAAATGACGACCAGCGCAAGCACGGCCCCAAGCCGTCGCCCTCCCCTTGCGGTCAACGTCCTGCTTTCCATGACCCCTCCAAAACAAACGGCCGCCGCGAACGTCGCGACGGCCGTCAAAAGGACACAGCGGGCAGGCCGCTATTTCATGGCTCCGGAAACGAAGCCGATCTTGTCGATGGCCGCCTTGATGTCGTCGGCTGGGGCCTCACCCTCAAAGGACACGAGGCCCTTGCCCAGGTCCACGGAAACGTTGGACAGCCCCGGCAGGGCCGAGAGAGCCTTGGTTACGGAATTGGCGCAGTTCTGGCAGTGCATCCCGCCGACTTCAATGGTTGGCATCAGGCGTCCTCCTGCTCTTTTTGGGCGATATAGGCCAGGGCCGCCGGAAAATCGAGGGTGCCCTCGTAGATGGCCCGGCCGGAAATGAGGCCTTCAAGACCCTTTTTCACATAGGGATAGAGCGCTTTGACGTCGTCCAGGGTGGCCACGCCGCCGGCGGCGATGACCGGCAGGTCGGTGAGCTCCAGCAGCCGCGTAAGGGCCGGCAGGTTCACGCCCGACTGCATGCCGTCGCGGCTGATGTCGGTGTAGACCACAAAGGCCGCTCCGGCGGCGGACAGTCCCGGCAACACGTCCTCGACGGTGCGTCCGGAATCCTCCACCCACCCCTTGACCTTGAGGTTGCCGTCCACGGCGTCCAGGGACACGCCCACCCGGCCGGGATGGGCCGCGCAAATGGCGGCAAAGGCGTCGGGGTCGGCCAGGGCCAGAGTGCCGATGATGAGCCGCTTGACGCCGGCCTCAAGATAGGCTGAAGCCGTGGCCGCGTCGCGCACCCCGCCGCCGAGCTGCACCGGGATGGACAGCCCGGAGCAGATGCGGGCGATAAGCTCGAAGTTGCGCGGCTTGCCGCTAAAGGCTCCGTCAAGGTCGATCAAGTGGAGCCATTTGGCCCCAAGCCCTTCCCAATGCCGGGCCATGGCCTCGGGATCGGGGGAAAACACGGTGACGGCGTCGGCCACGCCCTGGCGCAGCCGGACGCACTGCCCGTCCTTGATGTCGACAGCCGGGAAAATGATCACAACCCAAGCTCCGCGATGCCCTTCTTGAGGCCTTCCTGGGCCAGTTCCATGGCCGAGAGCCAACGGCCGTTGCGGGCAACGAACTTCTTGGCGTCCAGGATGTTGGAAACCAGGGACTGCTGGGTCTCGTCGAAGTGGAAGTTGCGGACCATGGACCCGGTGCGCACGTCGATCAGATACAGCACGAAATCGACGCTGGCCGGCTTGGTGGCCCCGATCTCGGAGCCGTCGCGCTCGCGCCAGTCGATGACCATGGGCACGACGACGTAGTCCGCGCCGGCGCACTTGCCGATGTTGAGGTAGGACTGCAGGGTCCCCAGCCGCCCGGGCTCGTTGCCGCGCGGGGCGGACTTGGCGCAGGAGGCGGCCATCTTGGCCGGCACGAACTGCTGCTTGGCCCCGGCCAGATCCTGCTCCAGGGCGGCGTCGAGGTGGACCGGAGCCACCTCGGGCACGTGGCGGGCCGCAGGCAGATAGCCGGCGAGCAAGTCGGCGTCGGTGGCCGGGATGGTAAAGGGCAACACGGCGAACTTCTTGTCCAGGAAGGCCACGGCCGAGGCCGGGGCGTCGCCCGAGGCCGGAGCCTTGGAAACCGGGGCGGTCCTGCGCACGCAGCCGGCGGCGAGGGTCAGGCTCAACAGCGCCACGCCGAGATAGGCCAGAGATTTGCTTCGCATCAGTCCAGGCTCCCTTTGGTGCTCGGCACCCTGCTCGATCCGTGCGCGGCCGTGGCCCGGCGCAGGGCCAGTCCCAACGCCTTGAAGGCCGCTTCCACCAGGTGGTGGCCGTTTTGGCCGTACACGAAATGGATATGAAGGTTCATGCGGGCGGAAATGGCCAACGATTTGAAGAATTCCCGCCACAGGTCCTTTTCCTCGCCGGCAATGACCGGCGGCAGCACGTCTTCGCGGTAGACCAGATACGGCCGGCCCGAGAGGTCCACCACCACATCGCACAAGGCCTCGTCCATGGGCACCCGGGCGTCGCCCACCCGGTTTATGCCCACGCGTTCGCCAAGGGCCTGGCGGAAGGCCTCGCCCAGGCAGATGGCGACGTCTTCCAGGGTGTGGTGGGCGTCGACTTCCAGGTCGCCCCGGCAGGTCAGGTTGAGGTCGAAGCCGGCCCAGAAGGCCAGCAGGTTGAGCATGTGGTCGGCAAAACCGAAGCCGGTGTCAATGGCAGCGTTGCCCGCGCCGTCGATGGTGATCTCGACGGCCACGCGGGTTTCGCCGGTCTCCCGGGAATACGCTCCAAACCGTTCAGCCATGGCAGGTTCCCCGATCCGCTAGGCGGACGGGGCCTCCTTGCCGGGAGCGGCGGCCTTAGCGGCCTCCGGCTGGGTCGGCGCGGCGGCCGCGGCCTCGGCATGAGCCGGAGCCTGCTGTTTTTGAGCCTCGGCCTGTTTCTGCTCACGCTCGGCCCGATCCACTTCCGCTTCCAGGGTGGATTTGACGTCGCTGCTCATGCGGCGAAACTCGGCCATGCCCTTGCCAAGCGTCTTCATGAGATCAGGCAGCTTGGAGGGGCCGATGACGATGAGGGCCACCACCAGGATGACCAGAAGTTCCGTGGAACCGATGCCGAACATAGGACTACTCTTTTGGCCGGGCGCGTATGGTCCGGGATTGCGTCGCGTTGCGACCGTCTATTCCCACTCGATGGTCGCGGGCGGCTTGGACGAGACGTCGAACACCACGCGGTTGACGCCCTTGACCTCGTTGATGATGCGGTTGGACATGACGGCCAGGATCTCCGACGGCAGCCGGCTCCAGTCGGCGGTCATGGCGTCGAGGCTGTCCACCACGCGGATGGCGGCCACGTTTTCATAGGTGCGGCCGTCGCCCATGACCCCGACGGTCTTGAGCGGCAGCAGCACGGCAAACCCCTGCCAGACCTTGCGGTACCAGCCCGAGGCGACAAGCTCGCTCTGCACGATCTTATCCGTTCGCCGCAAAATCTCAAGCCGTTCCTCGGTCACCTCGCCGATGATGCGGATGGCCAGACCCGGTCCCGGGAAAGGATGGCGCCAGATGATGAAGTCGGGCATGCCAAGCTCCACCGCCACCTTGCGCACCTCGTCCTTGAAAAGCTCGCGCAGGGGTTCGATGAGCGCCAGCTTCATGACCTCGGGCAGCCCGCCCACGTTGTGGTGGCTCTTGATGACGGCCGAGGGGCCCTTGAAGGACACGGACTCGATGACGTCGGGATACAGCGTGCCCTGGGCCAGGTACTTGACCTTGGGCAGTTTGGCCGCCTCGATCTCGAAGACCTCGATGAAGGTCTTGCCGATGATCTTGCGCTTTTCCTCGGGGTCGGTCACGCCGGCCAGCTTGTCGAGAAAGAGCTTGGCCGCGTCGACGTAATGCAGGTTGAGGTCGAAGTGCTCGCGCAGATACGCGGCCACTTCCTCGCCCTCGCCCAGGCGGAGCAAGCCGTTGTCGACAAAGATGCAGTGAAGCTTCTTGCCGATGGCCTTGTGGAGCATGACGGCCACCACCGTGGAATCCACGCCCCCGGACAGGGCGCAAACCACTTCGTCGTCGCCGACTTTTTCCTTGAGCGAGGCCAACTCGGTTTCCAGGAAGCTCGACATGGTCCAGCCCGAGGTCAGGCCGGCGATCTCGAACAGGAAGTTGTGGAGGATGCGCTCGCCGTCCTCGGTGTGGGCCACCTCGGGGTGGAACTGCAGGGCGTAGATTCGCCGCGAGACGTTGGCCAGGGCGGCGATGTCCACGTTTTTGGTGCGCGCGGCCACCACGAAGCCGTCCGGCGCGGCCATGACCTTATCGCCGTGGGACATCCAGACGATATGCCCGTCCTTTTGGGGCAGGCCGGCGAAAAGCGGCACGTCAGCCAGGAGCTGCAGATCGGCCCGGCCATACTCGCGGTCAGTGGAGGCGGCCACGTGGCCGCCGGGCAGGTGGTGGGCCAGAAGCTGCATGCCGTAGCAGATGCACAGCGTCGGCAGGCCCAGATCGAACACGGCCGGGTCAAAGGGCGGCGCGTCGGCGTCGGCGACGCTCGAAGGGCCACCGGACAGGATCACGGCCTTGGGGGCCATGGCCGCCACTTCCTTGGCCGTGACGGTGCAGGGATGGATTTCGGAATACACCCCGGCCTCGCGCACACGGCGGGCGATGAGCTGGGTGTACTGGGAGCCGAAGTCGAGGATGAGAACCTTGTCGGGCTGGCTCATGCTAGTAGGTCTCCACGCGGTAGTTGGGGGCTTCCTTGGTGATGATGACGTCGTGGACGTGGCTTTCGCGAAGTCCTGCCGGCGAGATGCGCACGAACCGGGCTTTTTGCTGCAGCTCCTCGATGGTGTTGCAGCCGCAGTAGCCCATGCCGGAACGCAGGCCGCCGACGAGCTGGTAGATGCTGTCGGTGACGGGGCCCTTGAACGGCACCCGGCCGACAATGCCCTCGGGCACGAGCTTTTTGGTCTTTTCCTGGAAGTAGCGGTCGGAGCTGCCTTCGCGCATGGCGTCGATGGAGCCCATGCCGCGGTAGATCTTGTAGGTGCGGCCCTGGTAGAGCACGGTCTCGCCCGGGCTTTCCTCGGTGCCGGCGAAAAGGCCGCCCATCATGACCGTGTCGCCGCCGGCGGCCAGCGCCTTGACGATGTCGCCCGAGAACTTGACGCCGCCGTCGGCGATGATCCGTTTCCCGGCCTCGCGGCAGGCCCGGGAGGCTTCCATGATGGCCGTGACCTGGGGCACGCCCACGCCGGCCACCACGCGGGTGGTGCAGATGGAGCCCGGCCCGATGCCGACCTTGACGGCGTCGGCCCCGGCGGCGATCAGCGCCTTGGCTCCCTCGTAGGTGCCGATGTTGCCGGCCACGAGCTGGCAGCCCGGGTGCTCGGCCTTGATGGCCCGGATGGACTCCAGGATGTTCTTGGAGTGGCCGTGGGCGGAATCGAGGACCAGGAAGTCCGCGCCGGCGTCGAGCAGGGCCTGGACGCGCTCGCCCCGGTCGCCGCCGACGCCGATGGCCGCGCCCACGCGCAGCCGGCCCAGGCTGTCCTTGCAGGAATTGGGGTATTTGCGGATCTTCTCGATGTCCTTGATGGTGATGAGCCCGCGCAGCTTGTTGTTGTCGTCAACGACCAGGAGCTTTTCGATGCGGTTGGCGTGGAGGTGGTGCTTGGCCTCCTCCAGAGTGGTGCCCACGGGCACGGTGACGAGATTTTCGCTGGTCATGACCTGGCCGACGGTGGTGACCGAGTCCTTGACGAAGCGCACGTCGCGGTTGGTGACGATGCCGACCAGGGTGTCGCCGTCGACCACGGGCAGGCCGGAAATGCTGTACTCGCTCATGACGGTGAGCGCCTGCTCCACGGTCATGGCCGGGGGCACGGTGATGGGCGAGATGATCATGCCCGATTCCGACTTCTTGACCTTCTCCACTTCGAGCCGCTGCTGGGCGATGGTCATGTTCTTGTGGACAACGCCCACGCCGCCGCTGCGGGCGAGCTGGATGGCCATGCGCGACTCGGTGACGGTGTCCATGGCGGCGCTGACAAGCGGAATGTTGAGCTTGATGTCCGGGGTAAGCCAGGAGGACACGTCGGCCTGGTCGGGCGTGACTTCCGAGTAGGCGGGAACAAGCAGAACGTCGTCGAAGGTGAGGCCGAAATCGATGACTTTTTCCATATCGCAAACTCCGGGTTATATGGGCGGCCTAGTCCAGGCCGAGATAAGCGGAACGCACCTTGGGGTTGCTCAGGAGATCCTTGCCCGGCCCTTCCAGGGTGACATGGCCGGTTTCCAGGACGTAGCCCCGATGGGCGATCTGCAGCGCCATCTGGGCGTTTTGCTCCACGAGCATGACCGTTACGCCATCTTTGTTGATTTGAACAATGATCTCGAAAATGTTTTCCACCACGAGCGGCGCAAGGCCCAGGGACGGCTCGTCCAACAGCAAAAGCTTGGGCCGGGCCATAAGCGCCCTGCCGATGGCCAGCATCTGCTGCTCGCCGCCAGACAGCGTGCCGCCCATCTGGGAACGGCGTTCGCGCAGGACCGGGAACAGCGAATAGGCATGGTCCTCGTCTTCGCGGATGCCGGCCTTGTCCTTGCGCAGGTACGCGCCCATGAGCAGATTTTCCCGCACGGTCAGGCGCGGGAAGATCATGCGCCCTTCGGGCACTTGGGTGATGCCCATGGAGACGATGCGCTCGGTGCTGCTGGCGGTGATGTCCTCGCCCAGAAAGGCGACGGAGCCCTTGCGGGGATGGACCACGCCGGAGATGCTCATGAGCGTGGTGGACTTGCCCGCGCCGTTGGCCCCGAT
>ALAO01000043.1 GCA_000307955.1 Solidesulfovibrio magneticus str. Maddingley MBC34 | reverse complement strand
GCGAGGCCGGGCGCGGCTTCGCCGTGGTCGCCGACGAGGTTCGCAAGCTGGCCGAGAAAACCATGGCCGCCACGGCCGAGGTCGGCCAGGCCGTACGCGACATCCAGGCCGGGGCGCGCCAGAGCGTGTCCGGCGTCGGCGAGGCCGTGGCCGCCATCGAATCGGCCAACCAGCTGGCCGGGGAGTCCGGCCAGGCCCTGTCCGCCATCGTGGGGCTCGTGGAAACGGCTTCGGATCAGGTGCGCTCCATCGCCGCCGCCGCCCAACAGCAGTCCGCAGCCTCGGATTCCATCGAAGCGGCCGTGGCTGCCGTGGGAACGGTGTCCAAGGACACGGCCGACGCCATGGAGCAGGCGGCCCAGTCCCTGGCCGAGTTGTCCGAGCAGGCCAGGATCATCGAGGCGCTCATCGAGGAGCTGCGGGGCGAAGGAAACCTCACGGCTCTGTCGTCCTGAATGGCCGCGCCGCCTTGACCCGGCCGGGCAAAGCGCCTACACATGGACGTTTCCGTTTCGGGTATGCGGCGCCATCATGACGCCATCCGGGAAGCTCCCCGGGAAACGCTCCAGCACGAGGGTTGGATCATGGGTGTTCGGACTGATTTCATCTGGATGGACGGCGCGATGGTGCCCTGGGACCAGGCCAACGTGCATGTCCTGACCCATACGCTGCATTACGGCGTGGGCGTGTTCGAGGGCATCCGGGCCTACGAATGCACCGACGGCTCTTCGGCCGTTTTCCGCCTGGACGAGCACATCGAGCGCCTGCTCGGCTCGGCCAAGGTCATGGGCATGAAGGTTCCCTTCAGCCACGAACAGCTGGCCGAGGCCTGCGTCGAGACGCTTAGGGCCAATAAAATGACCGCCGGCTACATCCGGCCCCTTATTTTCATCGGCTCCGGCGAGGCCATGGGCGTCAACCCCGGCCCCAACCCGGTGCGCGTGGCCATCGCCGTGTGGCCCTGGGGCGCGTATCTCGGCGCCGAGGCCCTGGAGCGCGGCATCCGCATCTGCACCTCCAGCTACACCCGCCACCACGTCAACGTCATGATGACCAAGGCCAAGGTGGCCGGCAACTACGTCAATTCCGTGCTGGCCAAGACCGAGGCCCTGGCCGACGGCTACGACGAGGCCCTGCTCCTTGATCCCACTGGCTACGTGGCCGAAGGCTCGGGCGAAAACGTCTTTATCGTCAAAAAAGGCGTCATCAAGACCCCGCCCCTGACCTCCATCCTGGCCGGCATCACCCGCGACAGCCTCATCACCCTGGCCAAGGAGCTTGGCTACACCGTGGTGGAGCAGCTGTTCACCCGCGACGAAGTCTACATGGCCGACGAGGCCTTTTTCTCCGGCACCGCCGCCGAGCTGACCCCCATCCGCGAGCTCGATCGCCGGGTCATCGGCGAAGGCCATGCCGGACCGGTGGCCAAGGCCCTGCAGGCCGCCTTCTTCAAGGTGGTCAAGGGCGAGAACCCGGCCTACGCCGGCTGGCTGCGCCGTTACAGCCTGTAACCGTTTCCGGGCGGTTGCGACCGTATCGGAGCCGCCCGGACTGCCTCGATGAGCACAATCAGTCTTACCGCCAAATACCGGCCCCAGCGTTTCGCCGACGTGGCCGGGCAGGACGCCGTCAAGCGCATCCTGTCCCGGGCCGCGGCCGAGGATCGCATCGCGCCGGCCTATCTCTTCAGCGGCACCCGGGGCGTGGGCAAGACCACCCTGGCCCGGGTGCTGGCCAAGGCGCTCAACTGCGAGACCGCGCCCACGGGCGAACCTTGCAACGTCTGCTCCCAGTGCCGTCAGATCACGGCCGGGGTCTCGCCCGACGTCATCGAGATCGACGCCGCTACCCACGGCAAGGTCGACGACGCCAGGCGCCTCAAGGAAGACGTGGGCTACGCGCCGCTTAACAGCCGCTACAAGGTCTTCATCATCGACGAAGCCCACATGTTGACCACGGCGGCCTTCAACGCGCTGCTCAAAACCCTGGAAGAGCCGCCCGGACGCGTCACTTTTATCCTGGCCACCACCGAGCCCCACAAGTTTCCGGCCACCATCATCAGCCGTTGCCAGCACTACCTGTTCAAGCGTCTGGCCCAGGCCGAGCTGGAAGCCCATCTCGCCAGCGTGCTGGAACGCGAGGCCGTGCCCTACGAGGCCAAGGCCGTAAGCCTCATTGCCCGGCGCGGGGCCGGCAGCGTGCGCGATTCCATGTCGCTTCTGGCCCAGGTGCTGGCCTTGGGCGGGGCCGAGCTCACCGAGGCCGACGCCCGGGGCGTCCTTGGCCTGGCCGGCCAGGAAGTGTTTTTCGGGCTCATCGAGGCCATCCGGGCCGAGGACGGTCCGGCCGTGGTCGAGATCCTGCGCCAGGTGCTGGACAAGGGCCTGGACATCGGCTTTTTTTTGCGCGAGCTGGCCTCCATGTGGCGCAATCTGTTTCTGCTTCGCCAGGCCGGCCAGCGGGCCCTGCCCGTGGTCGACCTGCCGGCCGAGGAAGCCGACGAATGGCTGGCCTGGGCTGGGCGCATCGAGGCCGCCCATATCCACGCCTGCTGGCAGATGACCCTGGAAGGCCAGCGCCGGGTCCAGACGAGCCTGGAGCCGGCCTTGGCCCTGGAGCTGCTGCTGCTCAACATGGCCTATCTGCCGCGCCTGCTCCCGTTGCAAAATCTTGCCTCCTGCGCCGCGCCGGCGACACCAGGTTCGGGCGGTTCGGGCGGGCCGGGCAACTCGGGCGGCCGTCCCGGCGGGCCGGGCGGCGGGCCGGCCCCGCGCCAGCCCCAGGGCGGACGTCCCGGCGGCTACCGGCCCCAGCCCCTGGCCGACCAGCCCGCGCCCTACGGCCGGACCGAATCCGGCCCGGGACCGGAGCAGGGCGGTTACGCCCGTCCGTCCGCCGGACACCAGGCCGTGCCGTCCGCCGCGCCACGGAGTTATCCGCCCCAGGCCGCGCCGCCGGTGTCCCAGCCCGAAGCCCAGGCGGCTTATGGCGCGTCCGGCCCGGCCAACGGCTCGGCTCCCCCGGCCCCGGCCGCCGCGCCGGCTGCCGGCGGCTACGCCCCGTCGGGATCGGGGCAGTCTTCGTCTTTCGCCGCCGCGGGGCAGGGCCACGAACCGTCCGGGCATGACGACGCGCTGCTTCCGCCCCAGGCCGCGCCGGCTGGCCCTCGCACCTGGGACGGCTTTTTGCGCCAGGCCGGACGGGGCAGCGACATGGTGGCGCTCAAGCACGCCCAGGGCACGTTTTTACCCGATCCGGCTCCGGGCGAACTGGTCGTCAGCTGCGCCAACGCCTTTCATCGCGGCCGTCTGGCCCATCCCGACAAGCTGCGCCAGCTCACCGAGGCCGCCGAAGCCTATTTCGGCCCCGGCGTGGCCGTGCGCCTGACCGAAGGTGAGGCGGCAAACGACCGCATGTCGCCCCATGACCTGCGGGACTACGTCGACAACCACCCGGAAGTGCGCCAGGCCGTCACGGCCTTTGACGCCGAAATCATCGAAAGAAAGCCCCGCTAGAGGAGGTATCCCCATGAAAGGAATGAACGAACTGGTTCGCCAGGCCCAGGTCATGCAAAAAAAGATGGCCAAGCTCCAGGAAGACCTGCAGGAACGCACCGTGGAAGGCACGGCCGGCGGCGGCATGGTCGTGGCCGTGGTGTCCGGCGCCAACGAACTGAAGTCCCTGACCATCGACAAGACGGCCGTGGACCCCAATGACGTGGAAATGCTCCAGGACCTGGTCCTTTCCGCCGTCAACGACGGCATCAAGAAGGCCAAGGCCATGATGGAAGCCGAGATGGGACAGATCACCGGCGGCATCAAGGTTCCCGGCCTGTTCTAACCGCCCGGCGGCGGGAAGGGGCGACCCCTTTTCCCGCCGCCCGCGCCCTTACGCGGAATCCCGAACATGGCATCCCAGACGACCCTGCCTGTCCCCCTGGCCGAACTGGTGGACCAACTGGCCAAATTGCCCGGCCTTGGCCCCAAGTCGGCGCTTAAGGTGGCCATGACGCTCCTGGAGTGGCCCCGCCCCCGGGCCGACGGCCTGGGCGAGGCCATCTTGCGCCTGCGCGAGCGGCTATGCCTGTGCATCCACTGCGCCTCGTTGTCCGAGACGCCGGTATGCCCGGTGTGCGCCGACCCGACCCGAAACGGCGAACAGCTTTGTCTGGTGGCCCAGTGGGACGCCATCATGCAGATGGAGGAGACGGGACTCTATACCGGCCGCTATCTGGTCCTGGGCGGCCTGCTTGATCCGCTGGAGGGCGTGTCGCCGGGCCAGCTCCGCCTGGACGTCCTGCGGGCCAAGCTGGCCGAGGGCATGGTCACGGAGTGCATCCTGGCCCTTGGCGCGACCCTGGCCGCCGAAACCACTGCCTCCCACATCAAGAACTTGCTGGAGCGGGAGTTTCCGGCCGTGCGCCTGACGAGGCTGGCCCAGGGCATCCCCCTTGGGGCCGAGGTCAAGTACGTGGACAAGGAAACCCTGTCCCAATCCCTGCGCTACCGCCAGGCCCTCTAACCTCCGGACGCAGCCGCAAGCGCCATGGCAGTCGAGCTCACGGTCGAAATCGAGACCGTCACCTTTTTCAACGAGGAAAACGGCTACCTCATCGCCCGGGTCAGCTCCAAGGCCGAGCCGGGGCCGTTTTCCATTGTCGGGCGGATGCAAAAGGTCACGCCCGGAGAGCTCTTGCGGGTCACCGGCGAATTCGCCACCCATCCCAAGTACGGCCGCCAGTTTCAGGTGACGACCTGCGTGGGCGAGATGCCGGCCTCCCTAAACGGCATCCGCCGCTATCTGGCCTCGGGCCAGATCAAGGGTGTGGGCGGCATCCTGGCCTCGCGCCTGGTGGACGCCTTTGGCGAGAAGGTCCTCGACATCCTGGACAAGGAGCCGGACAAGCTGCTCGCCGTGGAAGGCGTGGGCAAAAAAAAGCTGGCCGAGATCAAGGCCTCCTGGGACGCCCAAAACGAGATCCGCTCGCTGATGCTCTTTCTCCAGACCCACGAGATCGCCACCACCCACGCCGCCAAGATCCAGCGGCTTTACGGCAACGCCGCCGAGGCCCGCATCCGGGCCAACCCCTACGAGCTGGCCTACGAGATACGCGGCATCGCGTTTAAGACCGCCGACGCCATGGCCCTGCGCCTGGGCTTTGCCCCGGACAGCCCCGAGCGCGTCCAGGCCGCCCTGGCCTACGTGCTGTTTTCCATGGGCGAGCAGGGGCATCTGTTTTCGCCCAAGGACGTGCTTTTCGAGAAGACCGCCGCCCTGGTCGGCGACGTGGCCTCCGAGCGTCTGGAGGAGGGCCTGGGCGGTCTGGAGGAGCTCAAGCGCGTCAAGGTCGAGCCCCTGCCCGAGCAGGGCATCGAGGCCGCCGTCTACCTGCGCCACTTCTACGCCCTGGAAGCCGAAATTGCCCGGCGCATCCACGACCTGGCCGGCCATCCCGGCGCGCAGCTGCGCGGCAAGGTGGAAAAGCTCCTGCCCGCGCTCGAATCCGAGGCCCGCATCCAGCTTTCCCCGGAGCAGCGGCAAGCCGTCATCGACGCTTGCTCCAACAAGGTCTTCGTCATCACCGGCGGTCCGGGCACCGGCAAGACCACCATCACCCGCATGGTGGTGGCCGCCCTTGACAAGCTGTCGCTAAAAGTCAAACTTGCCGCGCCCACGGGCCGGGCGGCCAAACGGCTTTCCGAGGCGACCGGGCATCCGGCCGCCACGCTCCATCGCCTGCTCCAGTCCACCCCCGACGGCTCGTTCGCCGTGTGCGAGGACAACAAGCTCAAGGCCGACGCGCTGCTGGTCGATGAGGTCAGCATGCTCGACGCCAGGCTTTGCGGGCACATGCTGCGGGCCTTGCCGTTCACCTCGCGGCTCATCCTCGTCGGCGACGCCGACCAGTTGCCGTCGGTGGGGGCGGGCAACGTCCTGGAGGACGTGCTGGGCAGCCAGTCCGTGGGCAGCGCGCGGCTCACGCATATTTTTCGCCAGGCCCGGGAAAGCATGATCGTGGTCAACGCCCACCGGGTCAACAACGGCCAGTTTCCCCAGGCGGCCGAGAAAAAGCCGCCCGAGGCCGATTTTTTCTGGGTCGAGCAGGACGATCCGGCCGCCGTGCGCGACCTGATCGCTACGCTTGTGGCCGAGCGCATCCCCCAGGTCTACGGCCTTGATCCCATGCGCGACGTGCAGGTGCTCTCGCCCATGCACAAGGGCGAGGCCGGCACCCAGGCGCTTAATGAAGCGCTTCGGGCGCGGCTCAATCCCTCGGGGCCGACGGTGGTTCGGGGCAACGCGATTTTTCGCCTGGGCGACCGGGTGTTGCAGACGAAAAACAATTACGAAAAGGACGTCTTCAACGGCGACCTGGGCCATGTCACGGCCGCGGACCCGGAGGAGGGCGCGCTCGTCGTCTCCTTCGACGGACGAGACGTCCCCTACGACCGCACCGAGCTCGACGAGCTGGCTCCGGCCTACGCCGTGAGCATCCACAAGTCCCAGGGCAGCGAATACCCGGCCGTGGTGGCCCCGTTTTTGACCCAGCATTACGTGATGCTGCGCCGCAACCTGATCTACACCGCGCTGACCCGGGCCAGGAAGCTGGTCGTGCTCGTGGGCAGCCGCCGGGCCCTGACCCTGGGCCTCAAAAACGCCGGCGGCGAGCGGCGCTACACGCACCTCAACTACCGCCTGCGAGAGCTTTTCAATGTCTGATCGCCCAAACGCCGGGTCGTCCCCGGCTCCATGGAGGAACGGCCCGCGATGCTTGTAAAGAAAGCCGCCAGTTTGTTTGTGCGCCTGGCCCTGGTGGGGGGCTGTCTGGTCTATGCCTTCTGGGGACTCAATTTTTCCGAACTGTGGGACGCCATTACCCGTTTTGACGACGCCGCCCTGTTCTGGACGGTGATTTTTTCCTTTGTGGGCTACGGCGTCATGGCTCTTCGCCTCAATTTCCTGTCGGGCTTTTGCGCCGGCAACTGGGTCTGCTTCAAGGCCTTCCTCATGTCCATGGCCGTCAACAACATCGTGCCGGCCAAGCTGGGCGAACTGGCCAAGGCCTTCTATCTGCGCCGGGAATGCCGGTTCTCGCTGTCGCGCAGCATCACCATGGTCTTCTGGGAACGGTTTTTCGACCTCAACGCCATCCTGGCCATGGGGCTGGTCGTCGCCTTCCACTTCAATCTCAAAATGGCCTTCGTGCCCCTGGGCGCGGCCGTGGGCGGCATCTGGGTCGGACTATGGGTGGTGCGCCAGTATCCGGATTTCGTCGGACGCATCATTGAAAAACTGCCGTCCAACCGGCTGGCCGAGTTCCTGGCCGAGCTCAAGCTCCAGGTGCTCCACGGCGTGACTCCCGGTTTCATGACCCTGCTTGGGCTTTATACCCTGGTGTGCTGGATTCTTTACGCCGCCTCCACCTTCTTGGTGCTCTTATGGGTGGCCGACCTGCCCCTGACCTTTGGCCAAGCGGCGGCGGTGTTCGTCATTTCATCCCTGGGCATGGCCATGCCGTCCTCGCCCGGGGCTTTGGGCGTTTTCGAGGCGGCGGTGGTCTTTTCCCTGGGCCTTTTCAGCGTGGACAAAACCCAGGCCCTGGCCGCGGGCTTGGTGCTCCACATGGTGCAATACATTCCGGTCACCGTGGCCGGCCTGCTTGTTCTGGCCAAGAGCGGACTCAAGCTCAGCAAAATCCGGGAGAGCGACGAAGCCCTGGACGCCGAGCCCGAGCCCGGGAAATAGCGTCCAAGCCAAGGAGGCGACATGGCCCATCCCTGCGCGTTGACCATTGCCGGTTCCGACTCCGGCGGCGGGGCCGGCATCCAGGCCGACCTCAAGACCTTCATGATGCAGGGCTGTTACGGACTGTCCGTCATCACCGCCCTGACCGCCCAGAACACGTGCGCCGTTTCGGCCATCGAGGCCCCGACCCCAGGGTTCGTGGCCGAGCAGTTGCGGGCTGTGCGGGCCGATTTTCCCATCCGGGCGGCCAAGACCGGGATGCTCTTTTCCGAGGCCATCATCGAGGCCGTGGCCCAGGGTCTTGCCGACAAGGATTTCCCCTTGGTGGTCGATCCGGTCTGCGTGGCCCAGTCCGGGGCGCGGCTGCTTCTGCCCGAGGCCGTGGAAGCGATCCTGACCCGCATGTTGCCCCTGGCCGATCTGCTGACGCCCAACCGCCTGGAGGCCGAACTGCTGGCCGGTCTGCCCATCGGCGGCAAGGCCGACGCCGATGAGGTCATCCGGCGTCTGTTGGCCCGCGGGGCCAAGGCCGTGCTCCTCAAGGGCGGCCATTTCGAAATCGGCCAGACTTCGGACAGCCTCGTGACGGACCGTCTGGTTCTGGCCGATGGGCGGGAATGGGCATTGTCGCGGCCCTTTGTCGCCACCCGCAACACCCACGGCACGGGCTGCACGCTTTCGGCGGCCATCGCCGGCCATCTGGCCCTGGGCAAGGCCCTGCCCGAGGCGGTGGAAGCGGCCCGGGACTATCTGCAGCTGGCCCTGGAAACCGCTTGGGACTTGGGCGACGGCGACGGACCGGTCAACCATCTGGCTCCCTACGAGAGCCACTTGCCCCAATCGACCAAGCAAACGTCGTAACCATCCATGGAGACGGAATTTTCCGTTCGCGACGCCTGGACGATTGTCTTGGGGCAATCTTTCGCGTAAGGAAAAACGCCCCGCGCGGGGCACATGTGCGAGAGTGGCGGAACTGGGAGACGCACCAGACTTAGGATCTGGCGGCTTAGGCTATGGGGGTTCGAGCCCCCCCTCTCGCACCAGACTGATTTTATAGGGAAAATTCTTCTTCTCTCTGTCCTCAATATTTACGCTCGTCTAAAACTGCCCCAAAATAGCCCCAAAAAGTGTGCAACTTTTGGGGCTATTTTAGTTTGGGGCAGGCCATGGACGGTCTGATTTTCGCTCATTCCTGCCGCGCGCCGGCCTCGTCGGGGGGCCGTTCCTGCCTTGGGCTGTGGAAACGAAAAGCCCCGCCGGAGCGGGGCTTGATCGTGGGTATGGCCACATTCAGGGCTGTTCGGCGTGTCCAGGGCTTCGCCCAAAGATTACAGAACAGCATCCCGCGCCGCTCTTTCGGCCGCATCCGCTACGAATTCGTTCAGGCTCTTGCCCTTGGCCTTGGCGGCAACGGCCAGAAGCCGATGCACCTCCGGGGACAAACGCAGCCGGAATTGGCCGGAGTAGGGCTTTTCCGGAGTTCTGCCCGCCTGGGCGCACAGATCAAGATAATCCTCCACGGAATCGGCCAGGGCTTGGCGCAGTTCATCGACCGAGCTGCCGGAGAAATGGATCACATCGCGGATGCCTATCACGCGACCATGGAATTCATTGTCATCGGGAATGTATTCAAAAATCCCCGTATAACCCTTGTATGTCATGGCATTCATGGCGTCACTCCTGAGTTTTTTAGCAACTCCCGGACACTTTCCACCGCACCTTTTTTGGCGACCGGGCCGGGATGCGGCCGGTGGAACGTGGCCGCCACACCGTTCAGGATGACCCGGACCCGCGAGCCCCGGCCTTCGTCGATGGTGGCATCAAGAGCGCGAAACAGAGCCATGATGTCTTCCCAGCGGATGGTTGCGTGTGTGGGGCGGGCAAAGATCGCGGCAAGCGTCTTTTGGTTCCGGGTGTTCATGGAAGAAACGGTACCATCTGATGGAACCTTGTCAAGGGGGAAGGCTTCTAGCCTGATAATGTTCCGGCCTGTTCATGGGCTTACATGGCGACTCAACAGACAAAAACTCCAGGCCGCCAAGCCTGTGGCCAAGGAGGTGGAGCCATGGGTCAGCCTTCCCGGCGCGTGCTAAATTCTTCCCCGGCTACCCTTGACGACGCCCGTCTGCGGAATCTACCGCCCCAAAATCTTGACGCCGAACAGGCGATTTTGGGCGGCGTGCTTCGCAAAATGTCCTTGCTCGACAAGCTCGGCGTGGAGCTGCGGCCGGCTGATTTTTATTCGCCCGCGCACCGGATGATCTGGGAGGCCATGCTGGATCTGTGGCGGACCTTAAAGCCCGTGGACCTGATCACCCTGGCTGCGGCGCTGACCGCCGCCGGCCGCCTTGGTGCCGTGGGCGGACCGGCTTACCTGGGCGAACTGGCGGGAAGCACCATCTCGCCCGCCAACAGTCCGCACCACGTCGCCATCGTGCGGGCCATGGCCAAGCGTCGGGCCATGTTGGATATGGCCATGCGCATGATGGAAATCGCCTACGACCCGGAACATGATCCGGCCGAGTTCGTGGGCATCGCCCAACTGGCGTCCGATGCCGTGCTGAAGGACCGGCTCGATACCCATGGCGAGACGCCGGACGAATTTCTAGACCCGTACACTGCCTACCTTGAGAAGCTGGAGGAGTCGGGCGGCGGGGGCGTTCCCACGCCGTTTTGGAAGCTCAACGGCCTAATCCGGTCGTTCATGCCCGGAGAGATGATCGTTGTGGGCGCGCGGCCGAGCCACGGTAAGACGGCCCTGGCCCTGACCTTTGCCGAACACGCCGTGGGTCTCGGGCATCCGACCGGGATATTTTCCCTGGAGATGGGCAAGCACCAGCTCCTGAATCGGATGTTTTCCTCAGGAGCCGGTGTGGCGGCCCAGCGGTTCCGGGACGGCAGGTTCTCGGACGAGGACTGGTCCCGGATTTACGACCATTGCCAGCGCATGAAGCAGATGCCGCTTCGCATCTACGACAAGCCCGCGCGCAAGCCGTCCGACATCCGGGCCGCCTGCCGGCGCTGGCGGCAGGACAGCGGCCTGGACATCGTTTTTATCGACTACGCCCAGCTCATTCCACCGGATGGCCATCATCAGAACCGGGAGCAGGAGATCGCGTCCATCTCCCGGTCCATCAAGCTTATGGCCGAGGATCTGGCCGTGCCGGTTGTGTTGCTGGCTCAGGTGAACCGCGAGGTGGCCAAAAGGAAGTCTCCCAGGCTGGTGGAATCCGACCTTCGCGAGTCCGGCGCCATCGAGCAGGACGCCGATATCATCCTGCTCATCCAGCCGTGGGACCGCTCGGGGCGCGAGGACATCCAGTTCACGCAGCTGACCGTGGCCAAGAGCCGCAACTCCATGACGGGCGACGTGCCTGTCGCCTACAACAGAAAAAACGTGCGATTCGAGCAGGATGACCGGTTGAATTAGCACCTGCACAGCAGGCGCTATGCAGCCGCTATGCAGGCGCATGGCGGTGCATATGCAGAAGGCATGAAACGGCATGCGGAGGCGGTGAGCCCATGGGTTGGGATTTCCGGGTAGAGTCCACATATCGGACGCATCCAAAATTTATCCTGCTGAAACAGCTGTATGGCAGCGAAGGCGTTGATGCCGTCTTCGCGCTGTGGGCGTTCGCGACCGAGGAACGACCCAAGGGCGTCCTCATCAACATGACGGACAAGAAGATCGCAGCGGCCTGCGGCATTGATCCCACGGTGATCGATCCCACTGAGTTTGTGAATAATCTTGTTGAGATAGGTTTTTTGGATCGCGCGGAGGACGGCGTCGTCGAAATTCACAATTGGAAAAAGCGGCAACCGAACATCTGGAGCCGGGGTGAAAAGGACCCGACCAAGGTGGCGGCCGCGAACGCGCGCTGGGGGAAAAAAGAGGCGGATTTAAAAGACAAAAAGCTGAGAAAACAACCTGTTGCGAATTCTGATGCAGCTGCAATGCAGTGCATGCCTTCTGCAATGCCCCATCCCACCCCATCCTATCTTAAATCTCTCTCTCAAGCCCCTGACGGGGAGAGAGCGAGAGAGGTGGTTTTCGGGCTCATGTCCGAGAACCGGCCGAAAGTCAGGCCGAAAAGCCCGGAAGCATGGCCGGCGATGCTGCAGGGGCTTCTCGACGAGGGACAGACCGTGGAGGACATCGAACGGTCCACGCAGTTTGCCTTGCAAGACTCGTTTTGGCGATCTCGAATCGTGTCAGCAAAGGCGTATCGTGATAACTACGGTCAAATTTTTGACCAAGCAGTAAAGTCCCTGTATCCATGCGAATGTACAGCCGAGCCGCCTTTGCGCCGCCTTGGACAACACGGAATTGGCTGCTTCCCCGCAGAGACGATCCAATTCCCTTGTTCCGAGTTCGGCAACCCGGGCTGGATGGGGCGAAGCCCCCCCCGCCAGGCAACATTGAGGCGCGTTTCCTTCGATATTCGGGGGACGCCTCATTGACGTCACGTTTGTGCTTGCTCGGTAGTAACCCCGATTTTGGAAAGGCGTTGACTAATTCGCCTAAACGAATACACGGGAAACCATGGATAAGCTGACCGAAGGGGTGAAGGTGTTGGCCGACTCGATCCGGCTGCGTCTGCGTAATCTGCTCCGTCTTGGAGAACTGCGCGCGCGCGACTTGACGGCCTGCCTGGAATAGCCGCTGCCGAAAGTCTCACGTATTTATGATAGTTGAAGAAAGAGCGAGGGTTTTGTGGACGGCGAGGCGGCAAATGGATGCATGACAAGCTTTCCGCCCCGCGACATCCTGTCCTGGTCAAGGGGATACAAGTTTCTATGGTGCGCTTGGCGGCCATGAAATGGCCTTGGCCGATGCGGAAAATAATCGAGAGCACTTGGGGACAAAGAACATGCTTTGTTCTGGCTGGGTTTTCCGGGAAAATCTTCGTAAGCGAGGGTCTTGGACAAAGAGCGTTCTGTTCCTCTTCTGCGTGACGGATATTTTTACGGTCACTTGGTTGGGCGAAAATTGTTCTGTTGCAGTTGAGGAGCCGAATGGGGCGTTAACCCGAATTTTTGCCTCGATCGTTGCTTGAAGTCACAGGCGACCCGTTTTTTGCAATGGCTTCGGCTTTGCGCGTGTCGCGATGATGTCGATACGCTAGTTGTGTCTGATGGTGCTGCTGTTTCTGTTGCACAATTGAAAGGCGCAGGAGGACGACCATGGAAGACGACAAGTGGAGTGCTATTGTTGAAAAGACTTTTGATGATATTGATTTCAAGAAGCGATTGATGGCTGAACCGAAAAAAGTTTTGCTTGAAGAGGGGATTAAAATACCTGATGGCGTCACGATCAAGGTCGTGGAGTCGACACCGTCGGAAACCTGGCTTGTTTTGCCTTGCCATCGGGAGCACATCAAGTTCTTGAGTCCCTATGTCGCTGTCCACGAGGTGGATGGTGTCGAAGTCCCTGGATGCGATCCCGAAAAGTGCAAAAATCCCGCGGCGGGCTGTGCGGAGTTATAGCTAACAGTTTCAGCTGCATGCTGTATTGAACGCTGCGAAAGAGAGCATGGCTTGTACGTATGTCTTGCCATGCTCTCTTGTTTTGTTGAGAGGCGAAGCGGCCGCATTTGCAAAAGGAGTTGCTGCACGGTTGCGGCAAGATCACGAATTTTCTGAGAATGGTGTTTGTAACTTATTGAGTTTACAAGGTAAACAGGATGAATTAAAAGGAGGAACATTTCGCGTCGGCAGCTGTCGCCTGCCGCTCCGCGTCGTGCCGGCCAAAGGTTCAGCCGTCCATGCCTCAAGGCCCCCTTGGACGTGTCCAGACATTCCCCAGGTTGTTTTCAGGGAAAATGGTCTACCGCGTGACCGCAAGCCGCCAGACACCGTTTCATAACCTTCGCGCCACCCTCATGGGGCTGGTGTTGCTGGCCATCCTGCCGGCCTTGGGCCTGGCCCTCTACCACGGGCTGGCCCTGCGCGCCCAGGCCCGAAACGAGGCCCAGGCCGAAGCCGTCAAGCGTGCCCGCAATCTGGCCGCCGTCCAGAAGGAACATTACGAGGCCGTGCGCCGCCTGGTCGAGACCCTGGCCGCCACCACCGTGGTGCGCGTCATCGATCCCAAGGGCTGCTCCCTGCTGTTTTCCCAGCTCAAGGCCCAGTCCGGGGAAGGGCTGGCCAATATCCTGGCCGTTTCCGCCAATGGTGAGGCCATAGGCCAGGCCGTGCCCGAGGCCGGCGACCTGTTCGCGCCCGAGACCTCGCCCCTGGGCGTGCCGACCTATGCCGGGCGGAGCTGGTTTACGACAGTCAGCCAAACCAAGGCCTGCGTCAGCGAACCCTTTGCCCTGACTCCAGACGGCCGTCCGGCCATGACCGTGGCCTGTCCGGCCCTGGGCTGGGACGGCCAGGTCAAGGCCGTGGTCGCCGCCTCCATGACCCTCGACGGTCTGCTGCAATCCGCGGATGCGGCCACGGACGGCGTCGTCGGGGTGCTGGCCCCGGATGGGGTGTTGCTGGCCGCGCATCCGGCCGAGGTCGCCGCCGTGGGCACGCAAGTCGCCGGCTCCAGTCTGGCTCGGACGGTCCTGGCCAGCCCCAGCGGCAACGCCGAGGTCCCGGGCCTTGGCGGAAGCCCCAAGCTCGTCGGCTTCGATCGGTTGCTTCCGGGGCTGTCCGGTTCGCCCACGGTGTTCGTGGAGATTCCCCTGGAGGAAGCCTACGCCCCGGCCAGGAAGCTCCTGGTCGAACAAACCTTGTGGCTGGCCCTGGTCGGGCTGGTCGGCCTTGGCGTGGCCTGGGCGCTGGGCTCCCGGCTGCTGGTGCGGCCCATCACCGTCATGGCCGGCGCGGCCGAGGCCATCGGGCGGGGAGAATTTTCCGTGCGCCTCGACGCCGCCGGTCAGATCACGGAATTATCGCGGCTCGGCCGGGCGTTTAACCGCATGGCCGAAGGGTTGGAAGAGCGTCAGGCCGATCTGGACCAAAAGACCAAGGAACTGGAAAATTCCAACAAGGACCTGGAACAGTTCGCCTACGTGGCCTCCCATGACCTCCAGGAACCCTTGCGCAAGATCACGAGCTTCGCCGATCTGCTGGCCAAGCGGTGTTCCGGCCAGCTCGACGAGAATGGCCAGCGCTACGTGGCCTACATGGTGGACGGCGCTCGGCGCATGAGCCAGCTCATCACGCATCTGCTCGATTTTTCCCGCATCGGCTCCCGGGGCAAGGCCTTTGTTCCGGCGGATCTCAACGAGCCCCTGGACGCCGCTCTGGAGAATCTGGAGCTGTCTCTTCAGGAACATCAAGCCGTCGTCAGCCGGGGCGCGTTGCCCATGGTCACGGCCGACGCCGCCCAGCTCTGCCAGTTGTTCCAAAATCTCATCGGCAACGCCGTCAAATACCGGGGTCAGGCCGCTCCGGCCATCGCCGTCACGGCCGAGCGTCGGGACAAGGCCTGGGTCGTGGCCGTGGCCGACAACGGTCCGGGCATCGCGCCCCAGCACCATGAACGCATCTTTCGCATGTTCCAGCGCTTGCAAGCCGATCAGGATCGCCGGGGGGCCGGCATCGGTCTGGCCTTTTGCAAACGCATCGTCGAACGCCACGGCGGGCGCATCTGGGTGGAGTCCGAGGAGGGCCAGGGTTCCACCTTTTTTTTCACCTTGCCCGACGCCGAGGGTCCGTCCGCATGAACAGACAGCTGTTTCGCATCCTGCTGATGGAAGACGATGCCGGGGATGCGGAGATCATCCGCGAGGCCTTTCGCGACGCCCGGGTCGAGCTGACCATCGACCATGTGCCCGACGGTGAGAAGGGCATGTCGTACCTGCGCCGGGAAGGCGGTTATGCCGGGGCAGGGCGGCCCGACCTCATCCTGCTTGATCTCAACATGCCCCTCAAGGATGGCCGGGAAGTCCTGTCGGAACTCAAAAGCGACGCCGGCCTGCGCGCCATCCCGGTGCTGGTCTTAAGCACCTCCGACGCCGACCGCGACATTGCCGCCAGCTACGGCCTGGGGGCCAACTGCTACCTCAAAAAACCACTGGGGCTTGATGATTTTACGGAAGTTATAAAAAGCGTTGAACGTTTCTGGCTGGCCATGGCCAAGCTGCCGCCGCGCGAGGACGTCGCTTGGGGGCGGGCATGACGCTTCGCATCGTGCTCATCGAGGACGACTACGGCGACGCCGAGCTGGTGCGGGCCTATCTTGAAGACGACGCCGACCACGCCTTCATCCTCGACCATGCCCCGCTGCTCGAAGATGGGGTCAAGCTTCTGGAAGAGGGCGGGGCCGATGTGGCGCTGTTGGACCTCAACCTGCCCGACTCCAGCGGCCTGACCACCTTCACGAGCCTGCGCGCCCGGTTTCAGGACATCCCCATCATCGTGCTCTCCGGCCTGGACGACCGGGAAATCTCCACCATGGCCGTGCGCGAGGGCGCTCAGGACTTCATCGTCAAGGGCAACTTCGACGGCAAGACCCTGTTTCGGGCCATTCTCCACGCCATCGAACGGCATCAGCTCTACCGCCAGCTCGTGGGCGCGGCCCTGTCCGACGAGCTGACCGGGCTGTGCAACCGGCGCGGCTTCCTGGCCTTGGCCGGGCAGATGTTCAAGTCGGCCCAGCGCCTGGCCCGGGGGGCGTTTTTGCTCTACGTGGACCTTGACGGCATGAAGAGCGTCAACGACGGGCTGGGGCATCGGGAAGGCGACCGGATGCTCAAGGATATGGCCGACATCTTGCGCGACTGTTTCCGGGAAGCCGATGTGGTGGCCCGCCTGGGCGGCGACGAGTTCGCGGTTTTCGGCCTGCAGGAGACCCATCTCGAAGCCGTGGAGCCCAAGGAACGGCTGCTTGGCAAGATCGCCGCCTTCAACGCCGCCTCCGGCCGGCCTTTCACCCTGGCCGCCAGCATCGGGCTTTCCTGCCTCGACCTCGACTGCGCCCGGCGGCTGGAGGACCTGCTCGCCTGCGCCGACGCCAGGATGTACGAGGAAAAGCGCACCCGCTCCAACCGCTCCGCCCCCCGTCGCCAGCCGCCGGCCGGTTGTCTGGCCCCGGCCGCTTTTGGCGACGGCGGCCAGGGGCAGCCAACCCCAAAGGCTCGGACCGACATCCCGCGACTGCCGCCCCGCATCGCCTGAGCCAAGGAAGCGCCATGCGCCAACACCGTCTTATTTCGTTAGGTTTGCTGCTGGTCCTGGCCTGTCTGGGGCCGGCCCGGGGCGCGGCCGCCGAGCCGCTCATCGTGTCCGGCGCGGCCAGCCTGATAAACGCCATGACCGAGATCAAGGTGGGGTTCGAAAAGGCCCATCCGCAATGGGAGGTGTTCGTCAATTTCGCCGCTTCCGGGCAGCTGTTGCAGCAAATCGAGGTGGGCGCGCCCGTGGACGTCTTTGTGCCGGCCGACCAGGAAACCATGGACCGGGCCCAGAAGGCGGGACTCATCGACGAAGCCAGCCGGGTGGATTTCACGGCCAACGACCTGCTGCTTGTCGTGCCCGTGGACGCCCAGGACGTTTCCTGTCTGGCTGATCTCGGCGGCGACAAGGTGGGACGGGTGGCCCTGGGCGAACCCGACGCCGTGCCAGCCGGCAGCTACACCAGGCAGACCCTGACCAGGGCAGGGCTCTGGGAGCGCCTCGAACCCAAGCTCATCTACGGGCTTTCGGTCAAGCAGGCCCTGGACTACGTGGCCCTGGGCGAGGTGGACGCAGCCTTCGTCTATGCTACCGACGCCCGGCTGGCCAGCCGGCAGGTCCGGGTGGTGGCCAACATGGACGGACATAAGCCCATCGTCTACCCAGCCGCCCTGGTCAAGAACTGCCCTCGCCAGGACATGGGCCGGGCCTTTCTGGCCTACCTGCAAAGCGCCGACGCCCAGGCCGTCATGGCCCGACACGGCTTCAAAACTCCCCAGCCGGCCCCCTGACGGCGCGCTTGCCTCGGGCTAACCGGTTTTTGAGGGCCGCACGGACAGCAACCGCACGTCCAGGGTGGCCAGCAGGATCCCCGAGACGATGAGCGCCCCGCCCAGCACATGGGCGGCGGTCACGGCCTCGCCCAGCAGCCAGACCGACTCCACGGCCGTCACCACCGGCAGGAAATAATAGACGATGCCGGCCAGCACCGGCCCGATGGAGCCAATGGCCTTGGTCCACAACGTGTAGGCGGCAAACGAGCAGCCGATGCCGGCGTAGGCCACGCCGGAAAGCACGCGCGGGTTCCAGGACGTGGCCGGGCCGGTGGCCGCCTCCAGGGCTAGGGCCGGCAGCATGAGCACCAGTCCCCAGGCGAAGGTGGCGGCGTTGAAGCCGGGAGCGGAGATGCCGGCCGGGCGCTTGCGCACGAAAAGCGAATACAGGGCAAAGCAGGCCGCTCCGGCCAGGGCCCACAAGTCGCCGGGCAAAAAGCGCAGGGAGGCGATATGGCTCCAGTCGCCGCGCGAAACCAGCTCCAGCACCCCGACCAGCACGATGGCCACGCCGCCCAGACGGCGCGGCGTCAGCGGCTCGCCGTAGACGATGCGCGAGAGCAGGATGATCATGACCGGGGCGGTGGGCACGAGCAAAGCCATGTTGAGGCTTTCGGTGGTCTGGCCGGCCTTGTAGACGAAGGCGTTGAGTGCCGAGACGCCGACCAGGCCCATGGCGGCCAGATAGCGCCAATGGCGCTTCATGGCCGGCCAGTCGGCCCGAAGCTTGGGCCAGGCAAAGGGCAGAATGCAGGCAAGCGCCAAAAGCCAGCGCCAGAAATTGAGCTGCACCGGCGGGATTTCCTGGGCGATGCCCCGGGCGACGACGAAATTGCCCGCCCACAGCACGGTAGCGGACAAGGCGGCCAGATAGCCGAGGAAACGGGTGTTCAAGACGATTGTTCCTTTTGCGGCGGGATGCGGGGGCGGTGGCGGGGCACAGCTTTTCTCCCTCGGGTCGCGTCCACGAAAGCGCCTTAGGCGTTTCGCGTACAACAGACGAAAAGCCTTGTCTTTTTAGGGACGCGAAATTCGAAAACGTAGTAACGACACGCGATGAGTGATAGCGGGAGCGGGCCGGTCCGGCAAGAAAAAGGCCATGGGCTGGACCGCGATCAGCCCTCCTTGCGGGCCAGCCAGACGGTGTGGCCGCCGCAGTCCGGGTCCTCGGCGACATGGCTTTCGACGGCGAAACCGTGCCCGCCCAGCAGCCGGCGGTATTCGTCGGGCGAGAGGCTGCAATGCCGGAAGGTGACCCCGTCCATGACGCCCACGGCCTCGCCGTGACGGGGGCCGCTGGTGAACAGCAGCGCCCCGCCCGGCCGGAGGTGGGCGCTAAAGACCGCGAACATGGCCCGCTGGTCGTCGTGGGACAGATGGAAAAAACTGTCCCAGGCCATCACCGCGCCAAAGGTCCGGCCAAGGTCCAGGCCGCGCATGTCGCCCACGATCCAGTCCCTGGCCGGGAAACGCTCCCGGCAGGCGGCGATCATGGCCGGCGCGCCGTCGATGCCGGTCACCGGATGGCCGGCGCGCAGGCAAAAGCCGGCCAAGGGTTCGCCCGTGCCGCAGCCAAGATCGAGAATGGCCTCGCCCGGGGCGAGAGGAGCCAGCATGGCTCGAAGCCAGGCCGCTTCCATGGGCGGCTCGGTCGCCGTGCGGGCTGCCGCGTACCAGGGCGCGATGCGCTGGTAGGCGGCGCAAATATCCGTCGGCGGGACGGGCAGGTCGGGCGGCGCGGTCATACGCGCCCCAAGGGGCGAATCAGGGCACAAATCACGAGCGTCTCCGCGTATCAGCCGGAAAAAAGGGTCAGGACGAGCAGCTGGCCGGTAACGATGCGCAGGATCATGGCCAGAGGGTAGACCGTGGCGTAGACCGAGGCCGGGGCGTCGCCGCCAAGCATCTGGGAGGCGAAGGCCAGGGCCGGCGGGTCGGTCATGGCCCCGGCGAGCAAGCCGCAGGACGAGGCGTAGTTGCACTTGAGAAACAACCGGCCGAAAACTCCGGCGGCCAGAAGCGGCACAAACGTGATGGCCGCGCCGGCCGCCAGCCAGACCAGTCCCTGGCCGGATCCCACGGCGGCCACGAACCGGCTGCCGGCGGCCAACCCCACGCAGGACAGAAACAGGCAGATGCCGATCTCGCGCAACAGCAGGTTGGCGCTTTGGGGCAGATACCAGACCAGCCCGCCAAAGTGGTGGAGGCGCGAGAGCAGGATGGAGGCCAGAAGCGGACCGCCGGCCACGCCCAGGCGCACGCCGGTGGGCAGTCCCGGCAGCGGCACGGCAATGCCGCCAAGGACCGCTCCGGCCAGGATGCCCATGAAGATGGGCAGGACATGGGGCGTGGCCAACTCTCGGGCGGAGTTGCCCAGGCGCGCCTCGGCAAAGGCCAGGGCCTCGGCCGTGCCCACGCAGCGCACGGTGTCGCCGAAATGGAGTCCGACGTCTGGTCCGGGCGAGAATTCCGTGCCGGCCCGGGTGATGCGGGTGACGGCCACGTCGTGGTCCGGGCCAAGGCCCAGGGCCTCCACGGTGCGGCCCACGGCGGCGGCCCGGGTGACCCGGAACGAACGCACTTCCACAGGCCCCGGCAGGGCGGGCAGATCCTGGTCGCTATCGCGGCCGATCTCCCGGCCAAGCGCGTCCAGGGCCTCGGCGCGGCCCACGGCGTGGACGAGCATCCCCGGGGCCAGCACCGTGTCGAGGCTGACCGGACGCACCACGCCGCCGGCCATGACCCGCGAAACCACCGCACCGCCCTCGGCGATGGCCGGGAGTTCGGTCAGGCGGCGGCCGAAGACGGCGGGCAGGGTCGCCTCGATGGTGCGCGAAGTGAGCGGCGGGGCGTTTTCGGCCAGCAGCGTTTCGAGTTGGCGGGTTTCGGCCGCCGGGTCGATGCGAAACAGACGGCGCACGGCCAGCATGGCCAGGATGATGCCGAAAATGCCGAAGGGGTAGGCCACGGCGTAGCCCAGGCCGGCTTGTCCGACCAGGGTCTCGGCCTGGGCCGGAGCCAGTTCGGCAAAGGCCTGGGAGGCGGCGGCCAGGGACGGCGTGTTGGTGACGGCCCCGCTGTAGACGCCCACGGCCACCGGCAGGGGGAAAAGCCCGAGCAGATGGAAGGCGGCGGCGAGAGCGGCCCCGAAGATAACGATGCCCCCGGCCACGAGATTGAGCCGCAGCCCCCGGCGGCGCAGGGAATCGACAAACCCCGGCCCGACCTGCATGCCTATGGCGTAGACAAAAAGGATCAGGCCGAATTCGCGGACAAATTCCAGGACATGCCGATCAAGGGCCAGACCGAAGTGGCCGGCGGCAAGGCCCGTGAAAAGCACGCCTCCCACGCCCAGGCGCACCCCGGCCACGGGCAGGCGTCCTAGGGCCAGGCCGGTGGCGGCGACCAAGCCGATGACCACCACGGCCTGGAGCGCCGACGGAGCGAGAAAGAGCTGGGTCCAAAGCGTCATGCTTCCTCCGCGAGAGGGGTTGCGCCCTCGGCCTTGACAGCCCGGGCCGCGCCGGGCATCGGCCATGCCGATACCAAAAACATTGGGCACAGTGCGGACGATCCAGGCCGGCGTCAAGGCCGGTTGGCGCTCCTGTCGGAGCGCCGCTTCTTGCCAAGTCCTGCCTGCGTCACCATAATGCCGCAAAGGCCCTGGCGAACGCGCCGGGCCATCCAAGGAGACACCATGTCCTTTGATTACGATAAAGCGTCCAAAGTGCTTGAGAAAAAATTGGATTCCCTGTCGCGCAAGACCGTGTTGCCGGCTTCCCTGCTCATGCTTGTCGCGGCGACCTCCCGGGTCCAGCTCGCGGCCCGGGCCAAGCAGGACGTGACCGTCGATCCGGCCGTCCTGGCCGATGTGGAGCGCAACCTGCGCGGCGCGCCGCGTTTGCCCCGGGACGCCTTTCTCGTGGACATGGACCGGTTCGAGGCGCTGTTGGCGGAAATTTCCGGGCTGGTGCGCCAGGGCGACGGCCATTTGGCCCAGGCCCTGGCCGTGCTCGAAGCCGATCGGGCGGCCGGAACCCTCGACATGGTCAATGCCGTTGCCCGGCATCTGGCCGGCGACGACGCCTTTTTCGCCGCCTACGGCGAGCGCACCCCCGGTGCGCCGCGCCTGCTCGCCTTTCTGGTCCAGGCCGCCCTGGCCCCGCGTCTGGCCGCGGTCGGCGAGGCGGTCATGGCCCAGTTTCCCAAGGACCGTTCCTGGGCCTTTGGCCATTGCCCGGTCTGCGCCAGCCCGCCGCTCATCGGCCGGCTGATCGGCAAAGAAGGGGCCAGGCATCTGACCTGCTCCTTTTGCCAGGTCGAATACCGGGCCAAGCGCCTCATGTGCCCGCACTGCGGCGAGGAAGACACCAAGCAGCTGGAAAACTTCACCGCCGCCGAGGAGCCGGGCTACCTCGTGAGTGTCTGCCTGCGCTGCAAGAATTACATCAAGACCGTCGACTTTCGGGAGTTCGACCGGCCAAGCGTGCCGGTCCTGGACGACCTCGAATCCCTGACCCTGGACATGGCCGCCCGAGGCCAGGGCTACAATCGGCCGGTGCTGTCGGCCTGGGGGTTTTAATGCAACTGCCGGAGCTCACCCGCGCCGTCCCCTGCCGCCGCTACCGGGACGGCTTTTTCACCGACATCGACGACGACGTGGCCACCGAGATCCGGGTCACCCTGGACCTGCAAGGGGTGGGGCGAAAGACGCTGTACGCCGCGCCCCTTGATCCCGAGGCATTGGTGCTGGGCCATGCCGCCCTGGACATGCTCGGGCTGGGCGAGATTCCGGCGCTGGTCGACGCCCAGGGGTTGAGTTTTTCCCTGAAAGCCGTCCCGGACGTCCGGCCGGCTCCTGATCCGACCCGGCCGGGAAAGCTTCCGGCCGCCGAACTGTTGGCCCTGGTGCGGCGCTTCATCGCCGAGCCGGGCCTGTGGGACGGCACGGGCTGTTTTCACCGGGCGGCGCTGTACGATCCCCTGTCCGGCGACTTCATCGCCCGGGCCGAGGACATCGGCCGCCACAACTGCCTGGACCGCCTAGCCGGGCAGGGCCTGCGCCAGGGGCTTTGCCTGCCGGAGCTGATCCTTTTCCTGTCCTGCCGGGTGACGGCCAGCATGATGCAAAAGGCCCTGCGGGCCGGGCTTCGCATGGTGGTCAGCCGTTCGGCCGTGACCGGGGCGGCCCTTGGCGCGGCCAAGGACGCCGGCGTTACCCTGGTCGGCTTCGCCCGCGACGCCGAGGAGCGCTTTACCGTTTTTACCGACGCCGCCGGCTGGGTGGGGGC
Source organism: Solidesulfovibrio magneticus str. Maddingley MBC34 (assembly GCA_000307955.1). Taxonomy (GTDB): domain Bacteria; phylum Desulfobacterota; class Desulfovibrionia; order Desulfovibrionales; family Desulfovibrionaceae; genus Solidesulfovibrio; species Solidesulfovibrio magneticus_A. The sequence continues at coordinate 14,879 of ALAO01000043.1, read as the reverse complement.
GTGAAGGCGGGTGGGGAATTGCCGCTCGGCGTGGTGCTGGCCGGGGGACTCAGCAGCCGCATGGGCCGGGACAAGGCCTGGCTCACCTTTTTCGGCCAGCCGCTGCTGCGTCGGGTGGCCGAGGTGCTTGCTTCGGTCACGGACGAGGTCATGGTTTCTGGGCGCGACCCCGCCCCCTTCGGCTTCGAGTGCCCCTGGCTCCCCGACGAGACGCCGCGCCTGGGCCCGGCCGGCGGGGTCATGACCGTGTTGGCCGCCACCAATCGGCCGTGCCTGGTCGTCTCCTGCGACCTGCCGTTTCTGGAGTCCGAGACCCTGGCCCGTCTGGTCGCGGCCTGGCGCGACCGGCCGGAAACAACGCTTATGACCACCTACCGCATCGTCGAAACCGGCTTCGTGGAGTCGTTGGTGGCCATCTACGATCCGGCCGGGCTGGCGCTTTTGCGGGAGAACCTGGGGCAGGGCCAGCGTCGGCTGTCGGCCATCTTTCCCGAGGCGCTTCGCTGTCATCTGGACTACAGCCGCGACGATCCGGCCGCGGCCCGGGCTTTTTTCAACGTCAATTCGCCGCCGGACCTCATTCGGGCACGCGGCATGGAGGAGGGGGCATGACCGGCACATCGGGCAAAGCCCTTCGCGACGGGCGCGGCCGCGCCGTCAGCTATCTGCGCCTCTCGGTCACCGACCGATGCAATCTGGCCTGCATGTACTGCCGGCCCAAGCAAAGCTTCACCTTCATCGACCACGACAAGATCCTGCGCTATGAGGAGATGCTCGACCTCGTGGGCCTGGCCCGGGACATGGGCATCACCAAGCTGCGCCTGACCGGCGGCGAACCCTTTGCCCGGCGCGACTTCATGAGTTTTGTCGCCTCCATCCGGGAGCGCTACCCGGAAATGGACCTGCGCATCACCACCAACGCCACGCTGCTGGCCGGCCGCCCGGCCATGCTGGCCAAGCTCGGGGTCAGCGCCGTCAACATTTCCCTGGACAGCCTGGATCAGGCCACTTTCGCCCGCATCACCGGCCACGACCGGTTGTCCGCCGTGCTCCAGGGCATCGACGAGTGCCTGGAGGCCGGGATTCGGGTCAAGATCAACGCCGTGGCCCTTCGCGGCATCAACACGGCGGAAATTCCGGCCTTTGTGGCCATGGCCGAGAAGTCGCCCATCGACGTGCGCTTCATCGAATTCATGCCTGTGGGCGACGGCAACCTCTGGCGGCCAGAGAACTATATCTCGGCCCAGGACGTGCTCTCCCTGGCCTCGCGCTCGGCCGATCTAGAACCTGACGGCAGCGACCGCGCCACCGGCGGTCCGGCCCGGATGTACCGCATCGCCGGTGGAGCCGGGCGCTTTGGCGTCATTTCCCCCTTGAGCGAACATTTCTGCGACACCTGCAACCGGCTGCGCATCACGGCCGACGGCAAGCTGCGCACCTGCCTTTTTTCCACCAAGGAATACCGGTTGCGGGCCATGCTGCGCAATCCGGCCCTGGGCCTTGCCGCCGTTCGCCGGGTCATCGCCCTGGCCCTTCGCACCAAACCGCTGGGCTACGAGGTGCTTAATCCCGCGGCGGCCGGCAAGACGCGCGGCATGTCGGCCATCGGCGGCTAGCGGCGCGTCGTCGCCGGAGCGTTCCACAAGACCAACACACGACATGCACATACGAACTGCGCGGATACGGCCCTAGGGGCGGGTGTTCATGGCCCTGGACCTGACCCGTCACCTGCGCACCGAGGAGGGGGCGCGCAAGTTTCTGGAGCGCCGGGCCTGGCCCGGCGGCCAGCCGGTCTGCCCGCGCTGCGCCGGGACCAAGGCCTACGCCCTGGCCGAGGGCCGGGTGCGCTGCGCCGGCTGCCGCTACACCTTTCATGCCTTGTCCGGCCGTTTCGCCGGACTGGCCGGGCTGACTCCGCGCCATTGGCTGCGCCTGCTGACCCTTTTCGCCGCCGAGGAAACCTCCCACGCCATGGCCGCCGCCCTGGGGCTGGCCTACAACACCGTCTACAAGGCCGCCACCGTGGCCCGGCTGTCCATCCTGGCCGCCAGCCTCGACGGCCGCGACATCCTCAAAAGCCCCCTTGGCGCGGAACTGGGCTCGGCCGCCCGGAACATGCGGCCGGCCGGCCCGGACGAGCAACTCGCCGCCGTGCCCGTCTTCGGCATCCTGGAGCGCGGCGGTCTGGTCTTCATCGACTACCTGCCCAACCTCGGCCCGGAAGATTTGCTCCATTTCAATTGCAACTTCTCCCTGCCCCTTTCCCGCCTGGGGGCCATCGTCTACTCCGACCGCTATCTGCGTTACGACGCCCTGGTGGCCTGCGGCTCGGAGATCCTGACCCGGCGACTGGTGGAGGTCACGGGCCGCGCGCCCTCGGTTGATCCCCGCCAGGCAGGCTTCTGGCCCTACGCCCGGGAACGCCTTATCCGGTTCCATGGGGTCACGGCGGGAAAATTTCCGCTGTATCTCAAGGAACTGGAGTTCCGCTACAACCACCGCGATCAAGATATCCTCCCGATTTTACTAGATTACATCGTCTCCTTGGTGCCAGACCTTAACTAATTAATTTTCCTTTGACCCGTTTTGTCCCGCTTTCTACAGAGAAAGTGACTCATCGCTTTCATCTCTATGTTATTTTTAACTTATGCTAATTTTAGCATAATAAAACGGGTCAAAGCCCGACGCCGCAAGCCTGGCGGCGGGATTGGTTAGAACGCTTAGCGGCAAGGAGACGGATCATGGAATGGAACCGGCGAGAGTTCCTCAAGATCGCGAGCGCGACCACGGCCGTGACCGCTTTTGGCGGCCTCGGCTTTGATCTGCGCCCGGCGTACGCCGAGGGGCAGGCGGCCAAGCTCAAGTTCACCAAACAGAGCACCTCGGTGTGCTGTTACTGTTCGGTGGGCTGCGGGCTTATCTGCAGCACGGACAAGGACGGCAAGGGCAGGGTGGTCAACATCGAGGGCGATCCGGATCATCCGATCAACGAAGGCGCGTTGTGCCCCAAGGGCGCGTCCCACTACCAGCTCGGCAACAACGACCGCCGCATCCAGAAGGTGCTCTACCGCGCTCCGTACAGCGAGAACTGGGAAGAAAAATCCTGGGATTGGGCGCTGGACCGCATTGCCCGCAAGGTCAAGGAAGCCCGCGACGGCAGCTTCGTGACCAAGGACGCCAAGGGCCGGGTGGTCAACCGTTGCGAAGGCATCGCCTCGGTCGGCTCCGCCGCCATGGACAATGAAGAGTGCTGGATCTATCAGGCCATGCTCCGGGCCATGGGATTAAGCTACGTCGAGCATCAGGCCCGTATCTGACACAGCGCCACTGTAGCGGCTCTGGCAGAGTCGTTCGGACGCGGGGCGATGACCAATCACTGGATCGACATCGCCAACTCGGATTGCATTTTCATCATCGGCAGCAACGCCGCCGAGAACCATCCCATCTCCTTCAAGTGGGCCCTGCGGGCCAAGGACAAGGGCGCGACCATCATCCACGTGGACCCGCGCTACACCCGCACGTCCCAGCACGCCGACGTGTTCGCCCGGTTGCGCTCGGGTTCGGACATCCCCTTCTTCGGGGGCCTTATCCGGTATATCCTGGCCAACAACCTGTATTTCAAGGACTACGTCGTCAACTACACCAACGCGTCGTTTATCGTCAGCGACAAGTACGACTTCAAGGACGGCCTGTTTAGCGGCTACGACGCCGAAAAGCGGGCCTACGACAAGTCGAGCTGGTCCTTTGCCCGCGACGACGCCGGCCAGATCAAGAAAGACCCGACGCTGCGGGACCCGCGCTGCGTCTTCCAGATCCTCAAAGCCCACTACGACCGTTACGACATGAAGTCGGTCTCGTCCGTCACCGGCACGCCGACGGCCGATCTGCAGAAGGTCTACCAGACCTACGCCGCCACGGGCAAACCCGAGAAGTCCGGCACCATGCTCTACGCCATGGGCCAGACCCAGCACACCGTCGGCGTGCAGAACATCCGGGCCATGTCCATCATCCAGCTGCTTCTGGGCAACATGGGCGTGGCCGGCGGCGGCATCAACGCCCTCCGCGGCGAGGCCAACGTCCAGGGGTCCACCGACCAGGGCCTGCTCTTCCACATCCTGCCCGGCTACATCCCGACGCCCAACGCGGCCATGCCCACCCTGGCCGAGTACAACGCCAAAAACACCCCGGCCACCAAGGAGCCCCAAAGCGCCAACTGGTGGGGCAATCGGCCCAAGTACATGACGAGCTTCCTCAAATCCATGTACCCCAACCAGGAGGCCGACGTCTCCTACGACTACCTGCCCAAGCTCGAACCGGGCAAGGACTACTCCTGGCTGTCGCTTTTCGACGTCATGCTCGGCGGCGCGTTCAAGGGCTTTTTCGCCTGGGGCCAGAATCCGGCCGCCAGCACCGCCAACGCCAACAAGACCCGCGAGGCCATGACCAAGCTCGACTGGATGGTCACGGTCAACATGTTCGAGACGGAAACCGGTTCCTTCTGGAAGGGCCCGGGCATGGACCCCAAGAAGGTCAAGACCGAGGTCTTCTTCCTGCCCTGCGCCGTGTCCTTTGAAAAGGAAGGCTCCATCTCCAACTCCGGCCGCTGGATGCAGTGGCGCTATCCGGCCCAGGCCCCCCGGGGCGATTCCAAGCCCGACGGCGACATCATTTACGAACTCTTCGAGAAGATTCGTGGTCTCTACGCCAAGGAAGGCGGGGCCTATCCCGATCCCATCAAGAACCTCAACTGGGACGTGGCCACCAACCACGCCTTTGATCCGCACAAGGTCGCCAAGCTTATCAACGGCTACTTCCTCAAGGAAAAGACGCTGAAAGTGGGCGACGCGGACAAGACCTTCAAGCCCGGCGACCCCGTGCCGAGCTTCGCTCTGCTCCAGACCGACGGCTCCACCTGTTCCGGCAACTGGATCTACTCCGGCTCCTACACCGACAAGAACAACGCCGCCCGCCGCGACAAGACGCAAACCCCCATGCAGGCCAAGATCGGCCTCTATCCGGGTTGGACCTGGGCTTGGCCGGTCAACCGTCGGGTGCTCTACAACCGCGCCTCGGTCGATCCCCAGGGCAAGCCTTACCAGCCGGAAAAGGCGGTCATCGCCTGGCAGGACGGCAAGTGGGTGGGCGACGTGCCCGATGGTCCCTGGCCGCCCATGGCGGATCAGAAGGGCGGCAAGTCGCCGTTTATCATGACCACCGAGGGCATGGGCCTCATCTTCGGCCCGGGCCGCAACGACGGGCCGCTGCCCGAACACTACGAGCCCCTGGAATGCCCGGTGGGCGACAACCCGTTCTCCAAGCAGCTGCACAACCCCACGGCGCTGAAGTTCGCCGGCCCGACCGAAGTGCACGCTTCCTGCGACCCGCGCTTCCCGTTCGTGTGCTCCACCTACCGGGTCACCGAACACTGGCAGACCGGCGTCATGACCCGCAACTCCCCCTGGCTGCTTGAGGCCGAACCGCAGATGTTCTGCGAGATGAGCCCCGAGCTGGCCAAGATGCGCGGCATCCAAAACGGCGAGAAGGTGATCCTCGAAAGCACCCGCGGCTCCCTGTGGGCCAAGGCCATCGTCACCGAGCGCATCCAGCCCTTCACCGTGCTCGGCCAGACCATCCACCAGGTGGGTATCCCTTGGCACTACGGCTGGACCTGGCCCAAGCAGGGCGGCGACTCGGCCAACATCCTGTGTCCCTCGGTCGGCGACCCCAATACGGGCATCCCCGAGACCAAGGCCTTCATGGTCAACGTGCGCAAGGCCTAGGGAGGACCGACGCCATGACTGGAAAGAGCTTCTTTGTCGACCTGTCGCGCTGCACCGGTTGCCGGGGCTGCCAGATCGCCTGCAAGCAGTGGAAGAACAAACCCGTGGAACCCACGGAAAACACCGGTTCCCACCAAAATCCGCCGGATCTGTCCTGGCAGACGCTCAAGGTGGTGCGCTTTGCCGAGAAAACCATTGACGGCAAGTTCCAGTGGCTGTTCTTCCCGGACCAGTGCCGCCACTGCCTGGACGCGCCGTGCAAGATGGTGGGCGACTCCGAAGTGCCCGACGCCATCGTCCAGGACCCCGAGACCGGGGCCGTGGTCTTCACGGAAAAATGCAAGGGTTTGACCGCCGGCGGCGTGCGTGAGGCCTGTCCTTACGACATTCCCCGGGTCGATCCGGCCACCAAGCTCATGTACAAGTGCGACCTGTGCAACGACCGCATCCATGCCGGCTTGCTGCCTTCGTGCGTGCAGACCTGTCCTACGGGGACCATGAACTTCGGCGACCGCGACGAAATGCTGGCCCTGGCCAAGGACCGCCTGGCCAAGCTCAAGCCCAAGTTCCCCAAAGCCGAACTGGTGGACGCCGATTCGGTGCGGGTCATCTTCCTGACCCCGTTCCCACCCAGCGCCTACTATAAATACGTCCAGTTCGGAGACGCCAGCCCCCGGCCCCTGAGCCGCAAGGCCTTCCTGGCTAAGGTCATGCGCCCGCTTAGGGCCTTCGGTTAGGTTCCCGCGACCCGTCCGCTTCGGGAGGCCGCTGCCACGGCCTCCCGGATCGGCGGATTGCCTGCGTCGGCCTGTCCGGGCAGGGCAGGGGGATACGCCCTCGTTGCCCGTGCCTGTCTCGTTTCGGGAAAACCGGCTTGGTCGCCCAGGCCAGGGGAGGCTCTCCCCAGTTGACCAACCCCGCCCCCTGTCTGCTATCAACCGCCATGCGCATTACGTTTTTTCCGCTGCGGCCAAAGCGTTTGTGGTTTGCGGCCGTCCTTGTCGCCGCCGTGCTCCTGGCCGGCTGCTCGGGGCCGTCCTCGCCCGACGCCGGATCGGCTGCATCGCCGGGCGTCACCGGCGCCACCGTGGTCGTGGGCTGTTCCCTGCCGCTCACCGGACACGCCAGCTACCTCGGCAAGCAGACCCTCTACGGCGCGCTGGCCTATTTAAACGCCGTCAACGAAGCCGGCGGCGTGGCCGGCCGGACCATCAAGCTCATCACCCTGGACGACGGCTACGATCCGCCGCGCTGCGTGGCCAACACCCAGCAGCTCATCGTCGAAGATCAGGTCTTTTGCCTGTTCAGCTACGTGGGCACGCCCACCACCGCCAAGATCATTTCCCTGCTGGAGGAAGCCCGGGTGCCGCTGGTGGGCAGCTTCACCGGCGCCGACGTCCTGCGTTTTCCCTTCCGCCGCTACATCGTCAACATCCGCGCCTCCTACTACCAGGAAACCGCCGCCGCCGTGGAGCATCTCGTCCAGGATCTCGGCCTGGAGCGGGTGGGCGTGTTCTACCAGTACGACGCTTACGGCTTCGACGGCCTCAAGGGCACGGAAATGGCGCTCAAGGACCGGGGCCTGGCTCCGGTCGCTCGCGGCTCCTACATCCGGGGTTCCATGGACGTGGAGGAGGGCGTGGGACGCATCCTGGAGGCCAAGCCCCAGGCCATCGTCATGATCGGGGCCTACGGTCCCTGCGCCAAGGCCATCAAGCTGGCCCGGTCCAGGGGCTACAAGGGCCTTTTCTACGCCGTGTCCTTTGTCGGGGCCGACGAGATCGCCCGCATTCTGGGTCCCGGCGACGACACGCCGCTGGTCATGTCCCAGGTGGTGCCGCCGCCGGACCTGCCCGAGGCCGCCTCGCTTTTAACCGGCGTCATGGACTACGCCCGGCTGCTGGCCCGCTCCTTTCCCGACGAGCGGCCAAACGTCGTCGGCCTGGAGGGCTTCATCAACGCCCGGGTGCTGGTCGAGGGCTTGCGGCGTTGCGGCCGGGAACTGACCCGGGAGCGCTTCCTTGACGCCATCGAATCCATCCAGGACTTTTCCGTGGGCATCGCCAGCCCCGTGAGCTACGGCAAGGATCGCCGCCAAGGCCTGGACCGGGTCTATTTCACCCGCTTCGACCGGGGCCGTTTCCACATGGTCACGAACTGGGCTGGCATCAAGGATGCCCTGGAAGCCGGGCGCGCCGTCAAGGACGTGCCCAACGAGCAGGACGGTCGCGAGGTTGCCCCGTCTCCGGCTCCGGGCGGCTGATTCCATGCCGTTTTTGCCCCAGCGCGTCAGCCTCAAGCTCAAGATGTTCGGCGGCACCATGGCCGTGGTGCTCTTGGTCAGCGCCGTCATCGCCATCCTGGCCCGTTGGATTCTGGTCACCAGCCTCAACCGGGAACTCGAACAGCGCGGTGTGGCCATCGGCCAGAGCATCGCCGAACGGGCCAGCGGCTACATCCTCGACAAGGACCGGCCAAATCTCGTTAGCCTGGTCTTTGACGCCGCCCAGCTCGGCGAACGCAAAGTCCTTGTTTCCTACATCTTCATCAGCGACAACGACGGCCGCATCCTGGCCAACACCTTCATCCGCCCCTTTCCGGCCGACCTTCGCGGCATCAACCCCTTGCCTGAAGACAAGGACTACAGCATCGATCTGGTCGATTTCGACCGGTCCCAGGCCATCGACATCGCCGTGCCCGTGCGCGAGGGCATCTACACCCTGGGCGCGGTCCACGTGGGCCTGTCCAAGACCCACATCGACTCCCTGGTCGGTAAGTTGCGCACCACCTTTCTCGGTTTTATCACGGCCGTCACCGTGGTCATGTTCCTCATCGTCCTGCGCCTGTCCAACGCCGTGGCCCGGCCGCTGTCGCGCCTGACCCAGGCCGCCGACGCCATCAGCCGGGGGAGCCTCGACGCCCCCGAGGCCATGCTTGGGCTGTCCGACGACGCCGTCAAGCACTGCCAGGCCTACGCCGACACCGACCTGCCTTGCTGGCACTTCGACCAGAACCGGGGCGAGGGCGAGCCCTCTAGCCAGGCTTCCTCGCGCACCTGCCGGGAGTGCCGGTTCTACCGCAAGGACGGCGGCGGCGACGAGGTGGCCCAGCTCGCCGAGTCCTTCAGCAACATGATCTGGAGCATCAGGCTCTACCGCCGCCGGCTGCGCGAGTCCGAGGAGAAGTACCGTTCCCTTTTCGACAGCAACCCCGACCCGGTCTTCGTGGTCGATGCGGCGACCGCCCGCATTCTTGACGCCAACTCCCAGGCCGAGGCCGTCTACGGCTACGGCCGCAAGGAACTGGTCGGCCGCGGACTGGCCGACCTGGAACCCGACGCCGACAGCGGCGTGGCCGCCTACCTGACCAACCGCGACGCGCCCGACCGGGTGCTGTTTCCCAAGCTGCGCCATGTGCGCAAGGACGGCGAGCCGCTTTACGTCAACGTCCACGCCTGCCGCATCGCCTACCGGGCCCGGGACGCGGTCATCGTCTCGGCCACCGACATCACTGAACTGGTGGAAAAAGACGCCCAGCTCATCCAGGCGAGCAAGATGAAAACCCTTGGCGAAATGTCCGCCGGCATCGCCCACGAGCTCAACCAGCCGCTCAACGCCATCAAGATGGGCAGCGATTATCTCAAAATGGTGGCCGAGACCGGCGGCTTGCCGTCCCCTGTCGCCCTGGCCGCCGTCACCGGGCAGGTCAGCGAACAGGTGGACCGGGCTGCCGCCATTATCGGCCATCTGCGCGATTTCGGACGAAAATCCGAGCCCAAGCTCGAATACGTGGACATCAACGAACCCATCAAGGGCGTGTTCACCATCATCGGCCACGAACTGGCCCTGCAAGGCATTGAGGTGGTCCTGCGTCTGGCCGCGAGCGCGCCCATCAAGGCTCACGCCAACCGCCTGGAGCAGGTGTTTTTCAACCTCGTGGTCAATGCCCGCGACGCCATGACCGGCATAAGTTGTCCGGCCGAACGGCCGCGCCGGCTGACCATCGTCTCGCAAAGCCGCGACGGTCGGGTCGAGGTTTCCGTGGCCGACACCGGCTGCGGCATTCCCGAGGCCGCCCGGCGCAAGATCTTCGAGCCCTTTTTCACCACCAAGCAGACCGGCCAGGGCATGGGCTTGGGCCTGGCCATCACCTACGGCATCGTCCGGGACTATGGCGGCGAGATCGAGGTGGAAAGCGCCCCGGACAAGGGCAGCGTTTTTAGGCTCACCTTTCCCGTGGCCCGCGACAGGGGCGAGCGCGGCCCTTGACGCCGCGCCGACGAGCCAGCACAACGCCTCCAGCAAGAGTCTTTCGGAGTTCCCATGCGCACCATCCTGGTCATCGACGACGAACGGCCCACCCTGCAAATGTTCGAGCTCTATCTCGGGGCCTACGGCTACAAGACCCTGACCGCCGCCAGCGGCGAGGAGGGGTTGGCCGTGTTCGACGCCCAGACCCCGCCCATCGTGCTCACCGACATCAAGATGCCCGGCATGGACGGCCTGCAAGTGCTGGAGGCGATCAAGACCCGTCGGCCCGAGACCGAGGTCATCGTCATCACCGGCCACGGCGACACGGATCTCGCCCTGGCCGCCCTAGGGCTTCGGGCCACGGATTTCATCGACAAGCCCATCCGTCGCGAGACCCTGGAAGCCGCCCTTGGCCGAGCCAACGCTCGTCTGGATATGGCCGAGGCCGCCGGCAGCGGCGGCGACGTGGCCGCCGCCCTCGAAGGCCGCGTGGGCGTCATCGGCATTCGCGGCAGCCTCACCAGTGAAAGCGAACCCTACCTGGCCCGGGCCTTCCGCGACCTCGACGAGGCCTGCGGCGTGCTGTTCGATTTCACACCCAACGCTTCGGTCAACGGCGCCGGCCTGGACGTGCTGGCCAGCGTGGCCGAAGCTTGTCGGGCTTCGGGCCGCCGGGCCGCCGTGTACGGGCTGGCCGAGAACTTCGTGCGCATCCTTGATCGCCTGGGCATCACCGACCTGGCCCCGCGCTTTGCCGACCGGGGCGAGGCCCTGGCCTATCTGGCCGAAACGGCCTCGTGACGCGCCCTTTGAGAATGACGATTATTTTCTAAGAAAAACGAGTTGTTTCGTCCGTTGCCCGTGTCGCCTCAGACCCTTTTGACGCCGCCGCATGAGCCCTTTCGATTGTCCCGAAGCGGCATGGCGGGCTGATCTCCGGCCGGGACCTTGTTGGGGCTGGAGGCGGACAGGAACGCTTGAGGCCTCGTCCAGACCCTGACGTGAGGCGGCGGGGCCGCCTTGCATCGGTTTTCCAGACGAGCCCGGGGCGCGAACAGGCGTTTACAGGCCGGCGCGCCGCCCGTATACTGCCGGCCACCGAAATGGAGGCAAGGCAGCGTGCGACATCCTGGCGATGCACTCGGCCGGGGCTGCCTGCTGGTCAGCCTGACGGCGCTTTGGGCCATGCTCGCCATGCGGCTCTATGTCGTGTGGCGCGACGGGATGTGGCTGGCCTGGCCCATGGGCGACTTGCTGCCCGACGCCCTGGTGCGGCGAATTTTTGCCTGGCCTGACGGGGGGCCGCGAGACGCCCTGGTCTGGCTCCTGCGTCAGGATGCCCTGTACTGGGTCGCGGCCGTGTGCCTCGTGCTGTGGCTGCTTGCCGCCCCGGGCCGGACCGCGCCCGGCGGCGATGACGACGAACCATCCCGGTAACGACCGTTTGCCGGCGTCGCGTCAAGGAGGTTTGATTGATGCGCGCGTTTTTGCTGCTGCTTGTGCTCACGGCTTTCGCCGCTTCCGCCCTGGCCGCCGAAACCGTGTCCCTGACCGGACGGGTGACGGGCGTGAAGCAGTATCCGCAAAAGGAAACCATCTGCCTGGCCTTTGAAGCCAAGGACAAAAAGAATTACCTGATCTGCGACGACGTGACCGCCAAGGACGTCATCGAGAAGCTGTTCGACCTGGGCAAGAAGGACGTCGATTGCCGCATCGACGGCACGGTGGCCAAGAAGGCCGACGAGATCTATCTCAACATCACCGGCGTGGGGCAGGGGGGATAGTTCGTGTTTCCCTTGTTCCGAAACCCCTAACCCAAACTCCCCATGCAAGAAACCCTGCCTCTTTCGCCGCGTCGCCGGACCCGGACCGTACACGTCGGCGCGGTCGGCGTCGGCGGCGACAATCCCGTGCGCGTCCAGAGCATGACCAACACCGACACCCGGGACGTGGACGCCACCCTGGCCCAAATCCAGGACTTGACCGAGGCCGGCTGCGAAATCGTGCGCCTGGCCGTTCTCGACGAGGAAGCCGCCAAGGCGCTTTGCGCCATCCGCGCCGCCACCGACGCGCCGCTGGTGGCCGACATCCATTTCGACCACCGCTTGGCCGTGGCCGCCCTGGAAGCCGGGGTGGACGCCCTGCGCATCAATCCCGGCAACATCGGCTCCGAGGCCGCCGTGGACACGGTGGTGGCTGCGGCCAAGGCCCATGGCGCGCCCATCCGTATCGGCGTCAATTCCGGCTCCGTGGCCAAGCATCTGCTCAAGAAACACGGCGGCCCAACCGCCCAGGCCATGGTGGAAAGCGCCCTGGAGCACATCGCCTTGCTCGAAGCCCGGGATTTCCGGGACATCAAGGTGTCGCTCAAATCCTCCTCGGTCCTGCGCACCATCGCCGCCTACCGCCTGCTCGCCGCCAAGGTCGATTATCCGCTGCACATCGGCGTCACCGAGGCCGGAACCCCCATGCGCGGCGCGGTCAAATCCGCCGTGGGCCTGGGCGTGCTTTTGGCCGAGGGCATCGGCGACACCCTGCGCGTGTCGCTCACCGGCGACCCGGTGACGGAAATCGGCGTGGCCTACGAAATCCTGCGCTCCCTGGAACTGCGCGCGCGCGGCCCGGAAATCATCTCCTGCCCGACCTGCGGCCGCACCGAGATCGATCTCGTCGGCCTGGCCGAGGCCGTGGAGGAGCGTTTGCGCGGCGTACCCGAAATATTCACCGTCGCCGTCATGGGTTGCGTGGTCAATGGCCCGGGCGAGGCCCGCGAGGCCGACATCGGCATCGCCGGCGGCCGCGACTGCGGCATCATCTTCCGCAAGGGCGAGATCCTCGGCAAGGTGCGCGGCGCGGACAATCTCATTCCCGCCTTCATGGACGAACTGGAACGCTTCATTACCGAAAAAAAGGAATCCCCATGCGACTGAGCCGCTACTACGCCCCCACGTTGAAAGAGACTCCGGCCGAAGCCGAGGTCGTAAGCCACAAGCTGCTGCTGCGCGCCGGCATGATCCGCAAGCTCACGGCCGGCATCTATACCTATCTTCCCTTGGGGCTTAAGGCGCTCAACAACGTCGCCAAGATCGTGCGCGAGGAAATGGACCGGGCCGGAGCGCTGGAAATCCTCATGCCCGCCGTGCAGCCCGCCGATCTCTGGAAGGAATCCGGCCGCTGGGACTTCTACGGCCGGGAACTGCTGCGCTTCGTTGACCGCCACGACCGGGAATCGTGCCTGGGACCCACCCACGAGGAAGTCGTCACCGACCTCGTGCGTCACGAGATCCGCTCCTACCGCCAGCTGCCGGTCAATCTCTACCAGATCCAGACCAAGTTCCGCGACGAGATCCGCCCCCGCTTCGGCCTCATGCGCGGCCGCGAGTTCGTCATGAAGGACGCCTACTCCTTCGACAAGGACGACGCCGGGGCCGACGCCAGCTACTGGGCCATGTACGAAGCCTATGCCCGCATCTTTAGGCGCCTGGGCCTCAAATTCCGGGCCGTGGCCGCCGACTCCGGGGCCATCGGCGGCTCGTTCTCCCACGAATTCATGGTCCTGGCCGACACCGGCGAAGACACCATCGTGGCCTGCCCGGCCTGCGACTACGGGGCCAACGTCGAAAAGGCCGAGGCCATCTGCCCGCCGGCCGGTGACGTCGCCCCTTGCCCGGCCGCCGAGAAGATCGCCACCCCGGGCCAGCACACCGTCGAGGAAGTGGCCGCCTTCCTGAAGGTTCCGGCTACGTCGGTGGTCAAGACGTTGCTCTACGTGGCCGACGGCAAGACCGTGGCCGCCCTGGTGCGGGGCGACCGCGAACTCAACGAAGTGAAATTCAAAAACCTCCTGGACGCCAAGGAAGACATCCGTCTGGCCACCCCCGAGGAAGTCACGGCCGCCACCGGCGCGCCCGTGGGCTTTGCCGGCCCCGTCGGCCTGTCCCTGCCCGTCTACGCCGACCGCGAACTGGCCCTGGCAAATGATTGGGTGGTCGGAGCCAACGCCGCCGATGCCCACCTGCTCCACGTGGACCTTGGCCGCGACGCCAAGGTCGTTTCCTTCACCGACCTGCGCGAGGTCGCCCCGGGCGATCCCTGCCCCAAATGCGGCGCGCTGCTCGAATTCACCAAGGGCATCGAGGTCGGCCACGTCTTCAAGCTGGGTCTGAAGTATTCCAAAGCCCTCAACGCCACCTTCCTGGACGAAGCCGGCAAGGAACAGTTCATGATCATGGGCTGCTACGGCATCGGCGTGTCGCGCATCGTGGCCTCGGCCATCGAACAGAACCACGACGACGGCGGCATCGTCTTCCCGCCGACCATCGCCCCCTTCGAGGCGGCGCTCATCAACTTGAGCCCCAAGGACGAAACCGCCTGCGCCAAGGCCGACGAAATCTACGCCGCCTTAAACGCCGCCGGCATCGAGACGCTGCTCGACGACCGCGACGAACGCCCGGGCGTCAAGTTCAAGGACGCCGACCTCATGGGGCACCCCATCCAGCTGACCCTGGGCGGCAAGGGACTGGCCCGCGGCATCGTCGAGACCAAGGACCGCCGCTCCGGCGAGAAGGGTGAACTGCCCCTGGAAGGCTTTTTCGAGGCCTTCACGGCCTGGCGCGCCAGCGTGCGTGAAGGCTGGGGGCTGGAGTAGGGGCGTCGAGAGAGTAGAGAGAAGGGGAAAGAGAGACGCGAAGGCGAAGGCGAAGGCGAAGACTAGGGCGCTGCCCCAGGCCCCGCCGGGGGGATGATCCCCCCGGACCCCTGCGATAGAGGATGTCGGGCGTATGGGCAGGCGGGCGGCGGCGGCAAGGTTGCGCGCGCTGCCGCGCGAAGATGGGGTCGGGATTTTGGC
>ALAO01000042.1 GCA_000307955.1 Solidesulfovibrio magneticus str. Maddingley MBC34 | reverse complement strand
TCCTTGGTATGTAAAGTTGCTTTGGGTTCCTGTGCGTCTCTTGCATCAAAACAAAGCATAGGCCGTGCCAAAACATATGCTTGAATTAATATGCTGTTTTGGATGGAGTATTTTGTCTTCAAGACGGCAGACGATCACGCTTTTGTGGAACGGCAGGAGACTAGACCAGCAATCGTGGAGTCAGGGCGCGGGGACTTGGGGGACGAGTCGCGCATCGATGAGGCCGAAGCGTTTATCCGCGCCAAGCGGCGGCTGGGCGCGAAGGGTCAGCACGTGGCGGCCCGGCGGCAGGGCAAGCGGCAAGGACAGGGGCGTGACCAGGGCGGAACAGTCGATGGTCGCGCCCTGCGGCAGCGGCGCGCCGCCAATGGCCACCGTGACCGGCGCGGGGGCCGCCGCCGTGGCCGTGAGCGTCACCCGGACCACGTCCGGGGTGGCGTTGGCCAGAGTCAGCTCGGCCGTGTCGCCGGCCCAGGCCACGTCGCCGGTCACGGACCGCTCGGGCGCGGAAAAGCCCTGGCTAAAGCGCAGGACCACCGGCGCGGTCTCGCCCGTGGCGAGGCTGCGGGCCGGCAGCCGGGCCATGGAGGCCGGCGAAAGCCCGTCGCCTGCGATGTCGGTGCGCGAAAACCGGCCGCCGCCGACGGCCAGGGGCGCGACCCGCCAGCCCGAGGCGTCGCGGAAAACGAGATCGTAAAAGCGGTTGGCCGCGTCCATGGCCACCACGGCCTGGCCGGCCAGAAGGGTGGGCGCGTCCGGGGCGGCGGCGTACGGATCGGCCGGAACCGGACCCAGGCCGGTCACCCGGGCCAGGACCAGGGCCGTGTCCCGGTCCAGCAGGCCGGACAGCCGGCGCAGCAGGTAGACCGGCGTTTTGCCCGGATCGGCCTCGCCCAGCCCCGATGCCACGGTCAGCCCCCGGCCGGCGTGGGCGCGGAAATAGGCCGGCCAGTAGTCCGGGCCGACCAGCTCGGTGTTGACGGCGGTGAACAGGTCCGGGGCAACAAGGCGCGCGCCCTCGGGCAGGCCGGCGATGAGCCGGCTTTGGCAGGCCAGGGCGGCCACGCGCCAGCGCGCCCCGGCCGCGATCTTGGAATCGCGCACCGAAGCGTTGACCGAGGCGTTGACCAGGGCGGCCAGCCCCACGGCCAGCCCCAGCCCGGCGGCCAGAACGCGCCGGGGGCCTGGCTGCAAACGTCCGGCCAGGGCCAGACCGCCCAGGGCCAGCAGCACGGCCACGGCGTAAAAGGAAAAGGTGGTGGTCACGTACCAGGCCAGCCCCGAGGCGGCCGGCTCCTGATACTTGGGCGACAGGGCAATCAGCGCATTGGGGCAGACCACGGCAAAGGCGCACAGGACCCAGGCCAGCCAGGGCACGCGCGCCCGGGCGGCCCGGTTCAGGCAATAATAGGTCAGGCCGCCGGCCAAAAGGGCCAGGGCAACCCAGGCCGGGGCAAGCAGGGACAGGTTGGCGGCAAGCTCCGACAGGTACTGGCCAAAGGACAGGACGTAGGCCTTGGAGAACTGCGGGAAGCGGTTGACGTATTCCAGGTTGAAGGCGAACCCGCCCAGGGGCAGGGCCGGCCGGCTGTAGGCCCAAATCGTTTTGAGGATGGCCGCCGGGCTGGACAGGGCCAGGGCGTTGCCGGCGTACTGGCTGGGGTGGGCCAGCCGGTAACCGAGGTAGACGGCGGCGTAGACCGGCAGCACGGCAAAGGCCGGGACAAGGGCGCGCAAACGCTGCCGCGCGCCGCCCCGGGCGGTCAGCCAGACCAGGCCGGCCAGGACCGGGACGTAGGCGACAAAGGCCTCGAAATGGGCAAACGATAGGAAGAGAGCCAGGTTGGCCGCGACGAGCCAGCCCGTGCGTCCGGTCTCGGCCCGGCGCACCAGGGCGTAGGCGGCGGCCAGCAGGCAGAGCATCCCGGAATCGAAAACAAAGGGATAGGCGGTCAGGATGTTGTGGTGCCAGTTGTCCTGATACAGGCCCAGGGCCAAAGTCGCGACGAAAAGGCCCAGTTCCGGACGGCGCGACAGCCGGGCGGCCAGGGCGGCCAGGGCAATGATGACGCCCAGGAATCCGGCCAGGGCCGCGGCCCGGCGCAGGGGCGGGTTGTCGATGCGGTAGGCTAGGCTCGTCAGGCCCACGTGGAGATAGTGGTGGAACCGGCCCGAGCCAGCGGCCAGCTCGGCGCTAAAGGCCCCGATGCGGCCATCGAGCACGGCCTGTTCGTAGGTCAGGTCGTCGCTGGCCGTGGGGCCGCTTCGCGGCACGTCCCAGAAGGCCAGGACGGCCAGGGCGCACAGGGCCAGCCCGGCCAGGAACCGGCCGGCGGGCCGCAGGGCGTCGTTCATGGGCTCCCGGCTACCAGCCAAGGACGTAGTAGCGCAAGTAGATGTAGCCCATGGAGATGGCGATGGTCCCCAGCGTCACCGGCGCGCCGTATTTGAAGAAGCGGGCGAAGGTGATCTTGTGGCCGGCTTTTTCCGACAGCCCGACCACGATGACGTTGGCAGAGGCCCCGATGGCCGTGCCGTTGCCGCCTAGGCAAGCCCCCAAGGCCAGCGCCCACCAGACCGGTAGCATGGTGGGGTGGGTGTACAGGGCCGGGCCGGACAGGCCCGTTTCCGGGCCGAGGACCTTGTCGGCCAGCTCGGCCAAAAGCGGGTTCATGGTGGCCACGAAGGGAATGTTGTCCACGATGGCCGAGGCGATGCCGGAAAACCAGACCATGACCATGGACAGGACCAGCATGGAGTCCTTGGTCGGGTGGGTGAGCGCGATGACCTTTTGGGAAAAGACCTCGATCAGCCCGGCTTTGACCGTGCCGCCGATGATGATGAAAAGCCCGATGAAGAAAAAGATGGTGGGCCACTCCACCTCCTCGAAGACCTTTTGCGGGTCTTCGCCGGAAATGAGCAGCAACGTCGAGGCCCCGAGCAGGGCGATGGTGGCCGGCTCGAAGCCGAGAAAGCCGTGGAGGGTAAAGCCCAGGATGGTCAGGCCGAGGATCAGACCGGATTTCTTTAAAAGCGCCGGGTCGCGGATGAGCGCGCTCTCGTCCATGGCCAGGATGCGGGCCTTTTGGGCCGCGCCCACGTGCAGGCGTTTGCCGAAGACCAGCTTCCAGGCGAACATCCAGGCGGCCATGACGACGATGATGGCCGGGGCGAGGTGGACGATGAAGTCCATGAAGTCCAGGCCGGCCTTGGAGGCGATCATGATGTTGGGCGGGTCGCCAATGAGCGTGGCCGTGCCGCCGATGTTGGAGGCCAGGGCCTCGGTGATGAGAAAGGGCACGGGGTCGATTTCCAGTTCCTTGGCCACCAGCAGCGTCACCGGGGCGAGCAGGAGCACGGTGGTGACGTTGTCCAGGAAGGCCGAGGCCACGGCCGTGACCACGGCCAGGATGGCCATGATGGCGAAGGGCTCGCCCCGGGCGATCTTGGCGGCGCGCACGGCCACGTACTGGAACACGCCCGTCTTGGTCATGATGTTGACCATGATCATCATGGAAATGAGCAGGAAAATGACGTTCCAGTCGACGCCGAGGTCGGCGTCGTGCAGGGCGTCGTGCTGGGTGAGCACCTTGGTGGCCAGGGTGAGCGCCGCGCCGAAAAGCGCCACCTTGGTCTTGTTGATCTTTTCCGAGACGATGACGGCATAGGCGCCGACGAAGATGGCGGTGGCGATCCAGAACATGGGTGGGTCTCCAAGATGCTACAGGCCGCAGGAGCCGGCCAGGACCACGAGAATGGTGCGCCGGGTGACCTCGCCCACCACCCGCCCCGCCGCGTCGACCACGGGCAGGACGTTGTGGCGGCCTTCGGCGAAAAGCGCCTCGGCGGCGAACACGGTGTCGTCCGGAGAAACGGTGACGAGGCGGCTGGTCATGACGTCGCCGGCGGTCTTGTCGTTGCAGGCGGCGGCGAAGCCGTCGCGCACCACCGTATCGTCCTCGGGCAGGGCTCGGGCCAGCCCTGAATCCATGTAAAAGGGCAGGGCGGCCCGCAGCAGGTCGTAGCAGCTGACTACGCCGACCAGCCGGCCGGCCTCGTCCTCGACATAGACAAGGCGCGAATCGCGGCGGCGATGGGCGGCGACCAGGTCGGCAAAGGGGGTGTCGCGGCGTGCCCGGGAGAGGTTGGTTCGCATCAGCTCGCGTAGGCGCATGACGGCTCCTTCGGTCCGGCGAAGCGAGGCCGGGCCGCTTTGGGGATGCTCCAGAATTGCGAAAAATGTCAAGTTCGGACGAGAACCTCGGGATTGAGGCAGGTGGGCGGCGTGGTCCCCTCCAACATGGCGATGAGGTTTTTCGCGGCCAGCACGGCCATGCCCTCGCGGGCTTCCTTGGTGGCCGAGCCGATATGCGGCGTGATGACCACGTTTGGCCGCTCGGCCAGCCCCTCGGCCAGGCGCGGTTCGAATTCGTAGACGTCCAGGCCCGCCCCGGCGATGCGGCCTTCCCGCAGGGCCACGACCAGGGCGGCCTCGTCGATGATGGGGCCGCGCCCGGTGTTGACCAGGATGGCGGAGGGCTTCATGCGGGCAAAGGCGGCGGCATTGAAGGCGTGGCGGGTGGTTTCGGTCAGGGGCGCGTTGATGCTCACGACGTCGGCGGCGGCCAGGAACTCCTCGAAGGGCAGGTAGACGGCCCCGAACTCTTCGACCAGGACCGGGTTGGACTTGCGTCCGCCGCAGGCAACGATCTTCATGTCGAACCCGCGCGACAGCCGGGCCACGGCCAGGCCGATGCGCCCCGGGCCGTAGATGCCAAGGGTTTTTCCGGAAAGTTCCATGCCAATAAATTGCAGCGGCCCCCAGCCCGGCCACTGGCCCGAGCGCAGGACCGCGTCCGAGGCAACGATCTGGCGAGCCGTGGTCAGGATCAGGGCAAAGGCCAGCTCGGCCGTGGCCAGGGTCAGCACGTCCGGGGTGTTGGACACGGGCAGGCCCCGGCGGGTGGCCTCGGGCACGTCGATGTTGTCGTAGCCCACGGCGTAGTTGGCGTAGCCGCGAAGTCTGGGGCAGGCGTCGAAAAAGCCGGCGTCGACTCGGTCGGTCAAAAGTCCGATGACGCCGTCGGCGTCCTTGGCCCGGGCCAGGAGTTCGTCGCGGGTCAAGGGCCGGTCCTCGGGGTTGACCCAGACGGCGGCGTGTTGGCGCAAAAGATCCAGCCCGGCCTCGGGAATGGCCCGGGTGACGACGACATGGGGCAGGGGCTTGGTCATGGCGGACTCCTTGGGGCGCGGCCAGGCGCGGGATGTTCAGGGAAAGGTTGCCGATGCGTCCGGCCTTGTCAACGCGTGACGAGGCGCAACGGACAAAGGGCTTGTCGCTCGAGCGAGAACGTGTCATCGGTTGACTTATATCTATAAATAGGGGAGTGCCCAATGGCCACCATCTACGCCACCTGCCGGGGCGACCGGCGTTTCTACGACGGCGAGCTGCGCGACACCCTGCCCCTGGCCGACGCCGTGGCCGCGGCCCGGCCCGGCGACGTGGTGCAGCTGTTGCCCGGAGCCTTTTTCCCGCCCACCCGCATCGATCCGGACAATCCGGCCCTGGCCGAGGCTTTCCCGGTGGAAATCCGAGGCTTTGCCGGCAGGCAGGACGCGCCGCTGACCATCCGGGGCTTTGGGCCGACCACGGCCTTTTACGGCGAAGGCAAGGCCGAGATCGCCGACGCCCGTTTGCCTACGGCCGACCAGTTCGCCTTTTTCAAGCTCTTCGACAGCCAGTGGGTGGTGTTCGAGAACTTCGACGTGGCCGGCTGCTGGCCGTGTTTCCTGTTCATGGAGCACTGCCGCTACGTCACGGTGCGCAACGTCCGGGCCTTTGACGGCCGCTACGTGGTCTTCGCCCGGGGCGAGCGCAGCCACCACATCCTCATCGAAGGCTGCCGCTGGCGGCAGGACCCCACCGGGGCGCTGTGGCGCGACATCACCTGGGAAGCGGTCAAGCGCGAGGACGAGACCGGTTATTACTACTACAACGGCGGCTTCTTCGGTTCTGTGGACATCTCCGGGAGCCTGGTCTTTCGCCACAACACCCTGTGCACGTCCTTCAACGGGCTGCGCCTCAAGGCCAGCGCCAGCAAGGGCAACCGGCTCAACCACAATGTGGAGATCACCGGCAACCGTTTTCACCGGCTTCGCGACAACCCGGTGGAACCCGAGCGCACGGCCGTCAACTGGTACATCCGGGGCAATCGCATCGTGAACGCCCACGCTTGGTTTTCCATGGACAACGTGGCCGGCGGCTTTTGGTATTACTGCGGCAACACTGGCTATTTCAACGACAAGCCCGGCCTGCCCGAGGGCGACAACACCGGCGGGGCGGTCTACAAGTACGACAGCGAAGGCGGGATGCCGGACCGGCCGGTGCTGGCGGCGTTTAACACCTATTTCCTGCGGGCCAACCTCATCAAGGAAGGCCGCACCAGAAACCTGCGCCATGTGGACAACGTGGTGCTGTTCTGCACCCCGGCCGATCTTCGCGGCTACGATCCCGATCCGCCGTGCCCGTTTCCGGCCTCCTGCCCCGACCCGTGCGCGCCGTCGCCGGAAACGGCCGATCCCGAAAGCTTCGGCTGCGTGCCGCCCATGGCCGACCCCGGGCCGTCGTTTGTGGCCTCGCCCGAATTCCTGGACGATCCGGCCGGCGACCATATCGTCTTTGACGGCGATCTGACCAACCGGCCCTGGCCGGCGGGGTTTGGGCCGGCCGGGTTCGAGGCGGCCGGCCGCGTCGCGCCGGAATTGCGTTTTCGCGCCCCCTTTGCCGGCGATCTGCGGCTTTCCGGGCCGTCCTTGCCGGCCGTGCCCGTGACCCTTGCCGCCGGGACCGACTGGGCCGGCGACTATGACTGGCATAGCCCGCCCCTGGCCCTGGCCGGCGCGGCCCAGCCAGCCGGCGCGCCGGCCCCGTGTCCGCCCTTTGTGTTTTGCCTGCCGGCCGATCCGGCCCCTGGCTATAACGAGGCCCCCCGGCCCGTGGATCTGTCCTTGGAGGCCGGTCGGCTGGTGGTCCACTGTTCCCGGCCCCTGGCCGCCGGGACCTGCCAGGCCCTGGTGCGAGACCGCCGGGGCGAGACGGTGGAGGTGGTCGGACGGACGGACGGCACGCGCCTTTTTCTCGCCATCCCGGGGTCTTGGCGGCGCAAGGCGGCCGGCGTGGCCGTGCCGGCCGACCTCGTGGGCGCGGACGGGCAACGGGTGAGTTTGTGGGGAAATGATCCCCGGGTGACGATTTCATCAAAAATTCACTTTACAACGGTGACGGAAGGCTTAACTGTATGATCAACGGCAACCTCGAAAGAGGTCAATCCCTAGCAGGAGGAAGCCCCGTCACGAATGCCGTATCCCATACCCGGCGAGTCGAGTCGCCCCAGTAGGAAGGCGGGAACGGGAAGCAAACCGGACCGCCAGAATGCAAAGGACAGATCCGATTGCGTTGATGGATAGTCGGCGTCGCGGCGGACGAGAATGGCCGCGCAGACCCCGCTGGCTTCCCGGGAATGACGAGAACGTGACAACGCGCGAAAGCGCAAGGTGGAGGTAGACTCCGATGGGCCAGAAGTGAACATATCCGGCGAATGGAGTCGCCCTGTCGGCCCGGCTGCTTGAGGGCCGGAAAGCGAAAGGATTTGCCCGATCGCTGCGTGACCCCGCCAGCGGCAGGTAGCCCCCTCGGGGGAGGAGGCCGCCGCACTGGGGAAATGGTCCTGGAATTTCGGAAACTCGCAAAGAACATTTGCGCGAGCGTCGCGCCCAAACCATCATAAACCCACTCCCGGCGAGATGACTCGCCGCGAAGTCGGGGACCGGAGGTTCTCTCCGGAACCCGCCGGGCGGGGGGAACCGCCTTCCCGCCGGGTGCTTCGGGCACGGATCGGCCGCAACAGCCGAGAACATCCGATGCCGCGACGATTGGGAAACTGGTTTCGGCAATATACGAACAAGATCATCAGCGACCTCGCCTGGCCCCGACGGACCGGGCGAGGTCTTATTTTTATCCTTGGAGGATCGCCGCGTCATGACGAGCCAGATCAAGACCGCCTTGCTGCTTGGACTGCTAACCGCGCTCATACTCATCGTCGGCCAGGCCATGGGAGGCCGCACGGGCCTGGTCATCGCCTTCGGCCTGGCCCTGGTCATGAACGTCGGCAGCTACTGGTTTTCCGACAAGATCGTGCTGTCCATGTACGGCGCGCGCGAACTCTCCCCGGCCGATGCCCCGGGCCTGCACGCCATGGTCGAGGAACTGGCCCGCAACGGCGGCATCCCCAAGCCCCGGGTGATGATCATCGCCCAGGAAGCCCCCAACGCCTTTGCCACGGGCCGTGATCCCGAGCACGGCGTGGTGGCCGTCACCGAAGGCATCCTGCGTCTGCTCTCGCCCGAGGAGCTGCGCGGCGTCATCGCCCATGAGCTGGGCCACATCAAAAACCGCGACATCCTCGTGCAGTCCATCGCCGCCGTGCTTGGCGGGGCTATCGTCATGATGGCCAACATGCTGCAATGGGGCGCTATTTTCGGCCTCGGCCGCAGCCATGACGACGAGGAAGGCGGCGGCTCCGGGGTGGTCGGCAGCCTGCTCATGGCGATTTTGGCCCCCATCGCGGCTTCGCTCATTCAGATGGCCATTTCGCGTTCCCGGGAATACCTGGCCGACGCCACCGGCGCCCAGCTTTCCGGCACGCCCCTGGCCCTGGCCGGGGCCCTGGGCAAGCTCGACGCCTATTCCCGCCAGATTCCCATGAACGCCAACCCGGCCACGGAAAACATGTTCATCGTCAATCCCTTCGCCGGCATGTCCATGGCCTCGCTGTTCTCCACCCATCCGCCCACCGAGGACCGCATCCGCCGGCTGCGCGACATGGCCGGGCGCTAGGTTTTTTCCTCGACCCAACGGCAAACGGACGGGGCGCGGCGACGCGCCCCGTTTTTTTGTTGGTCGTCGGCAAATGGCATAAATGCCCCTCTCGGCAAAATCCTACAAGGCATCTTGGAGGGCGCTGAGAGATTAATTTTCCTCGACAGCAACGGCCCTGAAGAACAATGTTGGCTAGCGAGAAGATAAACCTGAGTATCGAGGATGTTGGCAGCGTTTTTATGCAACCCGCCGAAGCGATGAGGCCCTCGGCCCAAGCGGTGGAACAATTGACAGGTCAAGCGCGGATACTTAAGATTGCATGGTCCAACGAAGCGACCGGACAGCGGAACATCTCAGGCTCTACCCTTGTCAGGGCGAAAGATATGGTCTTAAAGGGGTAATCAATGGACACTGACTCGAGTTCCGATCAACATGTCAATGGGGATTTGCTCCAGCTCGTCACCTTTGAAATCGGCGATGAAGAGTTTGGGATAGATATCCTCAAGGTCCAAGAGATCATCCGCACCATGGCCATCACGAAAGTGCCGAACTCGCCGCCCCATGTCGAAGGCGTCATCAATCTTCGGGGCAAGGTTATCCCCGTCGTCAATTTGCGCAGCCGTTTTGCCATGGACACTCGCACCCATGACAGCCAAACGCGCATCATTGTCGCGGACTTGCATCGAGTGGTTATCGGGTTCGTCGTGGACGGCGTCTCCGAAGTGCTGCGGATTCCCTCCAGCACGGTCGAACCGCCCCCAGCCGTCGTCTCCGGGATCGAATCCGAATATATCAAGGGCGTGGGCAAGCTCGACAACCGGTTGTTGATACTGCTTGACCTCGACAAGCTCATCCCCGTCGAGGAGCTCGTTGTCCACTGAGCATCATCTCCCGGGGCTGGCTATTTGCCAGCCCCCGCAGTAGTTTCCTCCCGTCGCCGGGCCGGCTCGCCTCCATTTCCCGCCGCCGGCAAGGGGTTCTCATGCTCGAATCCAAGGCTTTCCACCGTCTGGCCATGGCCGTGTGGCTTTTTTCCGTGGCCTCGGTGTGCTACCTCTCCCTGCTGCCGGGCGTCGAACTGCCGGTCAACTTCTGGAACGCCGACAAGGTCTACCACCTCATCGGCTACGCCTGGCTTGGCTTTTTACCGCTTTTCGCCTTCGCCCGGGGCGAGACCGCCCGCAACGCCGCCTATCTGATGATTCCCCTGGGCGGACTGCTCGAATGGGGCCAGTCCTTCGTGCCCGGACGCACCGCCAGCATGATGGACGCCGTGTTCAATGCCGTGGGCGTCTTCCTCGGCATCTGGCTGGCCGAAACCCTCATGGCCCGCTGCCGTGGCTGCAAAGGCCTTGGCGGCGATGTCGAGCGGTTGTAGTTTTATAAGAGGCCTCCGGCGGCTGGGGGCCTGAGGCCCCC
>ALAO01000041.1 GCA_000307955.1 Solidesulfovibrio magneticus str. Maddingley MBC34 | reverse complement strand
GGCCAAAGGGGCTGAGCCCCTTTGGAAACCCCGAATAGGGGTTGGTGATCCACCGAGGTGGGTTATCCAGCGCGATAGTGTAACGAGATGCCGGCCCGCTTCGGTGAAGAGGCGGGCCGTTTTTCGGAAAGTCAGCCTGCCGCCGGCAGCTTGAATACAAAGAGGCGACGCCGTTTCATGGGTCTGGTCCGCTTTCTCCTGGCCGCCGCCGTGGTCATCAACCACACCGGCCCCCTTTACGGTCTGGTCATGACCGACGCCTATATGGCCATCAAGGTCTTCTTCATCATCTCAGGCTTCTACATGGCGCTCATCCTGACCGAGAAATACACCGGCCCCGGGCAGACGCGCCTGTTCTATTCCAACCGCTTCCTGCGCCTGTTTCCGCTCTACTGGGCCGTGCTCCTGCTGTCGCTCGGTGTGTCGCTCTTCTTCAAGTTCGGCCTGCATACCGCCCTTCTCCTGGGGCCGTGGCAGACCTGGCTGCACAAGCTCCAGCCGTCCGTGGCCGCGCTTTTGGCCGCCGCCAACGTCACCATCTTCGGCCAGGACATCCTGTTTTTCAGCCACGTCACCGACGCCGGCACGCTCTCGTTTTCCGCCGACGCCCTGTATCGCCCGACACCGGCCTGGTTTTTCCTGCTCATCCCCCAGGCCTGGACCGTGTCCCTGGAACTCGTCTTCTACGCCTTCGCCCCCTGGCTGGTGCGCCGGGGGACCGGCACGCTGCTGGCCCTGGCCGGCCTGAGCTTTGGCCTGCGCGCCCTGGTCTACCTGGCCGACCTGCCGTTTGACCCCTGGAAACAACGGTTTTTCCCGGTGGAGTGCGGCTTTTTCCTCCTGGGCATCCTGTCCTACCGGCTCTACGCCGCGCTAAAGCCCGTGGCCTTGCCCCGGCCGGCCCTGTGGACGGTTTTCGGCCTCTACCTCGCCTCCATCCTGGGCTTTCAGTTCCTGCCCGGCTTTTACGTCAAGGAATTCTATCTCTACACGGCAACCGTCCTGTCGGTTCCCCTGCTCTTCCGGCTGACCAAGCGCTGGCCCCTGGACCGGGCCGTAGGGGAGCTGTCCTATCCCATCTACATCACCCACTGGACGGTCATCATGGCCGTGGAGTACGCCTGCGGCCGGAGCCATCTGCCGGTCGTCGCCCTGCTCGTCACCGTGGCCGTAAGTCTGGCGCTCAACAAACTCGTGGCCGACCCCATCGAACGCATCCGCCAGCGTCGGGTGCTGGCCAGCCGCTAAACGAGGCCCCAAGCAGGCGCTTGTCCTGATCCCGCCCTTCGCCCGCCGCTCACGCCCGGCCGACGGCTCTCCGGCAACGGGACGCTGGTGGCGGCCTGCCGTACCGGCGGCCGGCGGGCACGACCGCGACCTCACGATACCCGTGCCGGCGCAAAGGATGCCGGAGTCGGCATGGCTTGCGTTCGGTTCAATCCGCGCGTCCTGGCGGCATAAGAAAACGCCAGGCGGATCGCTCGGAGCGACGGCCGCTGACCGTCGCGGACTTTTCCCGCCACATTTTCAGCCCGTGCGGGCTTTTGCTTTTTTTCGCGCTGTGTTAGCTTGTCCCCAAGCGAAACCCCAAACACGCGAGGACAGTGCCATGGTTGCCATCAAGACCATTTTGTGCGCCCTGGATTTTTCCGAAGTCAGCCCCAAGGTCGCCGCCTACGCCAAGACCCTGGCCGAGGCCCTGGGAGCCAAGGTCGTGGCCCTGTACGTGGCCCCGTCCCTCACCCAGTATGTGGAGTTCCACGTCCAGGCCAGCTACATCGACGATTTCGTCTCCGGCATCGTCAGCGGCGCGTCCGAGACCATGGATTCCTTTGTGCAGGAATACTTCAAGGGCGTGCCCGTGGAAGGCCGGGTCGTGTCCGGCTACGCCGCCGAGGAGATCGTCAGCGCCGCCGAGGAAGTGGGCGCGGACCTCATCGTGCTTGGCACCCACGGTCGCAAGGGCATCGACAAGATCCTGTTCGGTTCCGTCGCCGAGAAGGTCATCAAGACCGCCAAGGCGCCGGTGTTGTCCATGCGCCCGGAAGACAAGGCCTCCTAGCGCCGCATCCCTTAAAGATACGATTGTATTTTTAAGGAAATTCAGGGCGTGAGATTATTGTCCGCGAAAGGCCTTCTGTGCTTTTCGTGGACAGGGCACAAGCGCCGGGTCTTTGGGACTTGGGACGCGCCCTGGAGATACGCCGCCGGGATTCACCGGCAACGCTTGAGCTTAGCGGCTTTCGACAGGTAGCGAGTCGTCTTTTTCCAGGGATGCAGCGCAGGTCCCTGGAATGCCGCCGGGGCTGCCAAACGCGGCCAGCCCCGGCGCTGCGCTCAAACCCTCCCCGCTTTCGCAGCCCGCGCCTGACGCGGCCTTTGCTCGCCCATCCCGTCTTGCCGACGGGGCGGGCGAACCTCGTTTACCGTTGGCCTTTCCCTTCGGGAGCAGGAGCGGCTGCGATCCTTTAGCCGCTGGACGCCTGGCGTTGTGGTCCCCTGCCGCCAGCCGGCGTTCGACCACAGGGCCTTTGCGTCGGGTCTTGCCGCCCGGACTTCCTCCAGGCTCGTGGATATATCGTCATTTTTGTCACAAAGTCACCTCACCTGCCGCGGAGCCGTTCCGCCGGCCTCGCCCCATCCACCTCGTCGAGGTGTTAACAGCAAACTCCAGTTATTATAGAGAGTCACGCGCCGCACCAGACTGCGGACATTTTGACATTGATTTTTACCCCAGAAGAGTTAAGGGGTAACCGAACAGATATTTACCGAAATTTGTCAAAAGGAGCCACCACTCATGCAGAAGCAAACCCTCGAAAAAGTTTTCGAGTACGCCTCATCCCCGGTCCACGGCACGCTCTCCCGGAAACTCCGCAAGGGCGTGAAAATCCAGATCAACGAAGGAAAAATCTTCGAAGCCGCCACCCTGTTCCTCGGCGACGAGTTCGTGCGGGTCACCGTCAAGCAGGGCGAGGAAACCTGCAACTCCTACTATTCCTGGGACAAGATCTGCTGCGTCACCACCATCGGCAAAGTTGAAGACTAACCCAACGCCCCGGAGAGGGGTTTTGCCTCTTACGGCAAAATCCGGCTGATATTTGGCCCGCGCCGGCCCCCCCCTCTCCCGACGCGGACCATGCGCCGCTCCGTCTCTCCACGGGGCGGCGTTCTTTTTTGCCATTTTCGGCATTACGTCCATCTTCCTGCCGATTTGCCAAACAAAAGATAATGACTATTCTTATCAAAAAGGAGGAAGGCCATGAACACCTCCCTGCACAGCGACTACAAGGGCTACGCCATCGACCTGACCCCGCGCGGCGACTACTGCGCCGCCTTTGCCGCCGACATCCGCGACGGCCAGGGCCATCTGCTCCATCACCTCGGCGTGGCCGGCAACACCGAAACCCGCGCCGTGGAGCGTGGCCGCGAACTGGTCGACTTCGAACTGGCCTACGGCCGGCTCCAGTAGCCCCGGCCGGACACGGCCGGTTCCGGGAAGCGACACCCGCTTCAAATCAGCAAGCCAGAGAGCTGCATCTCCCCCGAAACGCGGCCTCCACGGCCCAGGAGGCGGGCCCCGAACGCCCTGTCCCGACAGGGGTGGGACTTGCCCTCCCGGACCTCCCCGATGACTGGCCCTTCGGCCGATTTGGTGATACCCCCCGGGGTCCAGAGACCAACCCCGGGGGTTTTTCATGGCATCCGTACCCGTCACCGTGCTCACCGGCTTTCTCGGGGCCGGCAAGACCACGCTCTTAAATCGTCTCCTCACCGAGGCCCATGGCCGTAAATTCGCCGTCATCGTCAACGAATTCGGCGAAATCGGCATCGACAACGACTTGGTGGTCTCCTCCGACGAGGAGATCTATCTCATGAACAACGGCTGCATCTGCTGCTCCGTGCGCGGCGACCTCATCCGCGTGCTGTCCGGCCTGGCCAAGCGCCGGGGAGCCTACGACGCCGTGGTGGTCGAGACCACCGGCCTGGCCGATCCCGCCGCCATCATCCAGACCTTTTCCATGGACGAGGACACCGGCGACGCCTTCCGCCTTGATTCCGTGGTCACCGTGGTCGATGCCCTGCACTTTCGCCGCCACGCCGCCGAAAACAGGCAGGCCCTGGAACAGGTCGTCTATGGCGACCTGATCCTGCTCAACAAGACCGACCTCGTGCCCGAGGCCGAGCTGGCCGACATCCGCCAGGCCATCGCCCGGATCAACGACACGGCCCAGGTCCTGGAAACCACGCGCTGCCAGGTGCCCATGGACGTGCTCCTGGACCGCAAGGCCTTCGACTTGACCCGCTTGCCCCTGGGCCAGCCGGCTCCGTCCGGCCTTGCCCAGGGCGGCCTGGCCCCCTACCGGCCCGAGGAAGACCACAAGCATGGCCACGTCCACGATCACGGCATCCAATCCCTGAGCTTCACCCTGGACGCCCCCCTGGACCCGGACAAGCTCGGCGAATTCCTGCGCACGCTGCTCGCCTCCAAGGGCCAGGACATCTACCGCTCCAAGGGCATCCTGGACGTGGCCGGGGCCAAGCAGCGCTTTATCTTCCACGGCGTGCACATGTATCTGGAAACCGCCTGGGGCACGCCCTGGGCCGAGGGCGAAACGCGCCAGAGCCGGGCCGTGTTCATCGGCCGCGACCTGGACCGCGCATCCCTCGAAGACGGCCTCGCCGGTTGCGCGGCCAAGGAGGCCTAGGACCATGACGTTTGCTCCCGACGCGGAACTCAAAGGCCTCATGCGGGCCGATTTCGGCGCCTACGTCGCCGCCTGCGCGTTCTCGCCCGACGGCGAAACCATTGCCTACGCCCTGGGCGACGGCCGCCTCGCCCTGGTCGAGGCCGAGACCGGCGAAACCGAATTCGCCACGCCCCACACCGGCGCGGCCCTGTGTCTGGCCGCCTCGCCCCACGGCTTTCTGACCGGCGGGGACGACGGCCGGGCCGTCCTGACCACCCTGGAAACCGGCTGCCGCGAACTGGCCGCCTTCCCCGGCCAGTGGGTCGAGCACGCCGCCGCCAGCCCCGATGGCCGCGTGCTGGCCGTGGCCGTGGGCAAGCAGGTGGTGCTCTTCCCCGGCCCCGACTTCGCCCCGGCCCCGCTGGCGGAACTGGCCAGCGCCGTGGCCGGCCTGGCCGTCAGCCCCGACGGCCGTACCCTGGCCGCCAGCCACTACGACGGCGTCACCGTCTACGCCCCGCCGCGCCCGGGCACGCCCGGCAACCGCCTGGAAGGGGCCGGTTCCAACCTCACCGTGGTTTTCTCCCCGGACAACGACAAAATGGCCCTGGCCACCCAGGACAAGTCCGTGCGCGTCTACGATCTGGCCCAGTCCGCCGGCTACCTGCTGGAAGGCTACCCGGCCAAGGTGCGCTGCCTGTCCTTTTCCAGCGACGGCGGCATGTTGTGGACCGGCGGCGAACGCGCTTTCGTGGGCTGGCCCGTGGGCGCGGACGTTGATCCGGCAACCCGCGAGGCCACGGTATTTGGCATCTTCGAACACGGCATGCTCGGGGCTGTGGCCGCTCATCCCGCCCTGCCCCTGGTGGCCGGCGGCTTCGACGGCGGCGTGGTGTTCCTCGGCAGCGCCGCGCGCCAAGGGGCCGCGCCGCTTTTCGCCCTGGAAAGCCACCGCGTGACCAGCCTCGTCTGGTCCCCCGACGGCCGCCGCCTGGCCGGCGGCAGCGACGGCGGGCCGGCGTTTTTTATGAACATGGCGTAATGATTACAAAAAAACAGAAAGAGTGCCTCCGGCGGCCGGGAGGGGCT
>ALAO01000040.1 GCA_000307955.1 Solidesulfovibrio magneticus str. Maddingley MBC34 | reverse complement strand
GCGGCCGGGAGGGGGTAACCCCCTCCCGGACCCTCCCTGATAGTGGGGTGAAGGGGTGAGGCGGAACAGGCGCGTATGCGGTAGTGATGGGAAAGACCATTTGGCAACTGAACGCCTCAAGACGGCGTTTGCAACAGGATCGAAAAACAGAAAGCGGTCGAAACACCGCAAGACATAGGGAGAAAATGATGTTTGCAAGCTTTTTGCGGGAACTCAAACCCTCCTGCCTGATGTTTCTGTGGTTGAGCCTGATCACCGGCGTCGGCTATCCCCTGGCCGTGACCGCCCTGGGCGCAACAGTTTTCCCCCATCAGGCCGCTGGTTCGTTGGTTTCCCGGGACGGCGTCGTGGCCGGTTCGGCGCTCATCGGCCAGCCTTTCGCCCCGGGGCGCTATTTCGCCGGCCGGCCCTCGGCCACATCGCCTTTCCCCTGCGACGCCGCCGCCTCCGGCGGCTCCAATCTGGCCCCGACCAATCCGGCCCTGGCCGAGGCCGTGAAGGCGCGCGCGGCCGGCCTCGACGCCCTGGCCTCCGGCCGGCCGGTCCCCATGGATCTGGCCACGGCCTCGGCCAGCGGCCTTGATCCCCACATCTCCGCCGAGGCCGCCCGCTGGCAAGCCCCGGCCGTGGCCAAGGCCCGAGGCCTGGCCGAAAAGGACGTGGCGGAACTTATCGCCAGCCAGACCGAAGGCCGGCTCCTTGGCGTCTGGGGCGAGGAGCGCGTCAACGTGGCCCGCCTCAATTTGGCTCTGGATGCCCTGGCCGGCGCGAAGTAAGGTAGGGCCATGCGCGACGAGGACAAACGGCCCGACCCCGACGCCCTGCTGGCCATGGTGCGGCGCGAGGAGGAGGAAAAACGGCGCGGACAGCTGCGCATCTTCCTCGGCATGGCTCCGGGCGTGGGCAAGACCTACGCCATGCTGGAAGCGGCCCGGCTCAAGATGGCCGAGGGCGTCGCCCCCCTGGTTGGCGTGGTCGAGACCCACGGCCGAGAGGATACCGAGGCCCTGCTCTATGGCATGGCCGTGCTGCCCCGCCAGCGCATCGACTACCGGGGGCATGTGCTGGAGGAATTCGACCTCAACGCCGCCCTGGAAGCGCGCCCGCCGCTCATCCTGGTGGACGAGCTGGCCCACGCCAACGCCCCGGGCTGCCGCCATCCCAAACGCTGGCAGGACGTGGAGGAACTCCTCGAACACGGGCTTAACGTCTGGACCACGCTCAACGTCCAGCATCTGGAGAGCTTAAACGACATCGTGGCCCAGATCACCGGCGTGCGGGTGCGCGAGACCGTGCCCGACGCCGTCCTGGCCAAGGCCCAGTCGGTCATTCTGGTTGATCTGCCGCCCGAGGACCTGCGCCAGCGCCTGCGCGACGGCAAGGTCTACCTGCCGCGCCAGGCCGAATGGGCCGGAGAGAATTTCTTTCGCAGCGGCAACTTGAGCGCCCTGCGCGAACTGGCCCTGCGCCAGACCGCCAGCCGGGTCAACACCGAGGTGCTGGTCTACCGCAAGGGCCACGCCATCGAAACCACCTGGCCCACGGCCGAGCGCATCCTCGTGTGCGTCGGTCCCTCGCCCACCTCGGCTACCCTGGTGCGGGCGGCCAAGCGGCTGGCCGATGGTCTCCACGCCGATTGGCACGCCCTGTTTATCCAAAAAAGCCCCGAAGGCACGCCCACCGCCCGGGCCATGGACAACTTGCGCCTGGCCCAGGAACTCGGCGCCCAGACCCATGTGCTCACCGGAGCCGACGTGGCCAAGCTGATTGTCGGCTTCGCCCGCCAGCACAACGTCACCCGCATTGTCATCGGCAAGCCGCTTCGCCGCAGCCTCCTCGACATCCTGCGCGGCAGCCCCGTGGACCGGCTGGTGCGTGAAAGCGGCGAGATCGACGTCCACGTCATCAAAGGCCAGGACCCCCGCGCTCCGGCTTCGCGCCCGCCCCGCCGGGCGCTCCCCAGGGGAAGATGGCGAGATATGGCGGCCGCCCTGGGCCTTGTGGCCGCCAGTACCGGGGCCTGCTTCGCCATGTTTCCCTACTTCGAACCGGCCAACCTCATCATGGTCTATCTGGTGGGGGTCGTGGCCGCTTCGGTCTGGCTGTCCCGGCGGGCCTCGGTCGCAGCCTCCATCGTCAGCGTCCTGGCCTTTGACTTCTGTTTCGTGCCGCCCCGGTTCAGCTTTTCCGTCTCCGACGCCAGTTACCTCGTCACCTTCGCCATCATGCTGCTGGTGGCCCTGGTCTTAAGCGGCATGGCCTCGCGCCTGCGCGCCCAGGCCGACAGCGCCGTGCTGCTTGAACGCCAGGCCTCGGAACTCAGCGAATTTTCCCGCAACCTGGCCATGGCCCGGGGCGCGGCCAATCTGTTGCGCGTGGCCCATGAGCACATTTCCCGCATCTTTGGCTGCACGGCCTTCGCCCTGACGCCAAACGCCGACGGCAAGCTCGAAAACGCCTTTGTCTCCGAGGCAAGCGACGCCCTGGACGACAAGGACGTGGGCGTGGCCCAGTGGGTCTTCGACAACGCCAAACCGGCCGGCCTTTCCACCCAGACCCTGGCCGAGGCCGACGCCCTGTACCTGCCCTTGGCCGGCTCCGAGGGCGTGCTTGGCGTCATGGGGCTGCGTCCCGACGCCCCCGAGGCGGCCGACGCCCTGGAGCTGCCCGACCGTCGCCGGCTCCTCGACGCCGTGGCCCAGCAAACCGCCCTGGCCCTGGACGTGGACCGGCTGGAGGAAAGAGCCAAGACGACAATGGTCGCGGCCGAGCGGGAGAAACTGCGGGCCGCGCTGCTTTCCACCGTCACCCACGATTTCAAGACGCCGCTGGCCGCCATTGCCGGTTCGGCCGAAAGCCTCATGGCCCTGGGCCGGGCCGTCACGCCCGAGGTTCGCCGGTCCCTGGAAGAAAATATCGCCCACGAGGCCTCGCGCCTGGAACGACTGGTGGACAACCTGCTGCGCATCGCCGCCCTGGAGTCCGGCTCGGTCGTGCCGGACATCCGGCTCGTGCCCCTGGAGGATGTGGTCGGCGCGGTCCTGGCCCGCCTGGAAACTGCCCTGGCCGGCCGCGAGGTGCGCCTGGACATCCCGGCCGATCTGCCCCTCATTCCCATGGACGAGGTGCTCATGGAACAGGCGCTGCTCAATCTGCTGGAAAACGCGGCCAAGCACACCCCGCCGGGAACGCCCGTCGGCATCGCCGCTACCGTGCGCGGCGGCTTGGCGGTCATTGAGGTGCGCGACGCCGGCCCGGGGCTGCCGCCGGGCGACCCGGATAAACTCTTTGAGCGATTCCAGCGCGGCGACCGGGCCGGCCCCAGCGGCTACGGCCTGGGCCTGGCCATCTGTCGGGCCGTGGCCAAGGCCCATGGCGGTTCCGTGACGGCCGAGGCCGGCAAGCCCCAGGGCGCGACGTTCACCATCACCCTTCCCCTAGATGCCCATGACCACCCCGACCATCCTCGTCGTTGACGACGAGCCGGCCATCCGCCGGTTCCTCACCCCCTTTCTTTCGGCCGAGGGCTATGGCGTCGTCGAGGCCGCCACGGGCCGCGAGGCCCTGGCCCTGGCCGAGTGCCACGACCCCGACGTCATCCTGCTCGACCTGGGGCTGCCCGACCTTGACGGCCAGGAGGTGCTGCGCGCCCTGCCCATGTGGCGGCGGGCCAGGGTCATCGTGTTGTCGGTGCGTTCCCGGGAGCACGACAAGGTGACGGCGCTCGACCTCGGCGCGTCAGACTATCTGACCAAGCCCTTCAGCCTGGCCGAACTGGCGGCGCGCATCCGGGTCTGCTTGCGTCGGGGCGCGGGCCAGGGCGAGGCCGCGCCGTCGCGCTATGTGTTCGGCGAATTGACCATCGATCTTTCCGCCCATGTCGCCGCTCTGGCCGGGGAAGACGTGCATCTGACGCCCACGGAATTCAAGCTCCTGGCCTTCCTGGCTCGCCACGCCGGCAAGGTGGTCACCCACGGCCAGCTCCTGCAGGCGGTCTGGGGCCGCCACAGCCAGGGCCAGGAACATTACGTGCGCATCCACATCCACAAGCTGCGCCAGAAAATCGAGCAGGACCCGGCCAGACCCCGCTATCTGCGCACCGAGACCGGCATCGGCTACCGGTTTGCCGGTTAACGGCAATATGACGAAACAGTAATTCGCCTCCCCAAGCCCGGACTGCTACTGCTTTGGGGCGATTTCGCCTCCGTTACGGGCGTCGTGCAAGGTTGACGCCATGTCCCTGAAGAAACAGGACGTCTGTTCCCACTGTAAAAGGCCGGCCTGGCATGAGATGGCCTGTTTTGGCGACCTTGAAGCCGTCTGCTGGATCTGCCTCGCCTGCGGCAACAGACGGGCCAAACCAAGATTTCGCCTGAACGATACGCGACAACCGTACTGGATAACCATCCGCACGCCTTCCGGAAATCTGGACGCCGCCTTGTGCAACATCAACAACTACGGCGCAAAGCTCCGACGCATCGATCCGGCGGCCCCTGGCCTTGCCCAAGGCACGGCCGTCGTTCTCGTCCTTGACGAACGCCTGCTTCCCAGCGCTAAGGCTACCATACGCGCCGTGGTGCGATGGACCGAAGGCGATCTCCTCGGCCTGGCCTTTGACGCGCCCCTGGCCCTTGCCCCCGAAGCCCTGGCCCAGGCCTTGGCGACGCTCCCAAAAGCGGCACTCATCCCTGAGTCGCTGTAAAACCGCCCCCGAGCCCAGGCAAACCATGTCCAACCCCACGCCGCTCCTGTCGCCCCGCGCACTGGCCATTCTCCTGGCCATGGCCTGCCTGGTTTCCCTGGCCGGCGCCGCCGCCCTGGGCCTTGACCTCCATGCCGGTCTCAGCTCAGGCACGTTTCGCTTGGTGCGACACCCCGTCAGCCGCGATTCGGCCACGCTCTTTACCGCCGTAGCCGTCATGGAAGCCGTCGGCGTCGCGCTCTGTTTGGCCGTGGGACTGCTTGAAGCCTTTCTCATGCTCCGCTGCGTCCGACGGATCCGACGCGACAACCGCTCCTGACGTTACGCGCGGCCCGCCTGCTAGGCCAACCGCCGCACCAGCTCCGGCCCTGAACAGGCAGGGACGGACGGGAATTTGGCCTGGGACAGAATAAACGCGGGATAGCTGGAGCAAAATAGACGTCGGGCATGACGCAGGCTTGCCGCCACGGATTCGGTCGTCGCGCCGGCCGTTTCCTCCAGACAGCGCTCCACCGCTTCAATGACGGCAAAGTTGAACGTCAGGCAGGCCGACTCGATGAGCGCCACCAGGGCCTCGACGTTCTTATCGCGCGCCAGCCGGCCCAGATAGCCGCTCAAGAAGCCGGCGTCCCAGGCGTACCCCAATGCCTGGGCGACGACGACATCGTTGCTCCCGCCGCTTGCGCCGGGCTGGTCGAGCAGGCCGGTCATGTCGAGGTGGCCGCCGGGCACGTTGAAGGCCAGGACGGCCAACCGGGCCTCTTCGGCGCTGCCGGCGGCCACGGCCCGGACCAGATGCGGTTGCGCCAAGGCAAAAAAACGCTTGGCGCAGACATTGCCCTTGCGCCAGCGCTGCCGGGACTGGGCCTCCAGCACGACCCCCACTGTCGCCCTTGGGGGGATTGCTCCGCGCGAATAGTCGTCGATCCACTGCAAAACGGCCATGTCTCCGGCCGCCCACAACTCCTTGGATTGTGCATAATGCAAGAAGAAGAGCGACTCCTGGGGCGTATTGAGAAAAAACGGCTGCAAAGACCCCAACACATACTGACAATGTTGATATTCGACATAATCAGCATCCGAGAGCAGCTGATTTTGAAAGATGTCGCAACATTGTTCCATGATGTCTACAGCTTGCTCTTCCTTGACGGCATAGCCGCGAATGCCCAAACCAGCTGCGGGCTTCTCCAGTTCTTTCAGCTGCTGTGCAATGGCCGTCCCCCGATAGCATGTCAATTTGGAATTGATGGATTGCAGCGACGGGAAATCGATGTTCTTCATGACGCGGATCGTCTGCTGCATCTCGGAGACGGTCGTCCAGGGATCGAAACAAATGAACCCCGGATTGATGGTGATGCCCAGCTCGTTGAGAACGGCAATGGCCCTGATGTGCTCCTCGACGGTTTCCTTCTTGTTATAACGATCGAGAACGGCCTGCGAGAACGACTCAATGCCAAGAAACACGCCGGCCAGGCCGGCGGACTTCAGGATTTTGAGCAAACGCTTGTCGATGGCCGATGACCGGCACATAAATCCGAAGCGTATCCAAGGCAGTTTGTCCCGCACAAGCTGGGCGAAGCGTTCGGCCCGCAAAAAGGACGGCTTGGAATTGAGGATGAAGTTGTCGTCAACAAAATAGAAGTGGGCGATGTTGTATGTCTTATAGAGAAAAGCCATTTCATCGACCACGTCGTCGATGTCCCGGGGCCGCCATTTTCTGATGGGACCAGCCTTGGGGATACTGCAAAAACTGCATCGGTACGGACAGCCGCGCGAAGCGGCGACGCTCGCCTGGGCATGCATCTTGAGTTGCCAGGGCAACATGTCCCGGGCAGGCCAGGTCAGGGCGTCCACATCAAGGGCCTGCTCCTGGACAAGTTCCAACACCTCCCCGGGGGCGACGTCCTCAAGCATGCCCAGCGCCCGCGGGACCAGCGTCTCGCCTTCGCCCCGAATGATCGCGTCCGGGCTGAAACCGGCCAACTCGTCGGCCGGCAGGGAAGAAGCCAGAATGCCGCCGATCAGGATCTGGGCCCGAGGATGGCGCTTGCGGATCTGGGCGGCAAGAACGACGCCCTGGCCGGCGTTCATGGCCGAGAGGCTCAAGCCGACAACATCCGGCGCGACGACGTCAAGCACTTCGGGAACATGGACCATGGACTTGTCCACAAGACTGCAGTCCCAAAGCGTCACGTCATGGGTTTTTCCCAGCTCCCGACGCACGGATGCGGCGACATAGCCCAGGCCGAGGTTTTCAAGGTGCAACTGCGGCCCGGTCTCAGGGTTGGGCGGCGGATTGACCAGCAGCACCTTTTTACGAATCGCCATATCGCGCGTCCTCCTGGCAGGGAAGTATCGCCTCCGTTCCCGGAGACGCCCCACGCTTGGGCTTCTAGTCGATAGGCGTCGCAAAACGTTACGCTGCCCTGTCCAGTTTCAGAAAAGCCCGAACCTCCCGTAGCCTTTGCGAGCAACGTCGATCGTCGCGTCCGTCAAAGCACTCCCGCTGTTGCCAGAGCCCTGCCAACCCGTGGAATACCCCTGACAACTTCAGTTTACACCACATGAAACAGTTTCCTTCTATCAACTTGCAATATGTAAGCATTTCTTCAAGAAAATATTTGGCTTGGAAATTGCTATGTGAATTGTAGCACAAGCCTTGTCCGCTTGTGAAAAAAATCTCTATCGCGGCGCGTCGGCAGGCAACCCCAGGCATCAACGGCAATCCCTGTTGGGATAGGAGAAAGGAGCCTATGAGCCAGAAGACAGGACTCACCGAGGACAAGGTCGCGCTCCTTGTCGGGGCCAGCGTGTTCATCCTGGCCTTTTGCAACGTATTCGGGCTGGATTTGCTCGGTTGGGTGGTCAAACCCAACATCTGGACGTCGCTGGACAAGGTGCTTTCGCCCTCCACCGCCGCCTATAAGGCCCTGCCCGGCATCGCCTCGCTGTTTATCACCTACGTGGCGCTCACCGGCGTCCTGACCTTGGGCGTCAAACTGCTCGGCGCGGATACGAAGGAATTTTTCAAGGCCTTCACCATCGTCTTCTTCGTTACCTTCATCTGCTACGCGGCCGGGCACTACGCCCAGATCGCCGCCACCCCGGACACACTCAAGAAGTTCAACATTCCCTGGTCCCTGGGCCTGACCGGCGAAGCGGGATTCATCGTCGCCCTTCTGGCCGGCATCTTCGTCGGCAACTTCATGCCGGGCACGGCCAATGCTCTCAAGGCCGCCTGCCGCCCGGAAATGTTCGTGAAAATCGCCATCGTCATCATGGGCTCGGAACTGGGCGTCAAGGCCGCCGACGCCATGGGCCTGGCCTCCTCCCTTATCTTCCGAGGCCTTTGCGCCATCGTCGAGGCCTACCTGATCTATTGGGCCGTGGTCTATTACGTGTCGCGCAAGTACTTCAAGTTCAGCCGTGAATGGGCCGCGCCCCTGGCCTCGGGCATCTCCATCTGCGGCGTGTCCGCCGCCATCGCCACCGGCGGGGCCATCCGGGCCCGTCCGGTGGTGCCCATCATGGTCTCCTCCCTGGTCGTGGTGTTTACCTGCGTGGAAATGGTCGTCCTGCCCTTCGTGGCCCAGTGGTGGCTGACCGGCGAACCCATGGTGGCCGGCGGCTGGATGGGCCTGGCCGTCAAGTCCGACGGCGGGGCCATCGCCAGCGGGGCCATCGCCGACGCGCTCATCCGAGCCAAGGCGCTGTCCGACTTCGGCATCAAGTACCAGGAAGGTTGGATCGTCATGGTGACCACCACCGTGAAGATCTTCATCGACGTGTTCATCGGCGTCTGGTCCTTTGTCCTGGCCTACATCTGGTGCACCAAGTTCGAGCGCTGCCCGGGCCAGCGCATGCGCTTCTCCGAAGTCTGGAACCGCTTCCCCCGCTTTGTCCTGGGCTACATCCTCACCTTCCTCATCCTGCTCGTGCTGTGCGCCAATTCCGCCGAAGGCATGAAGCTTGGCAAGAACATGGTGGGCGCGCTCAATTCCCTGCGCGTCATCTTCTTCTCCCTGACCTTTTTTACCATCGGCGTGGTCTCCAACTTCAAGAAGCTCTGGGAAGAAGGCATCGGCCGGCTGGCCGCCGTGTACGTGGTCTGCCTGTTCGGCTTCATCATCTGGGTGGGCCTTTTCATCTCCTGGCTCTTCTTCCACGGCGTCAAGCCCCCCCTGGCCGGCTAACCTACAAGGAGCGCATCATGGAACAGCTCAACGACCTCAAGTTCGCCGAAGAAATCAAGAAGATGGAATACGAGCCCCTGGACGCCACGGAAAAGCGCCTGGTGGCCTGGAGCCTGGGCATCGGCGTCACCCTGCTCGTCGTCTTCTACTTCGCCAGCAACATCTTCTTCCCCGGAGCGCATGGATAGTTTCGTAGAGAGAAGATGCCTCCGGCGGCCGGGAGGGGCTAAGCCCCT
>ALAO01000039.1 GCA_000307955.1 Solidesulfovibrio magneticus str. Maddingley MBC34 | reverse complement strand
GATGCCGATGCCGGTGTCGGCCACGGCCAGTTCCAACTGGCTGGGGTCGCCGTCCGGGGCGGCGACGGTGACGGTGATGCCGCCTGCCCGGGTGAATTTGACGGCGTTGCCCACGAGGTTGAGCAGGATTTGCCGCACCCGCCCCTGGTCGCCCCGGACGTGGCGGGGGGTGTTCGGGGCCACGGCCAGGGTGAGGAAAAGGCCCTTGCGGGCAGCCTGGGGCCGCAGGGTGCGGGCAACGCCGGCCAGGGTGCGGCGCAGATCGAAGTCCTGGATGACCAGCTCCAGCCCCTTGGCCTCGATGCGCGACAGGTCCAGGACGTCGTTGATGATGCCAAGCAGGTTGCCGGCGGCCTCCCGGGCGGTTTCCAGGGCGTCGCGCTGCTGGGGTGAAAGCTCGGTGCCCAGGGTCAGCTCGGTCATGCCGATGACGGCGTGCAGGGGCGTGCGGATCTCGTGGCTCATTTTCGCCAGGAAATCGCTTTTGGCCCGGTTGGCGGTCTCGGCCGCCTCCTTGGCCTGGCGCAGGTCGGCCTCGATGGCCTTGACGTCGGCGATGTCGCGCACCACCGCGAAATAGCGGCGATCCTCGCCCGGGCTTTCGGGATGGCGGTGCGGACGCACGGCCACGGGCAGGATCGTGCCGTCCTTGCGGCGATATTCCTTCTCGAAAACCTCGGCAAAGCCCTTGGCGTCCACTTCGGCCAGGAGGCGTTCCTCAGGCTGGAGCCAGACTTCGGGGGTGATGTCACGATAGGTCATTTTTTCCAGTTCGTCCGGGCCGTAGCCGGTCATCGCCTGAAAAGCCGGGTTGGATTCCACCAGCCGGTAGTCGCTGGACAGCACGACAAAGCCGTCGCCCATGCTGTCCAGGAGCAGTTTGTAGCGGGTGCGAGAAGCGAGAAGTTCGGCCTCGGATCGTTTGCGGCCGGTGATGTCGAGCAGCACGCCGATGATGCCGGCGGCTCGTCCGGCGACGTCGTGGAACCGGCTTTTGAAGACCACCACGTCGTGGGCGGTCTGGTCGCTGAAGGTGAGCGATGTTTCGTATTCGACGGTTTCGGCCGCGCCAGAGAGCACGGCGTGGTCGGTCTTGGCGCACAGCGCCGCCTGGACCGGGAGTTCCAGCTCGTGGACGGTGCGCCTGCGGATGCTGGCCAGGGGCCGGATAGACCGCTCGTAGGCGGCGTTGCAGCCCAGGTATCGGTTCTCGGCATCCTTGTAGAAGACCGGCACGGGAATGGCGTCGATGAGTTCCTGGGTGAAGCGGATGCGTTCCTTGAGCTTGTCGGCCATGGCGTCCAGCGCCCGGCCCAGTTCGCCCATCTCCCCCTGGCTCTCGGCCAGCCCCGAGCGGCGGTCGAGGTTGCCGGCGGCCATGTCCTTGGCCATGGCCACGAACTGGCCCATGGGCCGTAGAAGAAACGCCCGGTTGAACCACCAGGCGGCGGCCAGGGCCAGGGCCACGGCCAGGCCAAAAAGCAGCATGTCGCGCTGCCAGGCCCCGATGAGCAGAGCTTCATGCACGGCCTGGGGCTGGCTTAAACGGATAAACAGGCGTTGCCGGCCAGGGGCGGCCAACGGCGCGAACACGGCGCGCTGCATGGCGTCGTCTGGCCCCTGGCCGGTCCAGACCAGGCTCGCCGCCTCGTCCAGCCGGGGGAGAACCTCGTCCGCGCCGGCCACGGTTTTGCCGGCGGCCTGGGGTCGTGGCGGCCAAGTGGTCAGCACCGTCCCTGTCTGGGAGAAAAGGCAGGCCCGGGCGGCCTGGGGCATCCGGATGTCCTGGAAGATGGCGGCGAACCAGTCTGGCGCCAGCGTGATGGCGCACACGCCGACCACCCCGTCGTTCGGTCCGCGCACGGCCTGGGCCAGCACCAGGCCGGGCCGGCCGTCAATGGTGCCCGGCCCGAAGGCCAGGATCGTGGTCAGCGGGGCGTCCAAGGCCTGGCGCAGCCAGGGGCGGTCGCCGAGATCCCGCGTCGTCCCGTCCGGCTGGGCGGCGGCTGCCGTCACCGTGCCGTCGGGGCGGGTCAGGACCATGTCCTGGAAGGAGGGAAAAACGGCCAGGGCGTTGGTGAGCAGGCGGGACGCTTCCTCAGGGTCCCCGGACTTGATGACGGCAAGCCAGGTGACGCCCCGCAGAATGTTGGCGTAGTTTGCAAGCAGGCTTCGGGCGTTGCCGGCGGCCAGATCGGCGATGCTGTGCAGGCTCTGGTCCACGGCGGCCCGGGCGGAGCGTTGCTTTTCCACGGTCGAGGCGACGTGGAGCGCCAGGATCGGAGCCAGGGTCAGCGCGACAAGCCACAGCAATCGCGTGCGCAGGCTCTTCAGCCGTCGCCAAGCCATGCCGGATACTCCGTGGAATGGTGCATCATGTTGCCTCAAGGCAAAATCCGCCAGTGGTTTGCGTAAAGGACTTCCGGCAACAAGGCAAGGGACGGGTTAATTTTAGGCGGCGGGCAGGCAGTGGCGGCCTGGAATGAAACCAGCCGCGCCGAGCCTGGCCAAAATCACGTCCGTCGCCCCTCGGCTGGCCACATAGGGGACGATGAAACACGACTGCGGCCCCGGCGCGTCGTTGTAATGGAGCACCGGCCGGCCGCCAAGCATCAGTCCGACTTTGCGGGGATCAATGTCGAGCCAGGCTTCGATAATAATGCCGTGTTCGCACAACAGTTCGGCCC
Organism: Solidesulfovibrio magneticus str. Maddingley MBC34; assembly: GCA_000307955.1. Lineage (GTDB taxonomy): Bacteria > Desulfobacterota > Desulfovibrionia > Desulfovibrionales > Desulfovibrionaceae > Solidesulfovibrio > Solidesulfovibrio magneticus_A. The sequence goes on along the minus strand of ALAO01000039.1, from coordinate 7,302 downwards.
GGCGGCGGGTGACACGTCCGGCTCCGGCCACCACGATGCGCGGATGGAACGGGTTTACGCGGGCCAGGCGCCGGGCCAGGTAGCCGGCCTTGACGCGGAAAAAGGCCTCTGGGGCGTAGCGGGGATCGGTGCGCGAGAGCCGGCCTGGCGGATCGTTCCAGACGACAAGCGTCTGGGGCAGTTTGTCCATGACCACGCCGGCTTCCAGCCAGCGCAGCCACAGTTCGTAGTCCTCGGGGAAATCGCCCTGGCGGTAGCCGCCGTGAAGGGCCGGCAGCTCCCGGCGAAACATTACCGTGGGGTGGGGCAGGGGGGATTCGCGGAAGATGGACAGCCGGATGGCTTCGGGCGTGGTCACCGCGTTGCACCACTCGATATGGGCCAGATAGCCTCGGCAGGCCTCGGGATCGCCGCCGTAAGCCGCCTGGCAGGAGACCAGCCCGATGTTCGGATGGGCGTCGAGATGGTCGGCCTGGAGCGCAAGCCGTTCGGGCAGGCAGACGTCGTCGGCGTCCAGGCGGGCCACGTAGCGTCCCCGGGCGGCGGCCAGACCGGCGTTGAGAGCGGCGGCGATCCCCTCGTGGGGGCGACTGATGAGCCGAAAACGGCGGTCGCGGCCGGCCATGGCCGCAGCAATGGCCCGAGTGGCTCCTTCGTCGTCGGAGCCGTCGTCGATGACGAGGACTTCAACGTCGGCCAAGGTCTGGGCGGCTAGGCTCTCCAGGGCGGCGGGCAGGACGGCGGCGGCGTTTCGCGCGGGCAGGACAACGGAAACCATGGCCCCATGCTAACCGGGCGGACAGCGGCGGGCAAGGCAGCTGCCGGAGGGGAAAGTGTCGCATTGCGGCATTGCCCTGGGTGCGGGCATCTGATAAAAAACTTCCACATTCGAAGGGGGAGACGCCACCCGCCATGTCCGACCCGAAGATTCTCCTTGTCTCCGACAATCCTTGTCTGGCCGCGGCCGTGGTCCGCCACTGCGGTTCCCTGTCGGGTCTGGGGGCCGTCCAGATTCATGATCCCGACGCGGCGGCGGACGCGCTGTGCCGGGGCGACGGCGACGGGGCGTTTTTGCTGTGCGTGGTGGACTTGACCCTGCCCGAGGAAGCCGTGCGCCGTCTGGCCGCCGCCTCGACGGCAAGCGGCGTGCCCTGGCTGGCCGTGGCCGAATGCTACCGGCCGGAATTTCGCGATCTTTCCCAGGAACTCGACGCCATCGACTTCGTGGTGGCCGAGGCCGAGGACCCGGCTGCCGTGGCCCGCTATGTGGACCGGCTGCTCAAAAACCGCGCCGCCCGCATTCTCATTGTCGAAGACTCGGCCTTCATGCGCCTTTTTTTGCGCCGGGTGCTGCGGCGTTACCAGTTCCGGGTCCACATGGCCGCCTCGGCGGCCAAGGCCCTGGCCATTCTCGAACACCGGCCGGACATCGCGGCGGTCATCATCGACTACGACATGCCGGTGCTAAACGGCGTGGAGCTGACCCGCACCATCCGGCGGCGGTTTCGGCTGCGCGAGATCTGCCTCATCGGCATCTCGGGCAAGGCCCCGCGTTCCATCTCGGCGGAGTTTCTCAAGAGCGGCGGCGACGACTATCTGCACAAGCCCTTCGAGCGCGAGGAACTGTATTGCCGGGTGCTGCACGGCGTGGAAGCCGTGGAACGGATGCTCGAAATCAAGCGCCTGGAGCGGCTGCGCCGCATGTTCCTGTCCATGCTGGCCCATGATCTCAAAAGCCCGGCCGGCGGCATCGTCGGCGCGGCCAATCTCATCCTCGACGGGGTGTGCGGCGAGATCGGCGGGGAAGTGCGCGAAATGGCGGCCGTCATCAGCCAGGCCGGCCGGCGGCTGTGTTCCCTGGCTTCCAACATGCAGGATCTCACCCGCCTGGAAACCGGCCGGCTCGAACCGGCCCTGGTCATGGCCCACCTCGACGCCCTGGCCCTGGAGCGGGCCAGGCTGGCCGAAGCCACCGCCGCCGGCAAGTCCATCCGGGTGGAAACCCGCGCCGCGCAGTTGCCGCCCATGAGTCTCGACCCCGACCTTATCGCCCGGGTGCTGGACAACCTGCTGTCCAACGCCGTGAAGTTTTCGCCGCCCGGCAGCCTCGTGCGCCTGACCCTGCGTCCGGCCGGGGACGAGGTGGTGGTGCGGGTGGCCGACCAGGGGCCGGGCATCCTGACCGAAGAGCGCCATCGGCTGTTCAAGCCCTTCGAGCGCCTCTCGGCCCGGCCCACGGCCGGAGAAAAGAGCCTGGGCCTGGGGCTGGCCATTGCCGAAGGCATCGTGGCCGCCCATGGCGGGCGCATCTGGGTGGAGTCCGAGCCTGGGCAGGGCGCGGCCTTCTGCTTCACCCTGCCCATGTCGATGGATTTTTCGGATCAGGCCGACGCCTGCATCAGCTCGTAGACGTATTCCCGCACCGTGATGGTCCAGGCCCGGGGGGCGCGGCCGATGGCCGCGGCCAGCTTGGCGTTGTCCAAGGCCGAATAGGGCGGACGCTTGGCCTTTTGCGGATAGGCGTCGGAAGGGATGGGCAGCACGCGGCAGTGCAGGCCCGAGGCCACCACGGCCTCGGTGGCCAGGTCGCACCAGCTGGCCTGGCCCGAACCCACGGCGTGGAAGATGCCGGCGGCCTCGGTGCGGGCCAGATCGGTGATCCAGCCGGCCAGATCGAGGGTGTAGGTGGGCGAACCGATCTGGTCGGCCACCACCTTGAGCTCCTCCCTGGTCTTGGCCAGCCCCAGGATGGTGGCCACGAAGTTCTTCTTGCCCGGGCCGTAGAGCCAGGCCGTGCGCAGGATCTGGAACGCGTCGAGCCCCGAATCGAGGATGGCCCGCTCGCCGGCCAGCTTGCTCGCCCCGTAGACCGACTCCGGGTTCGGCGCGTCGTCCTCGACGTAGGCCGTGCCCTTGGAACCGTCGAAAACGAAATCCGTGCTCAGATGCACCAGGGTCGCCCCGGCCTTGCGGCAGACCCGGGCCAGCCGGCCGGGCAGGTCGCGGTTGAGGCGGTAGGCCTCGTCGGCGTCGTCCTCGGCCGCGTCCACGGCGGTGTAGGCCACGGTGTTGACCACGTGGGTCGCCTCGAAACCCTCGATCTCCCGGGCCACGGCCTCCATGTCAAAGGGGTCGAGGACCGTGCGCGTGGTCGGCAGCACGGCGAACCCCGCCTCTTCCATGACCCGCGACAGCGGGCGGCCGACCAGTCCGGTCAGGCCGCCCAGCACGATGGCGCGGGGGGCTTTCGCGTCCCCGCTCATGCCCGTTCTCCGTACCAGGAAGCCATGAACTGGCGGTAAGCGCCGCTGTTGACGCTTTCCAGCCATTCGCCGTTGGCCCGGTACCAGGCCATGGTCTCGGCGATGCCTCGGGCGAAATCCCAGGCCGGAGCGAAGCCCAGCTCACGGGCGGCCTTGGTGAAGTCCATGGCGTAGCGGCGGTCGTGGCCGGGCCGGTCGGTCACGTAGCGGATGAGGCTTTCGGGTTTGCCCAGGGCGGCCAGGATGGTGCGCACCACCTCGATGTTGGGCTTTTCCGCGTCGCCGCCGAAGTTGTAGACCTCGCCGGGCCGGCCTTTCATGAGGGCCAGTTCCACGCCCCGGCAGTGGTCGATGACGTAGATCCAGTCGCGCACGTTGAGCCCGTCGCCGTAGACCGGCAGGGCCTCGTCGGCCATGGCCTTGGAGAACATCAGCGGAATGAGCTTTTCCGGGAACTGGTAGGGGCCGTAGTTGTTGGAGCAGCGGGTGACCACCACGTCCATGCCGAAGGTCTCGTAAGCGGCCCGCATGAGCATGTCGGCCCCGGCCTTGCTGGCCGAGTAGGGGCTGTTGGGGGCCAGGGGCGTGGCCTCGGAGAACTTCCCGTCCGGCCCAAGCGTGCCGTAGACCTCGTCGGTGGAGACGTGGACGAAGCGGCGCACGCCCCAGTGGCGGGCGGCGTCGAGGAGGCTCTGGGCGCCCAGCACGTTGGTGCGCACAAAGGGCGTGGCGTCGGTGATGGAGCGGTCCACGTGGGATTCGGCCGCGAAATTGACCACGGCCTCGATCTTGTGCTCCTCCAGGAGGTGCAGGGCCAGCTCGCTGTTGGCGATGTCGCCGCGCACGAAATGGTAGCGCGAGGAGCCGAAAGCGGCTTCGACGTCGGCCAGGCTCTGCCGGTTGCCGGCGTAGGTGAGCAGGTCGAGGTTGACGATGGAGATCCCTTCGTGGCGGGTGAGCATGTCGCGGATGAAGTTGGAGCCGATGAAGCCGCAGCCTCCGGTCACGAGCAGTCGCATGTCTTGGTTTGTCCTTTGTTTTCAGTGTGTTGTTGTTTTGTCCGCTGGGTGGCCGTCGTTTTTTTTGGCTTTTTGCAAAATAATGCTTGCCAGGGGAGGGGGTCCCACGTACATTCTTCGACGGGCGATTAACTCAGCGGTTAGAGTGCCATCTTCACACGGTGGAAGTCCGGGGTTCAAATCCCCGATCGCCCACCACCGAACCAATCCGAAACGCCTCGCGCAAGCGAGGCGTTTTTGTTTTGGCCTGCCGGCATGTTGCTATTGAATGCCACGAGCCTTGAAGTCCTGGATTTTTTTGTAGTCATCGATGATCTTCGCCTTGAGGGTCTCGATTTCCCGAACGTAATGCTGCTTGATGATGCGGATTTCCTCGCGCCGCCGGGCCGAGGCCGGATCGTTGCCGGTCAGTGACCGCATCTCCGCGTCATAGGACACGATAGTCTTCTCCAGTCCGGTGATGGCGACCCGGGCCGTCTCGATGGAGCGCGACAGATCGGCCGGTCCCGGCGGCGCGGCCAGGGCCGGCGCGCCGAGCATCGCCGTCAGGCACAGCGTGGCCAACAGCGCGGCCAAAACCGTGGGCCACGGCCGGTTTCGCGGCCCCTGGCCCGGCCCGTGAATAACGTGACGCAGCATGGCGGATTCCCCCCTCAAGGGCTGCCCCCGTATAGCCCCAAACGCCCGGCTTGACAAATCCGCCGCCCCGGCGTTCCATTCCCAGGTTTAGCCTGCCCGGGCAGCGGGCAAAGGAGCGTTTCCCATGGACATGCAATGGTTTCTCGACCGCGACCGGTTCGCCCAGATGCTTGGCATCCGCATTGTCGAGGCCCGGCCCGGCTACGCCAAGACGGCCATGGACCTCACCGACGACCACCGCAACGGGGCCGGTGTGGCCCACGGCGGGGCGATCTTCAGCCTGGCCGACCTGGCCTTTGCCGTGGCCTCCAACTCCCACGGCAAGCTGAGCCTGGCCGTGGCCGCCTCCATTTCCTACGTCAAGGCTGGCCTGGGTTCCACCCTCTACGCCGAGGCCGTCGAAATTTCCCTTGGCAACAAGATGGCGACCTATGCCGTGACCATCAGCAACGACATGGATGAGGTCATCGCCAGCTTCCAGGGCACGGTCTACCGCAAGGACGTCCCCTACACCCGGGAGACGGCGTGATCGAACTCGTCCTGGTCGCCCCGGAAATCCCCCAGAACGCCGGCAGCGTGGCCCGGCTGTGCGCCGCCGCCAAAACGCCGCTGCATTTCGTCAAACCCCTGGGCTTTTCCCTGGCCGACCGCTACCTCAAGCGGGCCGGCCTCGACTACTGGCCCCACGTGAACCTGACGGTCTGGGAGGATTTCCCGTCCTTCGCCGCCGCCCGGGCCGGCCGGCGTCTGGTGGCCGCCACCGCCGGCAACCGGGGCCACACCGCAGTACCCCATCACCGTTTCCCTTTCGAGGCCGACGACATCCTGCTTTTCGGCACGGAATCCAGCGGCCTGTCCGAAGAGGTCCTGGCCGCCGCCGACCGGCTGGTCACCATCCCCATCTGGGGCCAGGTGCGCAGCCTCAACGTGGCTAACGCCGCCTCGGTGGTGCTCTACGAGGCCCTGGCCCGGGTCGGCGTCCTGGACGCCGTGGCCGCCCCTCTGGAAAAAAGCGAATAATACGGGTATACGGGCTGGACGTTTATAACCCGCGCCGGTTCGTGTCGCGTCCCTTGAAAAATACCAGCGTAGTATTTAAGAAAAATTAATGGTTTTCGTCTGTTGACCGCGAAACGCCTTGCGGGCTTTTCGTGGTCGCGACACGAGCGCCGCCGCGCGTCCCCCCATGAGGCTCCATGACCGTCGCCATTGCCCAGCACATCGCGCCCACGTTCGATTTCCCCGTGGTCTTCACCCGCCAGGCCTTTGATCCGGGCAACCCGGTCCTCGCCGACATCCTGGCCCGGGCCGGCCAGGGGCCGCGCAAGGTCGGCGTGGTCTGCGACGCCGGCCTGGTCGCTGTCGACCCCGGCCTGCCTGGCCGGGTCATGGCCTATGCCCAGGCCCACGCCGACGTCATGCGCCTCGTCGAAGCGCCGCTCGTCCTGCCCGGCGGCGAGGCGGCCAAGGCCGACTTCACCGTGACCCAGGCCGTGTGGGAGCTGACCTTCCGGGGCAAGCTGTGCCGCCAGTCCTTCGTGCTGGCCATCGGCGGCGGGGCCTTTCTCGACGCCGCCGGCTTCGGCGCGGCCACTGCCCACCGGGGCGTGCGGCTCATCCGGATGCCTTCCACCGTCCTGGCCCAAAACGACGCCGGCGTGGGCGTCAAAAACGGCATCAACTACTTCGGCCGCAAGAACTACATCGGCGCTTTCGCCCCGCCCCATGCCGTGGTCAACGACCATGCCCTGCTGGCCACGCTGCCCCGGCGCGACGTGCTGGCCGGCCTGGCCGAGGCGGTCAAGGTCGCCCTGGTGCGCGATCCGCTCTTTTTCGCCCGTCTGGTCGAGCTGGCCCCCAGGCTCGCCGCCGGCGACGACGAAGCGCTTTTCGAAGCCAACGTGCGCTGCGCCGAGGCCCATTTGCAGCATATCGCCGGCGGCGGCGACCCCTTCGAACTCGGTTCGGCCCGGCCGCTGGATTTCGGCCACTGGTCGGCCCATGCCCTGGAAGAAGCGACCCGGGGCGAGCTGCGCCACGGCGAGGCCGTGGCCGTGGGCATCGCGCTGGATACCCTCTATTCCTGCCGCACGGGCCTGCTCTCCCGGGCCGAGGCCGAGCAGGCGCTGTCCCTGCTCAACGCCCTGGGGTTGGCCGTGTGGCATCCGGCCCTGGCCGAGCTGGACATGGTCGCGGCCATCGAAGCCTTCCGCGAACACCTGGGCGGCAGGCTGCATCTGTCCATGCTCACCGGCCTTGGCCAACGTATCGAAGTCCACGCCGTCGATGCGCCCCAACTCGAAGCCGCCCGCGCCGAACTGGCGGGCAGGGGAGAGGGGAGGCCTCCGGCGGCCAGGAGAGGCGCTGCCTCTCCTGGACCT
>ALAO01000038.1 GCA_000307955.1 Solidesulfovibrio magneticus str. Maddingley MBC34 | reverse complement strand
CATAGCCGCGCTTGAGGGCGCCGAAAGCTCGCTCGACTTTCTCGCGAACGCTGCTGATTTGACGGTTGGCGAATGTTCCCAAGGGTGTCAGCTCCCGGTTGCGAGCGGCCTTGTGCATGATGCCGTCGGCGAAGCCTCGAACCTTGAGCACGTAGCGGTTGAGTTGGCTGCTGTACCCCTTGTCCGCGAAAATGCTCTCGCCGGCTTTCGCGTCGACCTCATCCAAGACGGCGACATATTCCTCCGTGTCGGACCGGTTTGCCGGCGTGGCATGGCCGCCAAGGACAAAGCCGTCCCGACTGTCCGTGGCGGCGTGAATTGTATAGCTGTAATACGCGCGATTTCCCTTGCGCAGCCAAGCCGCCTCGGCGTCATCGGAATAGCTGATCGCTATATCCGTCCCTCCCCCGTTGTCTTCCTGACGATCCTGCGGAAGGTCGTCGAGTACCTTGAGCGGCCGGCGCGCGGACGACACAACGCTGACGTCGATGATGGCTCCTTCCCGAATGGAGGCTACTGCAGCAGCAGCCCCTGCCAGGGTAGCCCCGGCGAGGGCGGGGGCAGGGTCGCGGGCTGGATGAGCAGCGCGTTGGCCGAGCCGAGGTCCGGCTGGCCGTTTCGCAGCCCCAGCAGCATGGACGCGGCCGTGCCCGCCGCCACGCCGATGGTCTTGTCGCGCTGGGCCACGAGCGAGGTGTGCTGGTTGCCGGTCCCGTAATAAAACCGCACCGCCCCGGACGGATACAGCCGGGCCGCCACGTTGACCGGCCGGCCGTCGGCCACGGTCTTGGCCTGCCAGACCACGGTCACGGCCTCGCTGGTCGAGGCCACCGCGATGTCGTCCCCGCTGCCGGCCGTGGTCAGCCGGTCCCACAGCGGAGCCACGGCCAGGCTGGCGGCCAGCCCGTTGACCGAGTTGTAGCCGCTGTTCGACGGATTGGCGAAATGGATGATGCCGTGGCTCGACACCGAGGCGCTGGTGTAGGTCTGGCCGCCCAGGGGAAAGGCAAAGGGCAGGTTGAGCGTCCAGAGCTGGTCCGTTCCCTTCCAGTTCTGGGCCGTGGCTCCGGTGGGGAAGGCGTCGCCGGTCTGGTACTGGGCGTAGCCGCCGTAGGTAGGGGCCTTGGCCGAGGGATAGCGTCCGCCAAGGGCCAACTGGCGGCCGAGGTTCCAGGGGTTGCTGTAGTAGCTTGGGTGCTCGCCGTTGTTGTCGCCGCCCGAGTCCAGGGTTTCGAGCTGGACAGTGTCCTTGGCCAGCCCGTAGCTGTAGGCCTCCTCCAGGGTCACGACGCCGTCGCCGTTGCTGTCGCCCTTGGTCGGGTCGGCCAGGGCCTGGGTCACGTAGAAGGAGAACTCGTCATAGGTGTAGTCCGGTCCCATGGCGTAGGACAACTCCCAGTAGCGGGCGGCGGACATGAGCACCCGGTTGGGGGCCCTCAGCGGTTCGATCATGCCGCCGGAAAAGCACTGCTCGAAAATGGCGGCCACCGCCCCGGCCTGGACCTTGTTCACCTCGGCGGCGAATTCCGCGTTGGTGATGTCTTCTCCCCAAAGGTTGAGGATCACGTTGGCGGTTTCGTAGGGCCGTCCGTTGCCGGCCGCCGGGCCGCCGTGGTCGGTGGTGAAGATGTAGAGGATGTCCTGGCTGCCGAGCTTGCCGGCCAGTTCGTTGAAGACGGTGGTGATGTTGGCCTTGGTGGCGCTGTATTTGATGTCCTGGATGCCGTCGTTGTTGAGGTCGGTGTTGGAATTTTGCCCCAGCGAGTTGTCGATGGCCGGGTCCGTGCCGTCGGCGAAAAGCACGTAGATGTGGTCCTGCAGGAAACCGGCGGCCTTGAGGGTCTTGAAGAAATAGGAGCAGTCGTTCCAGTAGCGGATGTGGTTGTTTTGTTGGTTGTAGCCGCCGGAGAGGATGACGGCGTAGCGGTGGCTGGCGTCGGTGGCGGCGGCAACGTCGTTGGCGGCTCCGGCGGCGGCTTTGGCCGCCACGGCTGTCGCCTTCGGCAGGGCCGAGGTCTGGGGCGGCTGGGCCGGCGGCCAGACCGTCAGTTCCGTGAACCCGGCCATGTCGGCCGGCGGCAGCATGGCCGGGGCGACGTGCAGCCTGCCGTCGGCGGCCGCCAGCACGTACCGGCAGCCGTGGGACCAGTTGGCTTGCGGGACGTCGTCGATGAAAAAAAGCCAGCCCGGCCCGCCGGACAGGCTAACCGAACCCCGCAACAGCGGCACGGTGATGTCTTCGCCAACAAGCGCATTGGCGACGTAGACCCGGCGGCCTTGCAGGGAGTGGCCGAGCAGCCGGTCGGTCACGGCGGCGACGGCGGCCTGCCGGTCGGCGATGGGGCCGGCGTCGGCGGCGGCATCGGGCAGGCTGACGGGGGTCAGGCCGGCCGGGAGTTCGGTGGTCGGCGCGAAGCGGCTGGAGCCGTCGGCGGCCACGAAGGCCACGCGCTTGTCGCCGTTTGGCAGGGTCAGGCCGAAAAGCCAGCCCGGCCCCTGGCCCAGGCGCACGGATCGGGCGTCCAGGGTCAGGACCACCTCGCCCTGGCGCGGCCCGGCCTCGCCCGAGACGGCGACCGTGGCCCGCGCCGACGACGGCATCTGGGCCAGCAGCCGGTCCAGGGCCTTGGCGGCGGTGTCGATGTCGGCGGCCAAGGCCGGACGGACGGCGCAGAGAAACATGAAGCAGGCCAGGATGATCAGGCCGGGGAAGCAGCGGCGGGGCATGGCGGCTCCGGGAGGGGCTGGCACATGTCGGGGTGCAGGCGGCGCGCGGCGCGCGACGCCCAAGGGAGCCGTACCGGGCGTGTGCTGCGGCTCGGATACGGGGCCGGGAGACCCCGGCGGACTTCGTAGGCCCGTCATCCGTCGCCGGGCAGCGACGCTGAACAGGCGGATCAGCCCATACGCCGGGCGTAGAGCAGGATGTCGGTCTGGGTCAGCAGGCCGGCCAGGCGGCCGTCGGCTTCGGTGACGGCCAGGCGGCGCACGCCCTTTTGGCGCATGTACAAAATGACCTTGTAGACCATGGCCTCGGCCGGCACGCTGACCACCGGGCGGCTCATGTAGGCGGAGACGGGATCGGCCAGCCGTTCGGGCTGGCCCATGATGGCCCGCAGGGCGTCGCGTTCGGTGAAGATGCCGGCGGCCTTGCCGTCCGTGACCACCAGCACCGAGCCGACGCCGGCTTCGCGCATCCGGTCCAGGGCCGTCTGTATGGACTGCTCCGGGGACAAGATGACCGGGGCGGGCCGCATGACGGCCCGGCAATCGACGTTTTCCACCATGAAATCCACGGCCAGGGCGTCCACGAGTTCCTTGTCCGTCACCACGCCAATGAGCGAACCGCCCACGTCGATGACCGGCAGATGGCGCACCTTGCGTTCCAGCATGGTCTTGATGGCTTCGTGGGCCGAGAGATCCTTGAGGATGCCGCCCCCCACGGTGCGGGACAGGACGTCGCGCACGGGCGTTCCCGGGTCGAGGTCAACGTCGAGACGGCGCGTCAGCTCGCGCTCGGTGACGAATCCCACGACCTTGGCCCCGGTCACGGCGGCCAGGCAGCTGACGTCGGCGCGCACCATGAGATCGGCCGCCTGGGTCACGGTGGCGTCCGCCGGCACGATAAGGGGCCTTTTGGCCAATTCGCCGACCCTGCGTTTGAACATGGAGGTTCCTGGTGAGAATGCTCTACAAAATTTATGGTCCGCTGGGCAATGAAAGTCAAGGCTTGCTCATTGGCATCGGCGGGTTGGCTTGCCGCCGGGCGTCTATTGCGCTAGACGGGGGATGAATCCGTTTCCGGGAGCACCGGCATGATCGTGGACAGCGCCTTTTTTTCCACCGCCGACGCGCCGCCGTTCGTGACGCGGCTGCTTGCGCTTGGCGCCGCCCGGCGCGAGGCTCTGCCCGCGCCGCCGCCAGGAGCCGCTCCGGCCGCCTCCCTGGCCCCGGGCAAACGCCGCTCCCTGGCCGACATCAACCCCCCGCCCCTGCCCGAAGCCTACCTGGCCCTGCGCCGCACGGCCGAAAATCCCTTAAGCGGCGTGGCCGACGTAGCCAAGGCCGTGTCCATGGACCCGAGCCTGGCCGCTTACGTGCTGCGCCTGGCCAACAGCCCCATCTACGCGCCAAGGGTCCGGGTGGAGACCGTCAGCCGGGCCGTGGGCCTTATCGGCCTCACCGAAATCGTCAATCTGGCCGCCGGAGCGGTGTTGGCCCGGTTGTTCGACAAGCCGCCCCGGGCGGACCTTCTGTCCATGCCCGATTTTTGGCGTCACGCCGTGGCCGTGGGCATGTTGGCCCGGGGGCTGGCCCGGCGGCGCGACGAGGCGGCGGGCGAGCGCTTTTTCGTGGCCGGCCTGCTCCACGACATGGGTCGGCTGGTCATGGCCGTGGCCGAACCCGACCTGGCCCAGGCGGTGCTGGCCCGGGTGGCCGAGGGGCGCATCCCGTCCGACGCGGCCGAGCGTCTGGAACTGGGTTTCGACCACGCCGCCCTGGGCGGGCGTATTTGCGACAAGTGGCGGCTGGCCGACACGCTCATCGAAGGCGTGGCCGCCCATCACGATCCGGCTCAGTGCCCGGAATCGGTGGTGGCCGCCGCCGTGCACGTGGCCGATTTCATGGCCAATGCCCTGGGCTACCGCATAACGCCCTGCGGGGCGCTGCCCCGTCTCGACCTGCGCGCCCTGGCCATGTTCCGCCTGGCCGAGGCCGACCCGGCGGAATTTGACGAACTCCTGGGCGAGGGCCTGGCCGCCCTGGCCGCCCTGTTCACGCCATGAACGCCGTCGCCGCTTGCCATTCCCACGGCGCGGCGCTACAGCACGGAAAAAGGGAGCATCACGCCATGGGCGGTCCGACCATCACCCTCACGCCGCTGACAGGATCGGCCATCAACGACATGATCCTCGATTACATGGCCTTGTCCGGCGACCGTCGCCGGGCCGAGATGGCCCACTTCCTGGAAAGCGGCCGCACCGTGCAAAGTGACATCATGGCCGTGACCCTGCGCGGCATGATCCTGCGCACCTCGGCCTAGAACCTTCTCTCCCCCCTTCCCCGCATGAAAAAAACGCTTTCCCTGCTGCTAGTCTGTTGCCTTGCCCTGGCCGCCACCTCCGCCCTGGCCAAAAAGGCTCCGCCCGAGAAACACGAAGCCAAAAAGGCCGCCGTGTCGCGCGAGCCGTCCGGTCCGGCCGAGACCGTGGAAACGCCGGGCAAGGTCATCAAGGAACCCAACGCGTTTAACGGCATCAAATGGGGCACGGCCATGGCCGCCATCCCGGACCTGACCGTGGCCGAGCGCGACGGCCAGGCCGCCTACGCCACGGCCGAAGGCGTGGTCTACCGCATCGGCGAGGCCTTTCTCTCCGGCGTGGTCTACGGCTTTTGCCAGGACAAGTTCGCGGCCGTGATGGTGGAATACAAGGGCAAGAAGAACCACGAGAGCATCAAGAACTTCCTGGCCGGCAAGTACAGCAAGCCCATCGACCTCGAAGGCAAGGGCGTCGAACTGGGCTGGCCCGTGGGCAATGTGCTCATCCGGATGCAGTACTCGCCCGAGCGCGACGCCGGCACGCTGAGCTATTTTTATGAGCCGCTCTATGCCCCGTGCGGCCAGGACAAGGCGGCCCAGTGACCCCGGCCCGGCGAATGCTTTGGCTGGCGGCCCTGGCCGCGTTTTGCCTGTGGCCGGCCCTGGCCGCCGTAGCCGCCGAGGGCGGACGGAGCCTGGCCTTCAACAAGCAAAACGTGTTCATGTATTTCAAGCAGGTGGCGGACGCCAAGAACAAGCTGCCCGAGAATCTGGACCCCCGGGAGCTGCACGACCGGGAGTGCATGGTCTACGGCGTGGTGCTCAAACAGGGCGGTTACGACTTCGAGGCCACGGTGTTAAGCGCCCTGAGCTTCGCGGAAAAGGGCGGCAACCGCCTGGACGACCCACGCTTCATGTTCCTGGCCGGGGTGTTCCAGTACCATCCCGACGAATTCGTGCGCCTCAAGCTCATCTCCAAGACCACCCGCGACGCCGTGGTGCGCTACTTCGGCGGCTGAATTTGTTTTATGGCTTTAGAAGAGGTTTAGGGCGTGTCGATCGTTAAGGAGTAGATGTCTGATTCATATTGCCAGCTGAAAATATTGTATCCCCTGGAGGCTGCTATGTCAGATCTTCGCTTCGTCGTCATGGGCGATTCACGCAGCAATGACCTTAGCACCTACATCAATACAGCAGTTCTCGGAAGCGCGAACCAAAGTATTTCGGCCCTGAACCCGCCAGCCGACTTTGTAATATTTTTGGGTGACGATTCCGTGTTGGGCAATGCTGACTTCAATGGGACCAATAGCTTCACGTATCAAGACTGGTATAGCTTTATGCGTACGCCGCCAACGGGCTTGCCTGTCCAGACGCCTATATATCTAGTGATCGGGAATCATGAATTGTATCAGGCGTCTTTGGGGGATACTGTCTCATCTTACACGAGCCAGACGGGCTACCAAACATTCATGGCCCAAAATACCATGTTTTCGCCCACTACGTTCATGCCCAACACCACGAGCCATCCCGGTTATGAAAACCTCGACTATTCTTTCACTTCTTCAGATGGACAATCACTTTTCGTAGTCCTCGATGGCTTTTATGTGCCCTCGTCACCGAGTGCGCCCTACTCGGATCCCGGCTCTTTGGATTATAACCAACTTACTTATTTAAACGACACACTGTCCAGCAGCACAGCTAAAACAAAGTTCGTAATCACGCATAATCCAACATTTTCGCCGAATTACGAAAATTATGATACTGCTGTGTCCTCAAGCATGGGCCAGTACTGGCAGATATTGGACAACAATAACGTCGCCGCGGCCTTTAGCGGGCATGACCATTTGTATTCACGCGTGATGGTTGACTCCAGTTTTACCAGCGGCTCCTCCGATCCCAATCCCGGTTTGAATTTCAAAAACACGATCCCGCAAATCATTGCCGGCTCGGTCGGCGCCCCTCTTACCGGCACTGTTGCGAACGAAGCGAGCACCATCTATGCCCCTGCAAGCTGGAACGTGAAAAATCTTTACAATTACTCGGTGGTGGACGTGCACACCCTCGATACGGATTCCGGTGTGTCGACGGTGACGGTCAACACCTATACCAGTGATGGGACCAGCCCATGGACCCTTAGCGACTCCTTCACAGAAATCAACTCCCCGACGAACGGCCGTGTCTTTTCCATCCCGTCCGCCTCAAGTGGAACAGGTTTTCAGGTGTTGCAGGATAATGGGACAGGCCAGTCGGGGCTTAACGACCCTTACATGTCGTCTTCATCCGTCGCAGGGGGGCTCTTCGATGCTTTTTCTTTCTCATCCACTGCAAAAGGGGTGCAGTTGTCACAATACAGTGGAGTTTAAGCAGTCGACCCTGGAAAACGCATTCCCGTCGTCATAGGACGGCATGCGTATTCCAGGGTCGACTCGATACTTAGCGGGAGTGAAAGGAAACTTCAGCCCGTAAAGCTCAGGTAGTTCTTGCCCACCCGGTCCATGAGCGCCAGATGGCGGTATTCGCCTTTGATCTGGCCGGCCTCGTAGATGCGGTAGGCCTCATCCACGCAGCGTTCGCAAGCCCCGATGGGCGCTTCCACGCCCAGACACAGCGGGTTTCGCGTGGACTCCGTCTCATACTTCACCACGCCCCGGCAGTGGTCGCACAGGCGCACCGATTCGGTCTGGTATTCCGTGATGGCGTCGGTGTCGTAGTAGAGCGTCTTTCGCCGCGAAAACCAGCCGCCAACCGTCTCGCCCTTGCCCGGACCGCGCGGGTGGCGGACTTCCTTCACGATGTCGCGGCACACCTCTTCGATGTAGCCGGTCACCTTGTCGCTTTGGCGCACCGCCGCCGGATCGAAGCCCGGTTCGCGCACGTGGCTGTAATCCAGCCCGGCCATGGACAGCACCAGCCCCAGATTGACGTAGGGCAGCGCGCCCTGGATGGCGTAGCCGCCTTCCAGCACAGCGATGTCCGCCCCGAGCAGCTCGGTGAGCTGGGCGTAGCCCTGGGCCGAGAAGGCCATGTCCGTGATGGGGTCGGAGAAGTGGTTGTCCTGGCCGGCGGAGTTGATGACCAGATCGGGCTTGAAGTCCTCAATGAGCGGCATGACCACTTCGCGCATGGCGAACAAAAAGCCCTGGTCCGAGGTGCCGGGCGGCAGCGGCACGTTGACCGTGGTCCCCAGCGCCCTGGGGCCGCCGAGTTCCAGGGGAAAGCCGGTGCCGGGATAGAGGGTGCGGCCGTCCTGGTGCAGGGAAATAAAGAGCGTATCCGGGTCGTTCCAGTAGACGTCCTGGGTGCCGTCGCCATGATGGCAGTCGGTGTCCACAATGGCCACCCGCAAGGGCCCGTAGCGCTCCCGCAGCCATTCCACCATCACCGCTTCGATGTTGATGTTGCAAAACCCGCGCGAACCGTGGACCACCTTCATGGCGTGGTGGCCGGGCGGCCGCACCAGGGCAAAGGCGCGCTCGGCCTCCTTTTCCATCACCGTGCGGGCGGCCCGGATGGCCCCGCCGGCGGAAATGAGGTGGGAGGTGGTGGTGACGGCCGGCACGTCGGGAAAGCAGAAATGCACCCGGGCCACGTCTTCGGCGGTGGCCAGGTCGGGCTTGAGTTCGGTTATGCCCGGGATGTCGAAGACGCCTTCCTCGCGCAACTGGTCCTGGGTGTAGAGCAGGCGTTCCTGGCGCTCGGGGTGGGTGGGCGAGATGGCCCAGTCGTAGGCCGGGAAAAAGACGATCCCCAGGGGATGGCGGGCTTTCAGCATTGCTTGGACACCGCCTGTTTGTAGGCCCCCGAGACGCCCGGCCGCACCTGGCAGGCCACGCGGATGTTGTACCCGGCCAGCTCCTGGCCCTCGACCATGGGAAACGACGACAGCTCCACGGTTTCGATGGGCGCGTCGTCGACGTCGGCCCCGATGGAGGCGAGATAGTCGCGCAGGCTGGCCCCGGCCTCGCCCTCGGCGGCGGCCTGGCTGTAGTTGCCGGACACCGACCGGGCCACGCCGAGCGACGGGATGGTGAGCCGTCCGGCGGCGGTGTCGGCGAAAAGCTCCACGGAAAAGGTCGGCCTCGCCAGGGCCGCGCCGATGGCGTTGGCCACGGCAAAGCTCTCGGGCACGACGACTTCCTCGGAAAAGGCGTCTTGGAGCAGGGCGGAAAGGGCCAGGGCCGGCCCGCCCATGACGTAGACCCGCGTCGGGCGCACCTGCCGGCCTTCCAGCAGCTCGAAGATCGTGTAGACCGGGCGGTCGTTTATTTCGCGCACAAAGGCCGCCACTTCCGAGCGGATCTGGTTGACGGCGTTGAGGATGGCGGCCTCGGCCACCTCTTCGGGCTCGAAGCCGTGGGGCGTGGCGGCGTCAACGAGGCCCTGGTAGGAGGCCCGGGGATCGCCCACGGCGATGACGTTTTGGACGTTGAGCGCATCAATGAGCGTCGGCACCTTGCCGCCCAGGGCCATGGGCGGGCCGAAGCGGCGCGGGCCGACCTCGATGGCCTGCTTGGAGACCGTGACGGCCGAGTCGCCGCCAACGCCGATGGAGCGGGTGCGAAGCGCCCGCACGAGGGTCGGGCGGCCGTCGATGGCGATGCCTTCGTTTTCAATAAGCGGCGCGCCGGCGGCAAAGACGGCGATGTCCGTGGTGGTGCCGCCGATGTCGAGGATGACCGAATCCTCGGCGATGTCGCACACGGCGATGATGCCCATGACCGAGGCGGCCGGGCCGGACAGGATGGACTGCACGGGCTGGGTCCGGGAGACGGACAGCGGCATGGTGCCGCCGTCGGCCTTGAGCACGTTTATGGCGGCGGTCATGCCCAGATCGGCCACGGACTGCTCCACGGCGTCGCAAAAGCGGTTGTAGACGCGCCACACGGCGCTGTTGAGGCAGGCGGTGGCGATGCGCCGGCCAAAGCCCAGGCGGCCGGAAAATTCGTGCCCCAGCGACACGCAGTCGGCCCGGCCGGCCAGCAAGCCGCGCAGGGCCAGCTCCTGGTCCGGGCAGCGGGTAGAAAATTTGGTGACTGCGGCAAAGGCGCGCAGCCCTTGGGTCAACCAGGCGTCCACGGCGGCCTTGGCCGCGTCGAGGTCGATGGCGGCGGTTTCGCGGCCCCGGTGGTCGATGGCCCCGGCCAGGACATGGTAATGGCCGCCCTGGCGGTAAACCTCGGGGTCGATGCCTGGGCCGCCGGACACGAGGATGCCCACGGCGTCGGCCGTGCCTTCGATGATGGCGTTGGTGGTGAGCGTGGTGGACAGGGTCAGGCGATCGATGGCGGCCGGCCCGGCTACGGCCACGATGCTGGACAGGGCCTCGCGTATGGAGGCGAGGAGATCGTCGTGGTTGGTGGGCAGCTTGGCGCAAGCAACGACCCCTTCCGGGCCGATGAGGACCGCGTCCGTGTGCGTGCCGCCGACGTCGATGCCGCAAAGCATCGGGTAGCCTTAGCAGCAAGGACGCCGGCCGTCGAGCCGGGAGTGGGGGGTGGAGCCGGGAGGGGCCGGTCGGTGCGGCGGCCTGGGCCGACGCCCGGCCGCATCAAAGAAGGCCATGCAAAAAAGAAAGGCCCCGGCTGCACAAGCCGGGGCCAGTAAGGTTATGTTGTAAAAAAGACTTATGGGTTAACGATTGCGCCTCGACTGTACCTGTAGAGTTTGTGTTTGCTACACATGGAGTGTGCCAGATTTTCAGTTTTACTGGCCTGTAAGTGCTCTACTGCGAGGGAAACTGTCCGACAATTGATTTACCCAAGGGCATCTCCTCCGCTAGGGTTGCTAACAACCTTCACCAGGGACACGCCTAACATATAGGTCCGGGCCGGATCGCTGTCTAGTGCTTTTTTCAAGGTACATGCGCAACAATCGCCGGGAAATCCGCCCGACCGAAGAAAGTCCAATATGTTCGCGGTGTCCGTAAAGCCAGGGGCGGGCCGAATCGACCTGCCCCTGGCAATCCTCGTGGCGCGCCCGACAGGATTCGCCCCTGGGGCGCAGGCCGGAGGAATACGGCAAGCCGCTCTAGTCGCCGCCGCGCATTTTCGTCCGCGCATCGGCGACGACCTGCTTGAAATCCTCGTAACCAAGAGCGGAAGGCACAATGTAGGGGCCGACGAGAAAGGCCGGCGTTCCTTGCAGGCCCAGTGTTTCGGCCTGTTCGGCATTGCGCTCCAGCAAGGCGTCGATCTCCTGGGCATGGGCTTTTTGATCGCTTTCCAGACGGTCCATGTCCACGCCCGAGGCCTTGACCGCTTCCAACATCCGGTCCTTGGAAATCCGCATGCCCGGGATGCGCATCAACGCCGCATGGACCTCGGCGTATTTCCCTTGATAGCCGGCGGCCAAGGCCAGACGCGCCCCATAGGCCGAGGCGTCCGTCAACACGGGCCAATCCTTGTGCACGACACGGACCTTGCTGTCCGAGGCGACGAACTTTTCGAGCGCGGCGGCGGATTGCTTGCAAAACGGACAATTATAGTCGGAAAACTCGATGATGGTGACATCCCCTTTGGGATTGCCGGTGACAGGGGCGGACGGGTCATCCGGCATCGCGGAGGAATCCACGTGGCCTTGGGTCGCGACGGCGCGCCGCGACGGCGCGATGGCGGCGACAAGAACCAGACAGACGGCAAACGCGAACAACAGGTTCGATTTCATGGAGGCATCCTTTGTAGGTGGTTGGAAGGGGCGTCGGCTCACGCGCCGACCTTGTGGAGGGTCTGGAGGAATTGCGCGGCTGAAACCGCGCCGACAAAGCGGCTGTCGTCGGCTTCCCGGCCGGTGCGGGCATTGAGAAACAGCATCGTCGGCGGCCCGACGACGTCGAAGCGGTGCATGAGCGCCCGGCTTTCGGGACTGTCCGCCGTGACGTCCACGCGAAGGACGGCGACGTTGCCCAGGCGGGCGCGCACGGCCGCGTCGGCCATGACCTCACGGTCGATCTCCCGGCAGACCACGCACCAGTCGGCGTAGAAATCGACCAGGATAGGCTGTCCCTTGGACCGGGCCTCGGCCAGGGCCGCGTCAAACGCGTTCACGGTGCTCACCTTGCGGAAAGAAACGGCCGTATCGTCCATGGACGCCGTCGTCGTGCCAGCGCATACCGCAAGGGGACAGGAAAGGGGCACAACGCCCAAGCCGACCACCAGCAGGAACGCGCCGCCAAGGGCGATCCCGCCGCCGGCCAGACGCATCCCGAATCCACGGCTTCGCAGCAGGCCGAACCACAGGCCGGCCGCGATCGCCAAGCCTCCCCACAGGCCAAGCGTCGCCGGTCCGGGCAACACCCGCCCCAGAATCCAGATCGCAAGCCCCAGAAAGAGGAAACCGAACACCTGCTTGACCGTGACAAGCCAGGGGCCGGATTTCGGCAGCAGCCTGCCGCCGAACGCGCCAAAGGCCAGAAGCGGCAGCCCCATGCCCAGCCCCAGGGCGAACAGGGCGGCCGCCCCTCGGAGGACATCGCCTGTCTGGGCCACGTACAAAAGGGCCGCCGCCAGCGGCGGCGTCACGCAGGGGCCGACAACCAGGGCCGAGCCGAAGCCAAGCAGCGCGGCGCCGCCGATCGATCCCCCGGGACGCCCCGTGGCTCGCGACAGACGCGTGGCGAGCTTTGCCGGCAGCGCCAGCTCGTAGAGCCCGAACATGGAAAGCGCCAGGACCACGAAGACCAGCCCCATCAGGACGATCGCCACGGGCCGTTGCAACAGGACCTGGAGATTTTGCCCCGACCAGGCGGCCGCCAGGCCAAGGGCCGCATAGGCCAGGGCCATGGCCAGCACGTAGGCGCTGGACAGCACGAATCCCTTGCGTGGCGTCAGTTCCTGGCCGGAGCGCGCCAACATGCCGGAAAGGATCGGCAGCATGGGGAAGACGCAGGGCGTGAAGGCCAACAGCAGGCCGAACCCCAGGAAACCGAGCAACACCGTCGGCAAGTCGCCGGAAAGCCGGGAGGCCAACGCCCCGTCCGTCCGGCCTTGCGTGGTTTGCGCCGGTCCGGCGGGAACCACGACTGCCGGGGCAAGGCTCTTGCGTTCCGGCGTCGCCGCCAGCGTGGCCAGATCGATTTTCTGGCCCACGGGCGGATAGCATACGCCATGTTCGGCGCAGCCTTGGTAGGTCACATGGATCGCGCCCGAGGCGGGCAGGGCCGACCTGGCGATGGTTGTCGACACATGGTCGTGATAGACCTGGGTGGCGCCGAAGGCCGGGTCGTCCTTTTGCGCCCCGGGCGGCAGTTCGAGGGGCACGGCCTTGCCGTCGTCGGTGCTGACGGCGATCCGGTCCCGGTAGAGATAATGCCCCGGGGCGATGTCCCAGGCAAAGACGAGGGTTGCGTTGCCGCTGTCGGCCACGCCCAACCGGAATGCCGCGTCGGCCGGCAGCGGCGGCCCGGCCGAGGCTGCGCCGGGAAGCAGGATCAGCCCGACAACAACGGCCAGGATGCGCGTCCATGGGAATGCTCTTGACATGCCGCTCCTTCCTTGAATGAAGTTTCCCCCAGTTTCGCCGTCCACCTTAAGCCAGCCTTAAGGCGCGGGCAGGAAACCGGGACCGGAGGAAGCCGGACATGCGGATTCTTATCATCGAAGACGATCAGGTCCTGGCGGCGGGGCTTAAGGTTGGGCTTGGCCTGGCCGGCATGACCGTGGATCTGGTCGGCTCCCGCGCCCAAGCCGGCGAAGCCCTGGCCACGACAGCCTTCGACGCCGTGGTGCTCGACCTGATGCTGCCGGACGGTTCCGGGCTGGACGTGCTGCGGGCCATGCGCCAACGGGGAGACCGGACCCCGGTCCTGCTGCTCACCGCCCTCGACGAGGTCGCGGACAGGGTCAAGGGGCTCGACCTCGGCGCGGACGACTACTGCGGCAAGCCTTTCGACCTGGACGAACTGGCCGCGCGCGTCCGGGCCATCGGCCGGCGCGGCGCGGGCCGCGCCGCGCCCTGTCTGACGGCCGCCGGCATCGCGCTTGCGCCGGCGACCCTGTCGGCCACTATGGACGGGCAGCCCCTGGCCCTGTCCCGGCGGGAGTTCGCGGTCCTGGCGCTCCTGATGGAACATCCCGGCGCGATTCGCTCCAAAAGCGAAATCGAGGACCGGCTGTACGGATGGGGCGAGGAAGTGGAAAGCAACGCGGTGGAGGTGCACGTGCATCATTTACGAGCCAAGGTCGGCCGGGAAAAAATCGAAACGGTGCGCGGGCTCGGCTATCGCATGCGAGTCGCGCCATGATCTCCCTGCGCCGGCGTCTTTTCGTCATCCTGGTCGCCGCCACGGGCGTCATCTGGCTGTGCGGCATCCTCTGGATTTTCGTGGGAGCCAAAGCCGAACTCGAACATGTGCTCGACACCCGGCTTCAGGAGGCGGCGCGCATGGTCGATTCCCTGGTGGCCAGAAGCGGCCCCGCCTTTGCCGCCGCGGCAAGCGACGCCGCGACGCCGGAACATTACGAACGCCAGCTTTCCTGCCAGATATGGTCCTTGGACGGCCGCCTGCTGGCCCGGTCCGGCAGCGCGCCGGACGTCTCCCTGACCGACGAAGCGGCCGGCTTCTCCGATCGCCGCATCCAGGGCGAATACTGGCGGGTGTACACCATCGACAATCCCGCCAAGGGCGTGCGCGTGATGATCGGCGACCGCCTGGGCCTTCGTGACCAGCTTGCGGCCGATCTGGTCAAGGGGCTTTCCATCCCCGCCATCCTGATGCTTCCCCTGCTCGGCGGACTTATCTGGCTCAGCCTCGGACGCGGGCTGCGCCCTCTGCTCGACATGGCCGTGGAGCTCAAGGCCCGGGACGTCGACGACATGCGGCCGTTGCGGACACGACACGCTCCCGTCGAACTCCTGCCCTTGGCCAAGGCCTTAAACAGCCTGTTCGCCAAGGTGGAAACGGCCCGTCGCCACGAACGAGACCTCACGGCGTTTGCCGCCCACGAACTCCGCACGCCCCTGGCCGGATTGAAGACCCATGCGCAAATCGCCCTGGCGACCGACGATGCCGAGGTCCGGCAAGGCGCTTTGCGGCACATCCTGCTTGCCGTCGACCGCTCCACGCGCCTGGTGCGCCAGTTGCTGACCCTGGCCAAGCTCGAGAGCGGGTTGGCCGCCGGCCAAGCGGAACGCGTATGCCTCGGCGACGTGCTGGAAGAGATCGCCGCCTCGGCCCAGCCGGCGGGGCAGGCCGCCATGGTCCGCATCGATCCCGCCCTGCGGGACTTCGCCATCGCGGCCAACCGGGAAACCCTCGCCATCGCCTTGCGCAACCTCCATGAGAACGCCCTGCAGCATACGCCGGCAGGCGGCGTCGTCGCCTGGCGCATCATGCCCGACGGCCGCGGCCTGCTTGTGGAAGACGAGGGGGGTGGCATGGCTCCTGGCGAGATTCCCCTGGCGACGCAACGCTTCTTTCGCGGCCAGGGGCAGACGCCCACGGGGTGCGGGCTGGGGCTCGCCATTGTCGAGGCCGTGCTGCGGCAGCTGGGAGGGCGGCTTGTTCTGGAAAATCGGGAGGGCGGCCAAGGGCTGAGGGCCATGATCGTGTTGCCGCCCGCGACCGCCCCGTGTCCCTGAGGCCTTTTTGACGGCCGCCCGGACTCTGGCGGAGCGGCTTGGTTCTAGGATTTGATGTCCAGGGCGAGCAGGTTGGCGACGGCCTCGGGCGTGCCGGCCTTGAGCAATTCCATAAAGGAGACGGGGGCGGCCGGGTTGGCGGAAATGGTGAGCTGGCGCGGGTTTTCGACAAACTGTTTGAGAGCGTTGACAAAGGCCTGGGTCAGGGGTTTTCTCGAATGCTGCAACGACGCGTCGAGCTGGTCGGCGAGTTGTTTCTTGTAGGCCGGCAGGCCGAGGCCTTGTTTCGCGGCGTTCATTCTGAAGATTCGCTCGACGAGGGAAGCATCGGTATAGGCCATTTCCGCCTGCTTCACGGCGCAGTTAAACAGGCTGGCCATGGCCGCCTCGGGCTTGGCGGCGGCAAAGTCCAGATTGCCGAGCACGAAGTCGAGGCGCAACGAACCGACGTCCTTGGCCGCATAGCGCATGTGCGTCTGGAGTTCCCGCTTCTCGACCAGGCAGTCCATGTCAACGGTCACATCGCACAACCACGCTCCGGCGTAGCCCAGGGCGGCAAGTTCGGCGGCCCCTTCCTTGCCCAGGGAGGACGGCTCCAGCTCGATGCCCAGGATGTCGATGGAGACATACGTCGGCCTGGGCGAATCCAGGTCAAGGCGGCGTATGACGATTTCCTTGGCGAAGACCGGCGCGGCCATCTTCGGCCCCCGGATGGAGACGGCCCGGATGACGGTGTTTTGCGTGAAGATGTTGTAGGACACTTTTCCGTAGTGAAATTGGACGTACGGTCCCTGCTTGGCGATGGCGGCGTCAAGGCGCGTCTTGGCGACGTGGGAGGCGTATTGCGTGAGGCCGAAGTACAAGATGACGAGAAACGCCATGACACCGACGGCAATGCCCTGTTTCTTGCTCATGGTGAACCGCTTATCCTTTGTTCCATGGACGATTGCGCGGCCATCCCGGGCGATGGCGCGATTGCCGGGCGCGGACCTGCAAAAGCGTAACGGAGCGCAACGTTATCGATTTCCGTATAATTGATATTTTTAGGCAACGTCAAGCCGGGGAAATGCTAGACAATGCCCGTCGCCAACAACCCGGCCAGGGCCAGCAGCATCCAGCCGACCAGCCTGCTCAGGCCGTCTATGGTCATCTTGCCCAGGAGCCGCGCCCCGGCATGCCCGCAGGTCCCAAACGCAAAACGGGCCGCCCCTTCCGGAACGGCCCGCCTTTCTGGCAGTCCTTGGCGCTTTTTCCCTACGCTCCCTGGGCCCAGCGAATGAGCCCCAGGCTGTGGGAGTCGAGCAGCAGCGGATGGTGCGGCAACACCCGCACCGTGAAGCCGAAGCGGCCGGCCTCGGCCGGCTGCACCTCGCCCATGTACACGTGCCAGCCGTCGGCCGTCGTCTCCACCGGCCGCATGTCGACCGTCTCGCGCTGGGCGAACTTGCCTTCCACGTCCAGCCGGCCGGCGTAGATCTGCACCGACACGTCCTGGGGGCGGATGCCGTTTAAATGCACCTCGCAGGTCACCCGCACCGGGTCGCCCACGTGCAGCTGCTCGGGGTCGCCGGCCCGGACGTTGCGGATCTCCAGCCCCCCCCACTTGGTCATGATGTCCATGCGCCAGGAGGCCAGGTCCTTGGCCGGGGCGCATTCCTCGCGTGTGAGGCGGGTGTAGTTCTCCAGGGCCGGAATGTAGGCGATGCGGGCGTAGTCCTCCACCATGCGGTGGGAGTTGTAGACCGGCGTGAGCTCGCAAATGGAATCCTTCATCTTGCGGATCCAGTTGCGCGGCAGATTGCCGTGGCCCCGCTCGTAGAAGGTCGGGATGATCTCGTTTTCCAGGATGTTGTAGAGGGTTTGGCTCTCCACGAAGTCCTGGTATCCAGCGTCCTCGTATTCCTCGCCCATGCCCACGGCCCAGCCCACGCTGTTGTCCGGCTTCCAGGCCTCGGCCCACCAGCCGTCGAGGGTCGAGAAGTTGAGCACGCCGTTGCACATGGCCTTCATGCCGCTGGTGCCGCAGGCTTCCAGCGGCCGGCGCGGCGTGTTGAGCCAGACGTCCACGCCCTGGACGAGGTAGCTGGCGATCTCCATGTCGTAGTCTTCGAGAAACACCATGTTGTAGCGGCAGGTCGGGCTGGTGCACAGCTGCACCAGTTCCTGGATCAGCCGCTTGCCCTCGTTGTCGTGGGGATGGGCTTTGCCGGCGAAAATGAACTGCACCGGGCGCTTGGCGTCCGACATGATGCGGATGAGCCGTTCCTTGTCCTGGAGCAGCATGCCGGCCCGCTTGTAGGTGGCGAACCGCCGGGCGAAGCCGATGGTCAGCGCCTGGGGGTCGAGGACCTCCTCGGCGGTCTGCAGTTCCTTGCGCTTGGCCCCGCGCGCCAAGAGCTGGTCCCGTAAACGCTCGCGCACATAGCCGATGAGCCGTTCGCGCAGCCGCTCGTGGGTGCGCCACAGCTCGGCGTCGGAGATGAGATGGGCCTGGGAAAAGACGCGCGAGGTGTCCGGGTCCTCGCGCCAGTTGGCCCCGAGGTAGCGGTCGTAGAGGGCGGCCAGGTCCTGGGCCACCCAGGTCGGCACGTGCACGCCGTTGGTGATGGCCCCGATGGGCACGTCTTCCATGGGATACTGGGTCCAGACCCGGTTCCACATCTTGCGCGAGACCACGCCATGGAGCTGGGACACGCCGTTGTTGAAGCGCGAGAGCTTCAGCGCCAAAACGGTCATGCAGAAATGCTCGGTGTCGTTGCGCGGGTCCTCGCGGCCAAGGGCCAGCAGCACCTTGAAGGCCAGGCCCAGGCGCTTGGCGTAGTCCTCGAAATAGGCCTGGATGAGTTCCGGCGGAAACCGGTCGTTGCCGGCCGGCACCGGCGTGTGGGTGGTGAAGATGGAGCTGGAGGCCACCAGCTCCATGGCCGCCTCGAAGGACAGCTGGTGCTTGGCCATGAAGTTGGCGATGCGCTCTAGGCCGGCGAAGGCCGAATGGCCCTCGTTCATGTGGATGACCTTGGGCTTGAGGCCAAGGACTTCCAGGGCGCGGATGCCGCCGATGCCGAGCAGGTATTCCTGGCGTACCCGGGTTTCCAGGTCGCCGCCGTAGAGGCGGTTGGTGAGCTGGCGCGTGCCGGGCTGGTTTTCCGGCACGTTGGTGTCCATGAGATAGAGCGAGACGCGCCCGACTTGGGCCTTCCACAGCTGGGCCGCCACCCGCTCGCCCTTGAGGTCCACATGGACGAGCAGGGGATTGCCGGCCCCGTCCTTGCACAAGGTCAGGGGCATTTGCTCGAAGTCGTAGATGGGATAGCGTTCCTGCTGCCAGCCGTCCGGGGTGAGGTACTGGCGGAAATAGCCCTGCTGGTAGCACAGCCCGATGCCGACCAGGGGCACGCACAGATCGCTGGCCGATTTGAGATGGTCGCCGGCGAGTATCCCAAGGCCGCCGGAATAGACCGGCAGGCACTGGCTGATGCCGTACTCCAGGCTGAAATAGGCGATGACCGGCGTGCCGTCGCGCTCCGGGAAGGGAATGGACGAGTTCTTGCGGGCCAGGTAGGTGGCCAGGCTTTGGCGCAGGTCGGCCACGCGCTCGACGAAGAAGTCATCCTCGGCCAGGGCTTCCAGGGTCTTTTGCGGCAACCGGTTGAGAAAGCAGACCGGATTGCCGTAGCACTCGCGCCACAGTTTACGATCGACCTGGGCGAAAAGCGACACGATGTCGTCGTTCCAGGAAAAGAGCAGATTATACGCCAGATCCCAAAGCGGCCGCAGCTTCTCCGGAAGTTTCGGCACCACGCTGTAGACACGTAACGGCTGCATAGGTTCCCCTTGAGTAAGTCCTTGCGCTCGCACGGCGTCGCCGCTGTGCGTCGTCATGCCGGCATCTATCCATAAGGCTCCGCAAAAGGCAAGGCCGCCCCGAAAACGTCGCCGAGATGACGCCGGACGCCGACCGGCCGGGGGGGCGTCCCCCGTTCGGTCCGGGAGGCGAAGGCCCGGCCGGGGATTGTGCTTGATCGTCGCGGAGGTTTCGGCGCATACCCGGGAACGCGCGGCCGGGGCCGCCGCCGAGGCGTCGGCGGCCCCGGCCGGGGAGAGCGCCTATGAGCAAGCTGCATCTGAAATTCACCGACCGCGTCGGCATCGTGGCCGACATTTCCGCGCTGCTGGCCGGCCATGGTCACAACATCCTGTCCATGGAAGTGGCCCAGGAGCACGGCTGCGCCCATGTCTTCCTGGAGATCGACCACGAGCGTGGCGACTGTCCGCGCAAGGACCTGCTGTCCATGCTGGCCGCCTGCCCGGGCTTGCTGCGCATCAGCTGCATCGAGGCCATGCCCCACGAAAAGCAGGCCAACCTGCTGCGCACGGTCCTGGACAACGTGGACGAGTCCGTGGTCGCCATCGACGCCAGCGGCTGCGTGACGCTTATAAACAACGTGGCCCGGGAGAACTTCAAATGCGGCCGCGCCGATCTCGTGGGCCGCCACGTACGCGAGCTGCCCCTGCCCGACCACGCCATCCTGGGCTGCCTGGAAGGGCGGCGCTACAACAACGTCCGCAAGAACGTGGCCGTGGGGCGCAAGCGCCTGCAGTACTTCGCCACCGGCCGCCCCATCCTCGACGCCGAGGGCGGCGTGACCGGGGCCGTGGAGATCGCCAAGGACGCCCAGGAGATCCGCGACCTGGCCAAGTCCATCTACGAGCCGGCCGACGTCGGCTTTAGCGACATCATCGGGGCCAGCGCGGCCATGAGGCAAGTGGTGGCCATGGCCGAAAAAATCGCCACCTCCGAGGCCATCGTGACCATCCGGGGCGAATCCGGCACCGGCAAGGACATGCTGGCCCAGGCCATGCACGCCGCCAGCGGCCTGCCCGGCCAGTTCGTGGCCATCAACTGCGCGGCAGTGCCCGAAACGCTCATGGAAAGCGAACTGTTCGGCTACGTGGGCGGCGCGTTTTCCGGGGCCCGGCGCGAGGGCAAGCCCGGGCTTTTTGAGCTGGCCAAGGACGGCACCGTGTTTTTCGACGAGATCGCCGAAATGCCGCTGGCCGCCCAGGCCAAGATCCTGCGCCTGATCCAGAACGGCCGCCTGCGCCGCCTGGGCGACAGCCGGGAAACCCAGGCCAACGCCCGCATCATCACGGCCACCAACCGCAATCTGGAGCAATTCGTGGAAAAGGGGCTTTTCCGCGAGGACCTCTACTACCGCATAAACGTCCTGCCCCTGCACATCCCGCCCCTTCGCGAGCGTCCCGAGGACATTTGCCCCCTGGCCGACCATTTCCTGTTCCAGCTCTCGGCCCGCCTGGGCAAGGAACTGACGGGCTTCGATACGGCCGCCCGGGACAAGCTTGTGCGCCACGGCTGGCCGGGCAATGTGCGGGAACTCAAAAACGTGGTCGAACGCGCCGCCATCCTGTGCGACCAGCCGGTCATCGGCGCGCGCCACGTGCTGCTTGTCCACGAGCTTGGCCGCGATCCCCTGGCCGACGGCCCCCCGGCCTCCGGCGACGGCGGCCGGCTGTCCCTGCGGGCGGCCGTGGAGCGCTACGAGCGCGACCTGCTGGAAAGCGCCCTGAAAGGGCGCAAGAGCCTGCGCCAGGTCGCCCGGGAACTCGGCCTGTCCCATACGGCCTTGCTGGCCAAGGTCAAAAAGCATCATCTGGCATAAAAACGGACCAGTGGTCCGTTTTTATGCCATTACCTTATCTCTTCAATTTCAAACGATTAACTCTCAGCGTTGGTTTTTTGGAAGTTTTTCGTTCCAAACACCGCCGCCCACATCCGTCGACCTCGATCTGGCCGGCCGGTTTGGCGTCCGGCGCGATCCGGCAAGGCCGGGCAGACGTCGCCAAGTCGTTTGCTAAGATGCCGCTATTTTACATTTTTTGCATATTTCGCAAAAACGCCGCCGTCAGGCGGCACTTTTTTGGGCTTCCCGGAGAACCCTGGCAAGAGACTTGCTAACTTGGGGGGACGGCAAGAGAAATTCCCTGAAGGCAACCCGTAAACCGGAGTTCGAAATGATCGTTGGCATCCTCAAAGAGATCAAGTCCGAAGAGAATCGCGTGTGCATGACCCCGGCCGGCGTGGAAGTGATGCGCCAAAATGGTCATACCATGCTGGTCGAGAAAAACGCCGGCGCGGGAAGCGGGTTCGACGACGACGCCTACATCGCCGCCGGCGCGGAGATGGTGGCCACGCCCAAGGAGATCTTCGAGCGCGCCGACATGGTCATGCACGTCAAGGAGCCCCTGCCGGCCGAGTACGATCTCATCCGCGAAGGCCAGATCGTGTTCACCTACCTGCACCTGGCCGCCGACGAGCGCCAGACCCATGCGCTCATCAAGAGCAAGTGCGTCGGCATCGCCTACGAAACCATCCAGAAGGCCGACGGCTCCCTGCCCCTGCTCACCCCCATGAGCGAAGTGGCCGGCCGCATGGCCGTCCAGCAGGGCGCGAAATATCTCGAAATGGAACACGGCGGCCTGGGCGTGCTGCTCGGCGGCGTCACCGGCGTCGATCCGGCCACGGTGGTGGTCATCGGCGGCGGCGAAGTCGGAGCCAACGCGGCCAAGATGGCCTGCGGCCTGGGCGCCAAGGTCTACATCCTCGACCTCAACCTGGACCGCCTGCGCTACCTCAGCGACATCATGCCCAAAAACTGCTTCCCGCTCATGTCCAGCCCGGCCCTTTTGCGCGACCTGCTTACCCGGGCCGACGTGGTCGTCGGCGCGGTGCTCATCCCCGGCGCCAAGGCCCCCAAGCTCATCACCCGGGAAATGCTCTCCATCATGAAGAAAGGCGCGGTCCTCGTGGACGTGGCCATCGACCAGGGCGGCTGCTTCGAGACCTCCCGCCCCACCACCCACGGCGACCCCATCTACACCGTCGACGGCGTGATCCACTACTGCGTGGCCAACATGCCCGGCGCGGTGGCCAAGACCTCCACCATGGCCCTGACCAACGCCACCTTGCCCTACGCCCTGCAGATCGCCGGCAAGGGCTGGAAAGAGGCGATGAAGGAGTCCGCCGAAATCAAGGCCGGAGCCAACGTCGTCCACGGCAAGGTCACCTTCAAGGGCGTCTCCGACGCCTTCGGCCTGGAATACACCCCGGTGGACACCCTGCTGTAGGACCCACGACCGCGGGACGGCCAGACACAGGCCGTCCCGCGCCTTAGGCGGGCTGCCGCGCGCCATGCCGACGGACGCGGCCGCTGCCGGAATACCCCTCCCGGCAGCGGCCGTCTCCGGGCGTGCGACCTTCCGCACCCGCCCCGACGTCTTCCCGCAGCTCCCAACGCCTTCCGGTCGCCTTCCTGCCTCGCTTGCGCTTGTGCAGCGAGGCCGTTTCCTGGTTCGCATCGTTGGTCCGTTCGCCCGACCGCGCCTGCCCATCGTCCCCATCGTCTTCCGCCTCTCCCGGCCCCTTGGCCCGAGCCGCGCCGAAACACCCCGAATGCCGCCCAAAAAATGTAGTATTTCAGTAAAT
Source organism: Solidesulfovibrio magneticus str. Maddingley MBC34 (assembly GCA_000307955.1). Lineage (GTDB taxonomy): Bacteria > Desulfobacterota > Desulfovibrionia > Desulfovibrionales > Desulfovibrionaceae > Solidesulfovibrio > Solidesulfovibrio magneticus_A. Next base: position 590 of record ALAO01000038.1, on the reverse strand, counting down.
TAAAAAGCATTTACAAATCCCGTCAAAGGGGTACTTTTACGCCCCTGATTTCCCGACCCGGAGGCGACCATCATGACCGGCCCGACATCCATCCTGCGCGTCAAATTCCTGCGCGACTCCAGCCGCGACAATCCGCCAAGCGTCGGCACCGCCGGCTCGGCCGGCCTGGACCTGCGCGCCGACATCGAGGCCGAATCGCTGACCATCGCCCCGGGCCAGCGCGCCGCCGTGCCCACCGGCATCGCCATCGCCATCGACATGCCCGGCGTGGCCGGCTTCATCTATTCCCGCTCGGGCCTGGGGGCCAAGCACGGCCTCACCGTGGCCCAGGGCGTGGGGGTCATCGATCCGGACTACCGGGGCGAAATCATCGTCTGGCTGCTCAATACGTCCACCGAGTCCCTGACCATCAATCGCCACGACCGTATCGCCCAACTCGTCCTGGCCCCCTTTGTCCGGCCGATCATCACGCCCGTCGACGACCTCGACGCCACCGCCCGCGGCGCGGGCGGGTTTGGGCATACGGGGAAAGGGTAAGAATAAGAAGAATAAGAGGAAGATGCCTCCGGCGGCCGGGGGGATGATCCCCC
>ALAO01000037.1 GCA_000307955.1 Solidesulfovibrio magneticus str. Maddingley MBC34 | reverse complement strand
GCCGCCGCCGCCCCCGCCGCCGCCGCCGGAACCGCCCGCGCCCAAGCCGGAGATCGTCCTGACCATGGACCCCTTCCTGGTCGAATTGACCGACAAGGCCGGCCGCAGCCGTTTTCTGTCCATCCGTTTCTCGGCGGCCACCACCGAACACGCCGCCGAGCTCGAATTCAAGCGCAACCGCATTGTGGTGCGCGACGCTGTGTATTATTATCTCAAAAACAAGAACCTCGAGTTCTTGACGGACAAGAACAACGCCGAGGCCCTCAAAAAGGACGTGCTGTCGGTCATCAACCAGTTCATCGGCCCCCAAGCCCTGGATAACCTGATTATCGAGGACTATCTGGTGAAATAAGATGCCCATCGACCTGACCACCGTCATTCAGGCCGTGCCCTACGTCCAAAACGTGGCCCACGCCGAACTGGTCAGCCCCGAGGCCCAGCTCGCGGCCTCTCAGGCCATGACCCAGCAAGCCTTGGCCGACCAGAACAAGCAGACCCAGCGCATAGAGAAGCAGGACGAAATGGATTCCGTGCGCGACGAGGAAAAGCGGCGTGGTTCCGGCCAACCGCGCAAGCGCCGGGCCAGGGCCGCCGCGCCCGATCCGGACGAGGAAGCGACCCAGGCCAGCAACGCCACGCCCTTTGCCGGCCACATCATCAACATGAAGGTGTGAGGCGCGCCCGAGGCGATGCCGGCCAGAAATGGCGCAATGACGTGCGGTTGGTCCCGGGAAGCGGCCGGCCAGTCTCCCTGTCGTGCGATAAAGCCTATTTCCTAACGTTTTGCCCCGGACCCAACCACCCATGAACGGCTATTCCACCCTGGTCATCTTTCTCACGGTCAGCGAACTGGCCTTGCTGCTTCTGGTCGTGCTGTTTTTCTCGCGCCTTCGCCGGTCCGAGGAGTTGCTGGCCAGACTGCAAAAAAACCAGGACGCGCTGCTCAAAAAGCTCGACTTCAACGCCAAGCTCGAACAGGAGCTGGTGGGGAGTTTTCAGCGCAGGCAAGCCGAGCTGGCCGAGCTGGACCAGAAGCTGGAGGAGCGCAGCCGGCAGTTGGAAAAGCTCGTGCGCAAGGCCGAGGAATTCACCCGCTCCCCGGATTTCCTGCGTCAGGTAATCCTTAACGGCGCGCGCCGGGGCCAGTCGCCTCAGGCCCTGGCCAAGGCCACGGGACTGTCGATGGATGAAGTGGAATTGATTTTGTCGCGCCAGGGCTAGGGCTTGAGCTCCCGCCCCTTGAGCGGCGCGTTGTCATGCACCTTGGCGTCCTTGGGCGGGGTGAAGGCGAACAGGCTGTCGGACAGCTTGGGGTCGGCCACGATCTTGGCCAGCTTCAGGTCGTTGGTGTTGGCATAGAAATCCTGAATGTAGATCCGCACGATCATGTCCGTGGTCGTGTCCACCCAGACCTTGGCCATGACCAGGCCGGGCTCGGGTTCGCGAGGGACGAGGAGCAGCGCCGCTTCGCTTGGGCTGGTCTCGTCCTTGGCCGCCGAGACCACGAAATCCTCGGTCAGGTTGGCCTTGCCGGTCAAAAACCGCAACATCGTCTTGGAGTTGATGATCTCCTCCACGGCGTAGCGGTAGGCTTCCTTGTCTTCCTCGAAATAATCCCACACGGCGTCCTTGCCGACGATGAGTAGCTCCTTTTCGGGCTTCACCGTTTCCCAGCGCACCAGCGTCGGCTTTTTAAAGACAAACGACCCCGAGCGCTGCTCGGTTTCGCCGCTGGCCGCATTGCGGATGGCCTGGCTGAATTCGGCGGAAAAGGCGGTCAGGGCCGCGTATTTCTTCTGGATGCGCCCGGCCAGCTGAGTCGGATCGGCGGTTTGGGCGGCCTGGGCCGTATGGGGCAGAGCCAGGATCAAGGTGAGGACAAGAAGGATATGCCGCATGGCGTTGCTCACTTTGCCGCCCGGACGGGCCTAGGCGGCTGATGCCCGGCCCGGGAAACGGGCCGATGTCGCGTCTAGCGGACCGGGCGTGAATACGGGTTGGTTGGGAGGACGATGTCGGGCGGCCTGGCGGTACGCGGCTGGCCTGCCCGCCTAATCCTTGGTTTTGATGACCGAACGGGGCTTGCTGCCTTCCTGGGGGCCGAGCAGGCCGTCGCGCTCCATCTGCTCGATGAACCGGGCGGCCCGGTTAAAGCCAATGCGAAAGCGCCGCTGAATGAGCGAAATGGAGGCCTTGCCCTGCTCCATGACAAAGTCCACGGCTTGCGGATAGACCGCGTCGGAGGTGACTTCGTCGCCGCCTTCGCCGATGAAATCGCTGCCGCCGCCGCCGTCGCCGCCCTTTTGCCATTCGGCGAAGTCGAGCTTGTAGCTGGGCTTGGCCCGGCTCTTCCAGAACTCCACCACCGCCGCCGTCTCCTCATCCGAGACAAAGGCCCCGTGCATGCGCACGGTCTTGCCGCCGCTGGGCTTAAAGAGCATGTCGCCCCGGCCGAGCAGGTATTCCGCGCCCACGGCGTCGAGGATGGTGCGCGAATCGTGCTTGCTGGTCACCTGAAACGAAATGCGGGTGGGGAAGTTGGCCTTGATAAGCCCCGTGACCACGTCGACGCTGGGTCGCTGGGTGGCCAGGATCAAATGGATGCCGGCGGCCCGGGCCAGCTGGGCCAGGCGCACGATGCTCACTTCCACTTCCTTGGCCGCCGTCATCATGAGATCGGCCAGCTCGTCGATGACGATGACCAGATAGGGCAGCGGTTCGAGGTCAATAAGCTCCGGGTCGCGGGCGTCACCGAGCTTGGCCAGCTTTTCGTTGTAGCCGGCGATGTTGCGCACGCCGAGTAGCGCCATGGCCTCGTAGCGGCGGTCCATCTCGGCCACGGCCCAGTCCAGGGCCGACTTGGCCATGGCCGTCTCGGTGACCACCGGATGCACCAGATGGGGCAGGTCGTTGTAGACCGAAAGCTCGATGCGCTTGGGATCGACCAAGAGCAGCTTCACCTCGTCGGGGGTGGCCTTATAGAGGATGGAGAGCAGGATGCCGTTGATGCACACGCTCTTGCCGCTGCCGGTGGCGCCGGCCACGAGCAGATGCGGCATCCGGGCCAGATCGGCCACATGAGGTCGGCCCTGGATGTCCTTGCCGATGGCCAGGGTCAGGCGCGAGTCCGAGGCCCGGAAGGCGTCGGCGTCCAGGATGTCGCGGAAATAGACGGTCTGGCGCTTGGCGTTAGGAATCTCCACGCCCACGGTATCCTTGCCGGGAATCGGGTCGATGCGCACGGCCAGGGCCTTCATGGCCAGGGCGAGGTCCACGGACAGACCGACGATGCGGCTGATTTTCACGCCCGGCGCGGGCTTGACCTCGAACATGGTGACCACGGGACCCGGGGCCACCCGCATGACCTCGCCCTGGATGCCGAAGTCGTTTAAGCAGCTGATGAGGCTTGCGGCCTGGGACCGGCAGATTTCCGGATCGACCGGCATGGCCTCGGCGGCCGTCGGCACGGAGAGCAGGGCCAACGGCGGCAGCTCATGGGCAGCCGAGGCAGCGGCCCGGCCGGCGCTCTTGGCCTGCTTGGCGGTCATGGCCGGCGGCGGGGTGGTGGGCGCGAAAAGCGGCTCGGCCGGCTCGGAAGCCTTGACCGGGGCCGGAACCGCCGGCGCGGCCCTGGGCGCTTCCTGGGGCGGCTGCGCCGCCGGCTTGGCCGGCTCTTTGGAAGGCGGCGCGCCGGTCACCTGCTCCACCACGGCGTCGAGGAACCGGTCCACGGCTTCCTCGGAAGCGTCGTCGGGAGCCGGACTGGAAGCGGCCTTGGGCTTGACCGGCTTCTCGGCCTTGGCCGGCTTGGGCGGGCGGGGGGGCTTCTCGGCCGGGCCGGCTTCAGCGGCAGCCTCGGCAGCGGCCTCCCGGGCCATGGCCCGGCGCACGCGCCAGGCGTCCCAGGCGTCGCCCAGGCGGCCGCACTGTTCGCCCAGGGCGGCCGCCAGGGGCCGCCAGAAATTGTCAAGGGTCAGGCCAAAGGTCAGCTGCGCCCCGGCGATGACGCCGAAAAGCAGCAGCGAGACCACGCCGAAAACGCTCAAGTAACGGTCGAGAAATCCGTAGAGCAAGGCTCCCAGCTGGCCCGAACCATGGACCTGCCCAACGGTCGGGCTGCCCACGGGCGAAGCGAAAAACACGAGCAAAACCACGGCGAAGAGGCAAATCCCCAGCCGGCGACGCCAGGGCAAGGCCAGATGCGGGGCCAGCCCGCGCACGCCCAGCCAGACCATGCCGACCGGGACCAAAAAGCCCCAGACGCCCAGGGTCTCGGCAATCAGGCCGCCCCAATAGGCCCCGACCAGGCCGGCCTTGTTGGCCACGCCATGGCGGGCCGAGACGGCCTGGTTGAAGCCCGGGTCGCCCGCATTGTAGGAATACAGGGCAACCGCCGTGAAGGCGGCCAGGAACAGCGCCCCCAGCCCCGCCAGTTCCCTGGTGAGGCGGAAGCTGCCGTCCCCGGCCTTGACGTCTTTATTCCCGGCCAATGTAGTCGCCCGAACGGGTGTCCACTTTGATTTTGTCGCCGATGTTGATGAAAAGCGGCACGTTGACGGTGATGCCCGTTTCGAGCTGGGCCGGCTTGGTGGCGCCGCTGACGGTGTCGCCCTTGACTCCGGGTTCGGTCTCGGAGACCTCGAGCACCACCGAGGCCGGCAGGTCGATGTCCAGGGGCTGACCCTTGTAGAGCAACATCTTCAGTTCCATGCCGTCCTTGAGGTAGCCGCCCTTCTCGCCGAGCTGGGCCGCGCCGGCGTGCATCTGCTCGTAGCTCTCCATGTCCATGAAGACGAAGTCCTCGGACTCGCGGTAGAGGTACTGCATGTCCTTGGATTCGAGGTCGGGCTTGACCATCTTTTCGCCCGAGCGGAAGGTGTTTTCCACCACGCGGCCATTGATCATGTTCTTCAGCTTGGTGCGGATGAACGCGCCGCCCTTGCCGGGCTTGACGTGGAGGAAGTCCACGATTTCGTAGGGCACGCCGTCCATTTCGATCTTGAGGCCGCGACGGAAGTCGGTCGTGGAAAGCATTGTATCTCCTTAGATATAATTGGGATTCTCGGTTATTTGCCGCCACAGGGCGACCACGGCCAGGGCGTAACTGGTGACGCCAAAGCCGGCGATGCAGCCGATGCAGTTCTTGCCGATGAGGCTCTTGTGCCGCAGCGGCTCATCGGTGCGGGCAAAGATGTTGGAAATATGCACCTCGACGCAGGGGATGCCGATCCAGGCCAGGCAGTCGGCCAGGGCCAGACTGGTGTGGGTGTAGGCTCCGGCGTTGAGCACGATGCCGTCCAGGCCGTCCTTCCAGGCCTGCTCCAGCCGGTCGATGCAATGCCCTTCGCTGTTGGCCTGATGGAATTGCAGCTCCAGGCGCTCGGCCTGGGGGCCAAGAATGTCGGCCACCAGCTGCGGCAGATCCTCGATGGTGCGGCTGCCGTAGATTTCCGGCTGGCGCAGGCCGATGAAACCGAGGTTGGGGCCGTTTAAGACGAGTATTTTGACCTTGCGCATGGCATCTTCCTTTGGCTTGCCCGGATACCCGGCCTTGACGGACGCTTCCCGGCCGGTCACAACCCGGCCATGAACGCCAACGATCGCATACAGACGGACCTGGGCCTGACCCTTCTGTCCACGGCCTATCTCGCCAACCAGTTGCCGACCCTGGACGCGCCCCAGATCGCCCTGGCCGGCCGGTCCAACGTCGGCAAATCCACGCTGATCAACTGTCTGGCCGGGCGCAAAGCCCTGGCCAAGACCAGCGCCACCCCGGGCAAGACCCGCAGCCTCAACTTCTACATGGCCGAAACCCAGGGCTATTGTCTGGTGGACCTGCCCGGCTACGGCTATGCCCGCTGCTCCAAGGAGGAGCGGGACAAATGGGCCAAGCTCATCGAGGCCTATCTGGCCACCACCAAGACCCTGCGGGCCGTGACGGCGCTTATCGACTGCCGCCTGCCGCCCCAGCGCCTGGACATGGAACTGGTTTCCTGGCTGCGCTCCCGGCGCATTCCGGTGCTGGTGGCCCTGACCAAGGCGGAAAAAGTGCCCCAGCGCGACCGGGAGGCCCGGAAAAAAGAGTGGCGGGAGCTTGCGCAACCCGCCTTCCCGCCCGTGGTGTTCTCCGGCAAAACCGGTCTTGGCCGGGAGGCGCTTTGCCGGGTGTTCGCCGAGGCCGCGCTTACGGCCGGGGCTCCTCCCGCTCCGTGAAAAAACCGCTTAAAAACGTGGCGTCCTTGGGGCTCAGGTTGAACTGCATGGCCGCCGCGTCGATGAGCGCACCAACCGGCTTGCCGGTCAGCTCGCGCTGCTCGTCGATCCATTTGACGGCGCGCCGCAGCAGTTCGCCCTGGGGCATGATCGTGGCCATCTCGCCTCCTTGCTCGGGTCCAGTGCATACACGAGGCCGGGCCGGCTTGCAACTTGCCCGGGCTTTGGATAGACCCGGCACCACATACCGCCTTGAGGAGACACCCTTCCCATGACCGAATCCCTGGCCGCCGTGGTCCTCGGCATCGTCGAGGGCGCTACCGAATTTCTGCCCGTATCCTCCACCGGCCACCTGATCCTGGTCGGGCACTTGATCGGCTTTACGGGCGATAAAGCCGACAGCTTTGACGTCATCATCCAGCTTGGGGCCATCCTGGCCGTGGTGTGCCTGTATTGGCGACGCTTCTGGTGGCTGGTCTCACCCAAGCCGCACCACGCCTTTTCCGGCATTCGCGGGCTGTGGATGCTGTTTCTGACCTCGCTGCCAGCCGGACTGGTGGGCCTTGCCGCGCGCAAATCCATCAAGGCGCACCTGTTTAATCCCTGGAGCGTGGCCCTGGCCCTGGCCGTGGGGGCGATCATGATCTTTGTGGTGGAGCGGCGAAAGAAGCGCGACCGCTACTACAGCCTGGACGAGATGACGCCGGGCCTGGCCTTTGGCATCGGCTGCTTCCAATGCTTGTCGCTGTGGCCGGGATTTTCCCGCTCGGCGGCCACCATCATGGGCGGCATGCTCCTTGGGGCCAAGCGCAGCCTGGCGGCGGAATATTCGTTTATCGGCGCGGTGCCGCTCATGTTCGCGGCCACGCTTTACGATTTTTATAAGAGCGCCGCGCTGTTTTCGGCCGACGACCTCGGGGTGCTCGGCATCGGCTTCGTGGTGTCCTTTGTTTCGGCTTTAGTTGCGGTGAAGGCGTTTATCGTGTTGGTTCAGCGGATTACCCTGCGCCCCTTTGCCTGGTACCGACTGGCGTTGGCTGGAGCGGTGTTTTTTTTCTGGCCGAAATGAGCCGGACCGCAAAAAAAAGCTTGCCAAGAGAGTCCGGCTCCGCTACATACCCGCTTCTGCGCTGCATGACGGTTTGGCGAGGTAGCTCAGATGGTTAGAGCATGCGGCTCATATCCGCAGTGTCGGGGGTTCAATTCCCTCCCTCGCTACCAATATTGAACAAGAGGCCAGGGCCAACGCCCTGGCCTCTTGTTTTTTGCGGCTGAAGCAAGAACTAGGAACGTCGTTCACAAAAAGGAATTTCATGAGCGCAGCGATCACCAATCAAACTGCGGCTGCCTTCGACAGGTTTTACTCTTGGTGCCTAAAACCAGAAGTTCGAAAATATTTTTTGGTACTCATCATTATAAACATCACGACATACCTCTCGGTCTTAAGGGCAAATTTTCTATACAGAGATGACATCATAAAAACTATCCTCAACAACGAAGGCTGGGAACAAGAGGGGCGTTTTTTGTCATATTTGTTTTCAAAAATATTTTTTTTTGGGACAAATGCCGACGCCTCTCCTTTTACACAGATTGCCGCCATCCTCATCATCACAGCCTCCAGCCTCGCCATCGGCTACGTATTTTGCAGACACAAACCAATATTAATTATATACTTAGCGCCACTCTGCATTTTTCCGTACATTTTCGAGAATCTATCTTACAAATTCTATGCCCCTTGGCTGTCACTTGCAATATTAACATCAAGCATGCCTACAATTTTTCTTTCCGTTAAACATATTTCTACAAGAATAATCATTACTTTTATTTGTATATTAGCATGCTTAAACATATACCAAATTGCCACAGGGCTATTTCTTGTGCTGCTTTGCCAAAACATTATTCACGATCTTCGCACAACAAAACCAACTTGCAAAATAATTAAAACACACACTCCCTCTATAGCTGGATTCATCCTGGCTTTCATTGCATATTATTGTGAAATTCAATTCATTACTCCCGTTACTTCACAATGGGGAATAAGCCATTCGGAAACTGTTTTTCTCAAAGACAACTGGATCCATCTCATTGCGACAAACGTAAAAGATTATCTTCAATATATCTACAAAGACTGGGTCGGAACACCATTTTGGTTTATCATTATTATAAACATATATGTCGTTATTACAATGTCATTGCGAAGTATTTTTCAGAAATCAAAAATTATTCACTTTATACAAAAATCTACTCTTTATATTTTTCTCATACCTTTTATGATCATAGCACCTCACTTTCCTCAATTGCTATTAATAAAACCCGTCTTACAGCCAAGGACTTTCTTGTCGCTCGGTGCCTTGACTTGTGTTGTTTCAATAGATGCGATAATTCTTCTCTATAATCATAAATTGTATAAAACAATATTATTAGCAATAAATGCTTACCTTATTTGCAATTTTATAATCATCGGCAATATATATGGCAATCTTCTTTCTTCTCAGGAAGCCTGGGAAAGTAACATCATGCCAAAACTTGCATACGACCTCAAGAAAGTTAAAGACGACATGCAATGCCATGACATTTACATACGTAATAATATTGGATACTCTCCTTCGTTTGAAAACATAAGCAACAGCTACAGGGTACTTCGCAAACTTATCGAACCTCGACTAGGAAACGAATACTTTCCAAATTTTTACTTAAGATACTACGGTCTTGATTTTAGAAGTCATATCAAAACATACTACGGACCATATCGAATAATTACATCAGCGCCGCGCTATGACATTGGTGTTTTGCCTGACAACACCTGCTTCGTCTCATTTAAAGATTAACTCAACAACCGAATCCCTTGCATTCAAAAAACATGATATTAAGCAACAATTGTTTCCGCAGCGACGCAAGTCTCCAGCGAGTTCTCCACTGAAAAGCTCGCTGAAACTGCGTATCCGCGCTGCTCCTCGCGGCAAAGTTGCATAAACAACAAGCATAGTGCTATAAACGGCCCATCCCCTCAAGGAGAAGGCCATGAAACACGCCACCCTCATCATCATTTGGCTGCTGTTTTGCCTGCTGTTCCCGGCAACCTTCTGCCAAGCCGGCGCGTCCGATCCACTGTTCATCAACCTGACCAGCGACGACGATCACCGTTCGCTCATGGCCATCAGCTTTGGCCAAAGCCAGTTGCAGCGCGGCCATCCCCTGACCATTTATCTCAACGACAAGGCGGTGCGTATCGCCAGCAAAAAGGAAAGCGGGGTTTTCGCCGAACAGCAGGCGCTGCTCCAGCAGATCGTGATCAAGGGCGGCACGGTGCTGGTCTGCCCCATGTGCAGCCGGAAGTACGGCGTGGCGGCAAGCGACTTCCTCGACGGCGTAAAACTGACCACCCCGGACATGACCGGCGCGGCATTGTTTACGGACAACACCCGGACGCTCTCCTGGTAGCCCGCTGGCCTTCCCGGTAAAGATTCTTGACGGGCCTGAAGCACTGGCCCTGAAAACTGAAGAGTTAGGCTTTGAGCGGCAGGCGTTCGCCAAGTCCGCCGCTCAAGCCTGAACCTTCATTGATGCCGGCGCTCCCCGTGGTTCCAGCCGCACCGCCTTTCTGCTCTTCCTTCAGCAATTGGGCATTGAGCGTCACCAGCGTCGCCGTGAGTTGGTTTACTTCAGACATGATGGTTTTTACTTCAGGATCTTGCGAGCCTTCGGAAACCTCGGTCCCGGAGACGTCTTTGCCATCATTGTCTGCCTTGGCCTCCTGCGAAGGCTCTTTTCCTTCGCCGCCGCTTGAGCTTTGATGCTTTGCCGTTGCAGCAGCCAAGCGCGAATTTGCTTCGTCGAGTTGCTCTTTCACTTTTTGAATTTGTTTCAATAACATCTCGCGAGTACTCGTCGTATTTTCCTCTGTTACGCTTTCGTTTGTCGCCTGGGCCTGGTTTGCAAGGGCGCCGTCAGATGCCGTTTCGGCATACTGCCGCTGCTTGTTACGAGCTGCTTCGGAGATCTCCACCGTGTCCGTGCCTTTTGCTGTTTCGCTGTCCGTTTGTCCCTCCATGGCGACCGCGCTCAGGGAATCCGCTGTCCGCGACAGCTTACTGGCCTCTTGGTAGGCTTTTGTCGAATCGCTCGCCATGGCGCTTGGTGCATCAAACCGAATGTCCATATTTCCTCCTTTGGGGAAACGCGCGGCAGCGCGGTTGCAAACCGATACCCTGTTTCCTATCGGCAAAAAATAGGACACCTTTAGTTTCATGTAAAATGCGAAACAGCAAAACGAGCGCTAGGCCAGCAATCCCTCAAGTCCCGGGGCGACCTTGCCCGGCAGGAATTCGATGACCTCGTAGCTGGCCGCACCGGCCTTGGCAAAGGGATCTTCGGCCAGGATCGCCTCCAAGGCCTCCCGGCTGGCCGCCCTGGCCAGAATCACCCCGCCCGTGCGCGGCAACCGACGGCCCGAAGCCAGAAACACGCCCCGGGCGTAGTTTTCGTCCAGATAGAGCCTGTGGGCATCGAGCAGCCCGTCAATGACCTCAAGGGGTTGGCTATAATGCAACAGCACAACGAACATGGCGGCCTCCTTTTCCTTTGGGGACAAATCCTATAAGAAATTCGAGGCCTGTCCGGCAAGGGCGACAGGCCGCCAGCCAAGCCCCAAGGAGGACTCGCCATGGAAGACAGCGACATCGACGACATCGCCGCCCTGCTCGACGGCCTCAAGCTCGGCGCGGCCCTAGGCTGGGAGGAAGTGCGCCGGATCGCCGGCTACATGCAGGTCAAGAGCTTCCCAGCCGGCACGACGATCATCCAGGAAGGCCGCAAGGCCACTTCCCTGGCTTTCGTCGAGAAAGGCGTGGTCACCATCCAAAAGGAAGAGGCCGGGGGCAGCGAACGCCACATCATCGACCTGGCCCGAGACGCCGTCATTGGCGAGATCGCCTTTTTCGACAGCGAACCGCGCTCGGCCACGGTGGTGGCCAAGACCGACGTGCGCCTGCTCATCCTTACCCGGGAAAATTTTGACGAGTTGGCCGTGGTCGAGCCGCAGCTCGCCATCAAGACGCTTTTCTACATTGGCCGGGTGCTGAGTCGCCGGCTGCGTCAAGTGACGGGCCGCTTCGTGGGGCTGCTGGCCTAGGCCGATCTGCCCAGGCCGCAGGCCGACAATGAAGCAAAAGGCGTCTGCTCCGATCCGGAGCAGGCGCCTTTTGATTTTCAGGGAGGGCTGTGGGCCGGCGCTCTAGGCCGGCAGAGCGGCTTGGCCTGTTTCCAGGCCCGAGATGACAGTTTCCAGCTCCCGGGCTTGGCCGGCAAGTGAGGTCACGGCCCGGGCCGAGGCGGCCATGGCGTCGGAGGTATCGTGGGAGATGCGGCTGATTTCCTCGGCGGTCTGGCGCATCTGCTCGGTGGTGGCCGACTGTTCTTCGGCGGCTGCGGCCATGGAGCGGATCTGATCCGAGGTGCGCGAGACGATGCCCACGATCTCTTCCAGCATAACCCCGGAAGCATGGGCCTTATCCGTGCCGGCGGCGATGGCCCGGGTGGTCTCGTCGGTCTTGGCGCTGTTGCGGCGCACGCTTTGCTGCATGGTGGTAATAAAGCCGGCCACGTCCTTGGTGGCGGTCATGGTCTTTTCGGCCAGCTT
>ALAO01000036.1 GCA_000307955.1 Solidesulfovibrio magneticus str. Maddingley MBC34 | reverse complement strand
CACCTCCATCCGTCCGATGGCTGGATTCTCGGTCACTTGGTGGAGTTTTTCAACACGCTGATAGGCCGTTGCCTCCGAAAGGAGGCCATGAGCCAGCGTCACAGATGAACTGCAGCCAACGTGATCGATTTCCACTGCTCGCGTCGAAGCAGCAATTCCTTTCACGTGTCTTGTAAGAAGATTTTCGCCTCTGCTCTCGCCAATAAATCCGTCGGAGTGCTCTTCAACAAGGACGGCTGCGCCAGACTCGGTTTTGGTCGGTCAGCGGGCTTCAAGCAGAACGGCCCCAGCGTCCTGGCTGGCTTGGCGAATGCGGTCGTGCAGCATCCCGGTGCGGGGGGGCACGGGCAAAAGGACTACATCAGGGCGTAGCCGTGACAGCATTTCCAGTCCGTTCACCTGAATATTCTGAAACAGGGTGGGGCGGAAATCCATAAAACCAAGAGAGTGGATACCGAGGTTCGCAGCCTCCGCCTCCACGACCTGCGCCAAGTCGCCAAAGCCAAACACCACTGCCGTCCCTTCTGGCTTAGAGCGGCCGTCCTGCCACTGGCGCAGGGCCTGTTCCAATGCGACGATGACGTCGGAGTAAACCCGACGGGCGATGTCTAGGCGCCGTTGGGCTGCGGCAGGTGCGTTCCAACGGTCCGCAAGTAGGGTCACGGCCCGGATGGTCAGGTTGGGGATTTCAGAGTGCGGTTGAAGCCAAGCCAGATCGAAATCGATGTCAATATCCGCGGCATGGCCGGGAGGTAGAGGCAGTAAGAGGCGATTGCCACTGGTATCAAAGGCCTCAGGGGGGGCGCTGCCCACAGACATGGAGCCGGTAACAAGTCTTTCGGCTTGCTGGCTGTCGATGTCCAAAAGCACGAATGCGGCGTTTCCGGTTCGTACGCGCAACCGCCCGCCCCGGGGCATCACCACGGCGGGCCCCACGTCGGTGGCGGTAAGCATCGCCCCGTCCTTGGGGATCACATCCGGTCCGGGAAAAGCCAGAGAACCACAGTGATTACGCCGTATGAAATCCTCATAAAATGAGGGATTGCCTCCATTTACTCCGGCATGCAGATTACATAGGCGGCAGGATATGGGGGGATTGTTGCCATGGATCAGCCTGCGAAAATTCTGATAGGGCGCGCCGTTCCAGATGTCGACGAACTCCTGGTCGGCCAGAGAGCCCAAACGTTCCGTGGAGGCGCAACAACTGGTGATGCTTCCGTCTATCTCGATGTTAACGTGGGTCCAGGGCATGAAACACCGTTGGGGAAAGATCGACGCGTTCCCTAGACGGCTCGTTCGTTCGTTCGGAGTGACGTCCTCCGGATCCAGCGATTCGGCAACCGGACCATTAGCCAAGGAGTGATAGTAGGGAGGGCAGGCGATGCGTACGGGCTTATTGCGGGCACGGGCCAGGGCCAGGGCGAAGGCCTGTCCGAGGGCCTCCGGCTGGGCTGAGGGGATATCCTCTGCCAACACAGGATTCACGTGGTGTAAATGGTGGGGGATCAGATCAGCGAAGGAAATAATGTCCACGTTGTGGCGCAGGCCGAAGTCCACGATGTCGGGCATCTCGTACAACGTTGTTCCGGTGACGACGGTGTTGGTGGTCAAGCGGAAGGTGCTTTCGGGATGAGCATCCCGGCACTCTTTGAGCATGGCGAAGACACGGAAGATTTTGTCCAAGTCGATGTCTGGTCGCAGGTAGGCCAGACTTGCCTGAGATACACCGTCCAGGGAGATCATGAGTTCGGCGTTGGCCTCTACCAAAGTACGGATGCGTTCTGCGGTCAGCAATGTGGCATTGGAGATGCAATAGATGGTCACGCCTTTATCCAGGCAGGTCTCAAGCATGGCGTCAAATCGAGGGGCCAGTAGCGGCTCACCGAGCCCCACCAGTTGGATGCGAAAAAGTGACGGCAACAGTTGAACGCAAACCTTCTCGAAAATGTCCATGGCCATATCTTGCCCAAAACGTTGGTAATGGTGCTGACATGTCCGGCATCTGGCATTGCAGCGCGTGGTTGGCACCACCCATGCTACTTTGGGCATGGGAACACGGGAGTCGGAAGTCATACGGCATTATTCCTTCTTTGGCCTTCAACTTGCGCGCCACAGGCACGTCGTCTGCCTGTTGACGGTGTGCTGATCGATACGACACAGATATACAGACGACTATTGCTCGGAATACAAAGTATCCAATTCAGAGGTGTTTCCTATTGATGAAAATGCAGACTCACCTTCTAAGACGGATTGCCGGAGGTGAAGGCGTAGGGGCTACCTGGGGGCCGATATCCCCTCCGTCTGCCTCTGCACGGGCCAATGTCTGCCCCGATGTCCTGAAAACCTCCGCTCCCCCCTGAAGAACCTCATGGGCCGTAATCGAGCGACAGGAGCATTGGCGCGTTGTCGCCCGACCAAAGTTTAGCCGAACCGGAAAGCGTGAGGCGGATGGCGAACTCGGCGCTCTTGGGAGAAAAGGCGCCCTCCAAGCGGGGTTCGAAGAGGGCTGTGGCATTGTCCGAAGCCGAGCCCTCATACCGCAGGAAAGGATGATAGAGGACTCCGTCGTTTGACCAAGCGACCTCAATCCAGCTGTCTTGCCCAAGATGCGAAACCTTCGGGTAGCAAACAAGTCGGGCTGTCTGCACAGACTTGTCCGCAGCGACGGCATAAATGGCTTCGCCCTTTTCGCCCTTTTCGCCCTTCTCGGCTCGGCCCGTGAAACGCGCCCCAAATTCACTCCCTGCTTCAAGACCCTGCGAACGGACAAGGGACACGACTGAATTCGGCCGGACGTTTTCTGCCGGCCTTCCCGGTTCGGCGAGCGCATAGTGCTTCCCAGGGCGGGGACGATAGATCGAGTAAAGCGATACTTTTTGAGAAAGAAAATAGGTGCCGTTCACGGCCAGCAAAACTTCTGGATCGATGAAAGTCGGGGCGAGGATAATTGTCGGAAACCGACAGTTGGCAATATCCGCCGCCATTCGGGAACGATTAAATGACCACATTCCTACTTTTTCAAAAAACTGCGTTTCCGTGCCATCGAAAAAACGAAGTTGTTGCCCTCGGGAGGCAAGCAAGGGGGCGGCTCCTTCGGCATTAATAAGGATGGGGCCGTCCCCCGCCTCTTTGAGCAGGGTCTCCAGTTCGTTTGGCACAGAGGAAGAGAAAGCGACGCAGGTCCGTTCTCCAATAATTGGATGCATGGGCAGCAGTCCCAGCAAGAGACCATAAGCCATGGCGCGCTGCCAAGCTGGCTTGGCCGTGGCCAATTCGGCCAGAAAAACTCCGGCACGAAGCGTCAGAATGATGAGCATTCCAATGAAATAATTGTTGTCCGCTCCCCAGGTACTGACCAGTTTGACGAGAAACGGGACATGAACCAGGGCCAGCCAGTCGAAAAGATGCAGCCTGCGTCGTCGCAAACCGTCGGTCAGCCCCAGAAGACAGATCACAATCAGGCCCCAATAAGCCCGGACGAAACTTGCGAACCTTGGCCAGGCGTTGCCAAGGTGGGTGACGGAGGGATCAGCCGCCAGCTTTGCCGGATACCAGAGTGTATGCACCAGAAAGGTCCCGTCTGTCGCCCACTGGAGCGCCAAAACAATCGCACAACTGATGCCGCCGACAAGCAACGTCAGGCGTAGACATTGGCCAAACCGGATGCCCTGGACCACAAAGGCGGTTGCCAATCCGCAACATACGGCCATGCTTTGCTGTTTGGTGAAAAGGGCTGCGGTCAAAAGGAGGGCTGTCCCAACCGGCCAACTCGTATCTTCGGTTTGGGGCTTGGCGGCAAATAGACCCACGGCCGCGAAAGCGAAGCACCATGCGAGCAAGTCCGGCCGGATATGCACAAGGTATCTTGTGAGATAAGGACTCACGGCAAAGGCAAGGGGAACGGTTAGAGCAAAAAACAGACTCTGCGCCTGCCGGTGAATGATCCAGACCATCACGCCGAGGAGCCCGAGCCAACCGGCGTAACTAACCAGATGGGCGGCAACCGCCACATTGTTCCCCATACCAAGGACGGCGATTGCAGCGGCAAGGCAATGATAGAGCGGCGTGTAAAGGGTAACCAGAAAAGGGTAATCCTGCATATTCGGATACAGACTGCACCCTTGGGTCAAAAGCCAGATCTTGACTGCTTCGCGGCCATCGATGAGCGCATTAACCGCACTACTCTGCAGATATTCCAGTGCAATACATACTTCTGCAAGAAGGCCTGAGGCCAAATCCCCCACAACCATGGCGCTCAAGAAAATCCCAAGCCCAAGTCCAAAGTTCGTGCGAATGGATAATGACCGGGACATTGAAAAGAACAAGAGGCTAACTGCGCCAACAATATAGACCAGCGAAAAATGCGACGGACATAAAAGCAGAACAACAAGTGCGGCTACAAAGCCGACGCATAGGACAAAGAAAGAAAATACTGTCAATCGTTGACGTTTTACCATATTTCACAACACCAACGCATGAACAACACCCATGCTATTCTTTGTTCTAAGGATTAAACGCCCAAAAATACGAATGTTACGCATCGTAACATGGGGAATTAAACAATATGGCTTCTCGAAGAATAGGGAACGACTCTTGAGATGAGCCTGCAACGGCCTGTTGCACACACGATTCCAACCATTCATATTTCAGCACCACTAAACCGGGAGGCGTATAATTACGAAAAACAAGGAGGAGATAACAAACTAACGATTCTACCCGCCCCCCTGACATTCGGACATTGGGGTGCCTGGATAACCATTCCTCAGGAATCTGTCTACCAGCATGGAATATTGACCCCCTTGAGGGCGAAATCAGCGTCGACAATTGACCCCCTCGGCAGTTCCCTTAGCTATCTCGGATCACCAGCTCGACCATGTTGACCACGTGGGGTAGACAAGGACACTCGACAACGCTGACTGCCCGATTCAGAAGGGGCAACTCCAGTCGTCGAGACCTTGGCTCGTCAAGGTCTGGATTGTCTGTCGCCGAAACTCGAAAATCTGCTCCAGCCTTTTTCGCGACGACCAGTTTGTGGACGCTAAAGCCGATAACGACGCAAGGCATGGCATAACGGACGACATTGGTCATCTTGATGCCCTCGCCCACTTCCCTAAAATGGCGCTGGCGGCGCCAGATCCGGTACGGCCCGAAGGTTACTCGTCCATGCAGGAGTTCGGCGTGGCGACCTGGGCGATCTGCCTCACCCAAGCCATGGGCAAGTCAGCGAGCAGCAATCTAACGTATCACCAAATCAGGTCTTACCTTGGAAATCAACTTAACAATTGCCGGAGACAGGGCCAAGGAGAACGCTTCACATCCTTCATTTGTATAATGAACTGCATCATAATAAAAACGTTCATCCATATCCAACATATTTGCCATATCGACACTCAAAACATCATTTTCTTCACTTACCCTTTTCAAGGCTTCATTATACGCTTCCAATTCTTCGGCAACCAACAAATTTGGAACTCCATACCGCAAAGCATATCCAATATTGCCGCCACAACGAGGATTGCCAACACAGCCCAAAAGAGAAGGCTGCGTCAAAAAAACAGGCACACAATTCATTGAACGACAAACCGCAATTATTTTCTCTATTCTTACGCTATACTCCATTAGATTATTACTGATCACAGCTTTAATTTCTTCTCGCTTTTTATTCAATTCTGATTCCGGGATCAATGCTGTCGCATACGCATCTTTTAATGCATTACCATGATAAATCGGACGAGTCACGAGACCCATTCTATCCGCTTGATAATAGCGCCAAAGGTTCAAGAACACATTAACAACTTCAAGATAACTCGACACCCTCTCAATTACTCCCTGCATCTGAGAAATGACAGCATTATCATACTTGTTGCCAACAGAAGAAACAGAGACATCATTAATTCCTACCAAAAAAATAATAATATTTGGCTTAATCCGATTAACAACTTGCTCCAACAATTTTATATGACCGATTGTGGACATGCCATCTAGCCCGGCATTGTTAAACCAAATATTTTTAAAACGCATTTTCAACGAAGCCCCCAACAAGTCTGGCCACGTTTTTCCGTCCGACACATAAAAACACTCAGTCGTACTTCCCCCGACCGTCAAGACTTTAAAACTATTCTCATTGGTCAACTCCTCACCGCGAAAACCAAGACTATTTTTGGAATGATATATAACCTTGTCAAGCTTATCGTTTTTATCATTATCAATTCTATACGCAACGTCGTGAGGCAATACAATCGTACTCCCCCTAAGTCTAAATCCAAACGGATTATAAACACGCAATCCAATTTCAAGCACGCAAATAGCAAGAAAACATCCCAACACCAACGTAACAATATTCTTAAACATCAGAAAGTATCCGTTAATACAAGTTAAACCACGTTAACAAGTTGCCGAATGATCGATTTTTAACAAATCGATCATAACAGAATAAACAAACAAGAACACATCTCACATTGCCTAGAAAGGCCGAACACAAATACAGAGCATCGGTCAACCACCACAAGACAAAGAGGTAAAACGCTAAAACAACAAAACTAAAAACTCCAAAGCCATCACCTCATGCATTTATCATCCCCAAAAGCCGTCTTGACCAAGACAGTGGCAATAAACTTCGCACAAACATCACGTTCGCCCAGGGGGTTCTTATTCATGCAGAACTTCACCGTTACGCATCCGATTTGCATAACAACGACCGACTTGGCGAGACAAAGAAACCTCTCAGGCTGAAATCGAAGTCCCTTTTCCGGCCATCGCAATCAGAAAATGACAAGACCAAGAGCACCAGTACGCGAAACAGTATTTGCTACCAAAATTCCATGCTATTTCGCAAGGAAAACCGCAACCAACCAAATTAACACCATTTTCATCAAACGGGGCGACTGTAGCGGTCTAGGGTTTCTTGGACAGTTTCACCTGAAAG
>ALAO01000035.1 GCA_000307955.1 Solidesulfovibrio magneticus str. Maddingley MBC34 | reverse complement strand
CCCCCGGCCGCCGGAGGCACTCTTCTCTTCTTCTCGTCTCTCGCCCTACATCCCGTCTTCTTCTTCCATCACTTCGGGCGTAGGCGGCGGCACGTATTCGGCGAAGCCGAGGTGTTCGCGCAGTTTGCCTTCGATCTGGTCGCGGATGTCGGTATGTTCCTGCAGGAAGGCCCGCACGTTGTCGCGGCCTTGGCCCAGGCGTTCGGAGCCAAACGCGAACCAGGCTCCGGACTTGTCCACGATGCCGGCTTCGACGCCCATGTCGATGAGCTCGCCTTCGCGGGACACGCCGGTGCCGTAGAGGATGTCGAACAGCGCTTCGCGGAAGGGCGGCGCGACCTTGTTTTTGACGACCTTGACCCGGCAGCGGCTGCCGTAGGTTTCTTCCTTGTCCTTGAGCGTCTGTATCCGGCGGATGTCCAGGCGCACGCTGGCGTAGAATTTGAGCGCGTTGCCGCCGGTGGTGGTTTCCGGGCTGCCGTAGCCGGTCATGCCGATCTTCATGCGGATCTGGTTGATGAAGATGACCGAGGTCTGCGACTTGTGGATGGTGCCGGTGAGTTTGCGCATGGCGTGGGACATGAGCCGGGCCTGTCCGCCGACCTGCGTTTCGCCCATTTCGCCTTCGAGTTCGGCCTGGGGAATGAGCGCGGCCACCGAGTCGATGACGACCACGTCCACGGCGCTGGAACGCACGAGGAGATCGGCGATGTCCAGGGCCTGTTCGCCGAAGTCGGGCTGGGAGATGAGCAGTTCCGGGGTGTTGACGCCCAGGCGTCGGGCGTAGTTGACGTCGAGGGCGTGTTCGGCGTCGATGAAGGCGGCGGTGCCGCCGAGCTTTTGGGATTCGGCGATGATGTGCAGGGCCAGCGTGGTCTTGCCCGAGGATTCCGGGCCGTAGATTTCGGTGATGCGGCCCTTGGGGATGCCGCCGATGCCGAGTGCGAGATCGAGGCCGATGGAGCCGGTGGGGATGGCCGGGATCTTTACATGGGCGGAATCTTCCAGGCGCATGACGGCGCCCTGACCGTGTTTGCGCTCGATGGTGGTGAGCGCGGTGGCGAGGGCTTCGCTGCGGAACTCTTCGGGGCTTAAAGCGGGCTTTTTGGCCATGTCGCCGTGCTCCTGGCAATGGTGTTTGGGCGCAAGAGCGACCTAGTAGCAAAAAGCCTGCCGCCCGGCAACCAAGGCGACTCCCGTCCCGCCCCTTGCCTTCCTTCCGGCGAGGCTTTAGCTACGCCCCATGAAATCCTACCACGCCCTGGCCCTTTTCTCCGGGGGCCTCGACAGCATACTGGCCGCCAAGACCATCGCCGCCCAAGGCCTCGATGTCCTGTGCCTGCATTTCGTCAGCCCCTATTTCGGCAAGCCCCAGAAAATCGACCACTGGCGCGCCATCTACGGCCTCGACATCATCCCGGTGGACGTGGCCGAGGAGTACGTCGCCATGCTCTCGGCCGGCCCGGTCCATGGCCTGGGCAAATTTTTAAATCCCTGCGTGGACTGCAAGATCCTCATGCTACGCCGGGCCAAGGCCATGCTCGCCGACTACGGCGCGAGCTTCATCATCTCCGGCGAGGTGGTGGGCCAGCGTCCCATGTCCCAACGCATCGACGCGCTCAACATCATCATCCGCGACTCCGGCACCAAGGGCATTCTGCTGCGGCCGCTGTGCGCCAAGCGACTGCCCGAATCGGACGCCGAGAAAAGCGGGCTGGTCGACCGCGAGAAACTGTTTGGCATGAACGGGCGCGGCCGCAAGGACCAGATGGCCCTGGCCGAACACTTTCGCCTGACCGAGATTCCCACCCCGGCCGGCGGCTGCCTGCTCACCGAACAACCCTCGGCCAAACGATTTTTCCCGCTGTTTATGCACAGCAGCACGCCCCGGCCCACCGACTTCGACCTGGCCAACATCGGCCGCCAGTTCTGGGCCGGCGACCGCTGGCTGGCCATTGGCCGCAACCAGGCCGACAACACGGCCCTGGAGCGCGAGGCCGGCCCGGATGACCTGCTCTTCAAGGTGCGCGACCTGCCCGGACCCCTGGGGGTGGCCCGCAAACTACCCGGCGCGGTCTGGGACGACGCGGCCGTGGCCGACGCCGCCGCGTTTCTGGCGTCGTTTAATCCCAAGGCCCGCAACAGCGAAGGAGCGGTGCGCGTGGACGTGGCCGGCTACCCCGGCGGCCACGTCGTGGTCACGCCGTCGCGACAGACCGCCATCCCCTGGCAGGAACCGACCTGGGAAGAAGTGAAAGCAAAAAAACGCCTGCGCTTCACCATCTGCGGCGATGGCCGCGGTGACGGGTGAGTTGACGAGAGGGAAGATGCCTCCGGCGGCCGGG
>ALAO01000034.1 GCA_000307955.1 Solidesulfovibrio magneticus str. Maddingley MBC34 | reverse complement strand
GCGGCCGGGGGCCTGAGGCCCCCGGACCCCCCATATGGGAGAGAGAGGCGACGCTAGGGCGTTTGGGGCAGGGTGCGCACGGTTTCCAGCAGCATGGCGGCGAAGCGGCGGCGGCCGGCATCGGTCATGTGGTAGCCGTCGAACCGCTCGGGCACGGCCAGATCCGTGTCCGGACCGGCGAAAACGCCCCGCGAGGCATCGACCACCCCGGCCTGGGCCTGCCGGATGTCCGGGCAAATGCGTGAACACGCCCCGGGATCGGCGTCCGGGCAATCGAGTTCCTTGAAGCGGCTGACGTGCGAGACCACTACCGGCGCGGCAACGCCCATGCGCCGCAAATCGCCGATGACGTTGTCCAAGGCTTCGGCGTACAGCCCGCCGTCCATGCCCACCAGACAATCGGCCTCGCCCTGATGGTAGAGCACGAGATTGGGCTTGATCCCCATCTCGCCCAGGCGGCGCAGCGTGCTTTCCAGAACCGGCCGCAAATCGCCGTGGCGCGCCCAGTTCCACACCGACGAGCCCTGCACCGCCAGGGGCACGACAAGCGCGCTGTCGTAGAGCCCCGCCTCCAGGGCCGCGTCGACGAAATCAAGCACCGCCGCCGCCCGCTCCCCCGACGTGCCTAAAAGCGGATTGGCTGCGACATAGCACGACCCTTCGAAATAATTCCCGATTTGGTGGCGTGGCGTATACTCGCCCAAAGCGGAATTGGCGATGTTGGACTGGCCGATGGTCAGGACGACAAGCGGCTTTTTGCCGAGAAACGACGCGCACGGAGCCTTTTCGCGGTCGGCGGCTGCGGTGAACGCCGTGCGCGAAGCCGCGTCGGGAAAATGCGGCACGCGCCTGGCCGCCTGCTCCTGAAGGCGGGTGAGCCGGAGATCGACGGCGACCTCCCGGCCGGCCCAACCCAAGGCCAGGACCGTGGCGGCGATCAGCGCCGCGTCGGCCGCCCGGGCGAGAAGCGAACGGGAAGCCGGCATCAGCCGTTCCCGCCGCGCGGCGTCACGATAATCCCGCCGCCTGGGGCCTCCGAGGCAAGGGCATCGGGCATCAGGCCTTTCCCGCCGCGTGGCGTCACACAAATCCCACCGCCTGGGGCCTTCGGGGCAAGGACATCGGACATCAAGCCTTCCCGCCGCGTGGCCTCATGAGAACTTCCGCTTGAAATAACCGTGCACGGCGGCATCCAGCCGGCCCAGGCCATAGCCGACGACGAGAATGAGCCCCACGGCAATAAGCGCCGCCCGGTTGTCGAGCTGCCAGCCGTACCGGTAGACCAGCCAGGAAAAAAAGACCCCGACCACCAGGGCGTGGGTGAGGTAGACGGCGTAGGCGTAGTCGCCCCATTGGCCGATGGCTTTCACCCAGGGAGCCTGGAAATGGTTTTCGAGCTTGACCAGGGAAACCAGCGTCACGGCGGTGCACAGGCTCCAGGTGGCCAGCTGCTTCATGTTGTAGGGTTCGAGCTTCCAGGCCTCCGAGGTGGCCACGGTCACGGCGGCGCTGGCCAGGATGGCCAGGACGTAGGCCGGCCACCAGTCAAAGCGCAGGCGCTTGGCGGCGTGGTAAGCCAGGGCTCCGGTGATGAAGTAGATGTTGACGTAGGAGACGAAAAGCCGCTTCCAGGGCGGCAGCACGTAAAAGGCCGTGATGCCCGAGGCGAAGTAGGCGATGCCGATGACGCCGAGCCAGACGAAGAGAAACGGCACGAAGTAGCGTCGCGTCTTGGGGAAGGCGAATGGCGTGATGATGAGATAATAGCAGACTTCGTAAATGAGCGTCCATTCGATCTTGAGGGGATAGTCCACGAAGCCCACGGGCATGAGCGTCATGGCCAGAAACATGTCCTTGCCCGGCAGCTGGCCAAAGAGCAGATAGCGCAAGGCGATGGCCAGGACGCAGGCGATGAGGAAGGTCGGATAGACGCGCAGAATGCGCCGCACGAGGAAGTTGCGGTAGCCGATGTCGATGAGAAAGGCCATGATGAAGCCGGAGATGCTAAAAAAGATGAAGGCCTTGCACATGAACGCGTCGGGGATGACATGAAAAGCGGAATCGCCGACGTTGCTCACCAGCGTCATATAGACGCCGACGTGGATATAGACGATCATCAACATGCCGATGATCCGCAAAATCTGAATGGAATACATCATAACGGGGTCACCTGAAAGCGTGGGCGTCGGTTTGCGGGCGGCGGACCGCCGTAGCGTGCGCAGATGCGGTGCCCGGCCAGGGTCGGCCGGGCGCGCCGTCACGGCGAAAAAACCATCGTTTTCCAGAAAAAGCGCGGCACCAACCGACTGCCGCAAGGGCGTTAGGCGGCGCGCATCGCCTTGGCGTTGTGTCCGTCTTTGCCGCCGCCGTCAACTCGCCCCCGGCCGCGCCCCCCCCTTGCCGCGCCGCCGCCGACTGCTTACCTTTTGCCCCGGGCGGTCGATCGACGCTCCGGGACGCGTCGCGGCCCGGAGCACTTCAGCGCGCGTAGCGGAGGTTTGTTACTGTGGGCAAGTACGTGATCCATCCCATTGTCCTTGGCTCCAAGGAATTCGACAAGGGCATGATGACCTATCAGTTCGACTACGGCACGCCCTACACCATCCCCATCTACGGCTGGTATCTGGAAGGCGGCGGCAAGAAGGTGCTGGTGGACACCGGCGAGATGCGCCCGGTGCAGTCCGCCGCCCGCGAGGCGGTCCTTGGCGGCAAGATCCACACCCTGGAATCGGGACTGGCCCAGTATGGCCTGACCCCGGCCGACATCGACGTGGTCATCCACACCCACCTGCACAACGACCACTGCGAAAACGACGCCTACCTAGAAAACGCGGTCATCTACGCCCACGAACGGGAGCTGGCCCACGTGAGCGACCCGCATCCCCTGGACTTTCGCTACAACGCCGAATACGTTGAAGACGTCATCGATTCCGGCCAGATGCAAGCGCTCACCGGCGACACGGAGATCCTGCCCGGCCTGCGCCTGGTCCACACCCCGGCCCACACCGAAGGCGGCATGTCCGTCTTTGTCGACACCCCGGCCGGCCAGGCCGTCATCACCGGCTTTTGCGTGATAAACGAGAATTTCTTTCCGCCCAAGGCCGTAACGGCCAGAGAGATGGACGTCATCCCGCCCGGCACCTGCGTCAATCCCTACGCGGCCTACGACATCATGGTCCGTATCAAGAAGGCGGCCCACATCCTGCTGCCCCTGCATGAGCCGGCGTTTGCTTCCGGCGCGCCCATCGGCCAGAAGTAGGAGCCTCGGCCAACGCCGAGGGACGCGTACACGCCGCCACGCCAGCCCCCGACGGTTGGTGGACTTTCGGCTTGGTCCCCTGGCGAACAGGAACCGCGACACGGCGGCCAAGGCCCGGCCGCCGGCAGGCCTGCGCCGCCCAAGCCTCCCGGACGCTGGATTTCGCGCAGCGGCGAGCGTCCGGGGCAGGGCCGCGCCTTGTCGAAAGTTCCACGGCGCAGCGCAGGAGAACCCTGTGAAAAACGAAACGCCGGCCCCCCTTTCGGGGAGCCGGCGTTGTTGCGTTTATAAGCCTAAGGCGCGGGCGGATAGCCGCCAGGATGCCCGTAAGGGCCGGGGCCGGGTTGATACGGTGTCGGGCCGGGTCCGGGGCCGGGCGGATGCCCTCCGGGACCGGGCGCGGGGTGGTAAGGTCCGGGCTGATAGGCCCCCGGGCCGGGCGGCGGCAGGGGCCGGCCCGGCGGCGGGCAGCCGGCGGCCGTGAAGGCAAAGGCCAGCAAAGCCAGGATGCACAGCAAGCGTTTCATGAAGCCTCCGAATGTCTGGCCGGGACCGGCCGCGCTACAAGCAACGCGTCGGCCCGGCTCTCGAAAGCTAGCAAATATTGCGCCGCCATCGTGGCTCGGCTGGGATTCGCCTCAAAAAATATGGTTGTTTCGAGAAATACCTTCTCCCTCGCCGTAACGCCGCCCCCTGTTTGGCGTCGGCCCCATCAAAGCCGGCCGGCAATTACAGCAGCGAGCGGCGGCAGAAGGAAAGAAAGTCCTCATCGTCGTCGTCCGGGCAGGGCGAAGACTCCTCTTCCGCCAGACCCTTGACGCGCTCCTCCCGCCATTCCCCCTTGGTCGGCTCAAAAAAACTCACGCATTCCACGTGGATACTTGGTGCGAACATAGGTAATTCCTCCCTGGGTGCTGGAGGCTTTGCAGAATCCGTTCCACAATCGTCCCACTTCAGGCCGACGCGGGCCGGGGACGCGCCTATCCCGTTTCTCCCTGCGCCAATGCCCGTCAGTCGCCCCAAAGACCGGACCGGTTGCAGCGCGCCAGCCGTGACAGCCGCCGGCCAAGGCCCTATAACGTGGGGCAGCCCCGGCCGCGCCGCCCTGGCCGGCCCATTGCCCGTCACCCCGAGGAGGTTCGCCATGCTTGCCCGGTTCCGCCTGCTCCTGCTGGTCCTGCTGCTGTCCCTGCCGCAGTTTGCCTGGTCCGAAACCCTTTTCGTCAACCCGCAGCAGGTCGATCTGGCCCGGCTGCTGCCGCCGCCGCCGGCCATGGACTCGACCGAACAGCGCGACGAGATCGCCCTGCTCTTGCAACTGCAAAAGGAACGCACCCCGGCCATGGTCGCCTTTGCCCAGGCCGACGCCGCGCGCGAGATCTTCCGCTTCGCCGATGTGGTCGGCCCCCAGTTCACAGCCGAAAAGCTGCCGGTCGCGGCGGCCTTTTTCAAGGCGGTCAAGGAAAACGGCGACGCCATTCTCGGCAACGCCAAGAAGCACTGGGACCGCCCCCGGCCCTATGCCGCCAGCTCGGCCATCGATCCCTGCGTGCCCAAGCCCGGCAACGCTTCCTACCCCAGCGGCCACTCCACCTACGGCACCCTGATGACCATCATCCTGGCCAACATGGTCCCGGAAAAGGCCCAAGCCCTGGCGGCCCGGGCCGAGCAGTACCGCTTCAACCGCGAGATCGGCGGCGTCCATTATCCCAGCGACGTGGCCGCCGGCCGCATCGCCGGCACGGTCATCGCCGCCTTCCTGTTCAACAGTCCGGAATTCCAGCAGCAGTACGCCGCCGCCCGGGCCGAGATCCGTAGCGCTCTGGGGCTGGCCCAGTAACCGGAAGAAGCCATGCCCACCCTGCCGCCGCCCTGCCGCCGCCTCCGACGGTCCCACCGGACGCGCCTTGCGGCTCCCTGGCCCCTGGCCGGGCTGCTGGCCGTGGCGCTGGCCCTGTTCCTGACCGGGCCGATTGCTGTCGCTTGGGCCGAACCCGAGCCGGACGTCGGGGTTTTGACCCTGGACGCCGCCGCCGCAAGCGCCCTGCCCCATCGGTTTCGCACCTGCTTTTTCCCCCTGGCCAGGCCGGACGGGGCTACAACACCCTCCCAGGAAGGTTTAAACGGGCTTCGCATCTCCGGCAGCAGCCAGTTCTCCCTGGCCGGGCTGGCCATTATGCGTGAGCAGTTCCCGCCGCGCGCCGTCATCGTCGATCTGCGCCGGGAATCCCACGGCTTTCTTGGCGACGCCGCCGTGTCCTGGCGACTGCCCGACAACCAGGGCAATCCGGGCCGCGAAGCCGCTTTCGTGGCCGCAGCCGAAGCCGGACTCTTGGCCGCCATCGACGAACGCCCGGACATCGTTGTGGCCCGGGAGGCCAAGCGCGGCGGCCCCACGCCCCTGACGCTCGGTCCGTTGGCGGCAGTCAACGAAGCCCAGGCCGCCGCGTCCCTGGGCCTGGGCTATCTGCGCCTGGCCGTGTCCGACCATACCCGTCCCGACGACGCCGTGGTCGAGCGGTTCGTGCGGTTTTACCGCAGCCTGCCCCCGGACGTCTGGCTGCATTTCCACTGCCGGGGCGGGGCCGGACGCACCACCACCTTCATGACCCTGGTCGACATGCTGCGTAACGCCCCCGCCGTGGCCTTCGAGGACATCATCGCCCGTCAGAAGGCCCTGGGCGGCTCGGATCTGGCCAAGACCACCGGCGGCAGCGCCCCGGGCCGCGACGCCCTGGCCCGGGAACGGTTGGATTTCCTGCGCCGGTTTTACGACTACGCCCGGGCCAATCCCAGCGGCGCGCCCCTGGGCTGGAGAGCCTGGCTAGCCGGAGGCGCGAAGCCTTGATCCTGGCCCGGTTGCGGCGGCGGGAAATGACCGCCTGGCTGCGGGAAGTCGGACGATTGTCCGTCAAGGCCACGGCCGCCTTTTTCCGCGCGGGCGGACCGACCCAGGCCGCCGCTCTGGCCTTTTACGCGCTCTTGTCGTCGGTGCCGCTGCTTTTTGCCATGCTGGCCCTGTGCGGGGCGGTATCGGGCGAGAACTGGACCGGCCAGCTGGCCCTTCGCCGCCAGCTGGCCATCCTCACGCCCTTCATCGACGAGCTGCTGGTGTCCCGGGCCAGACGGCTGCTGTGGGCCTCGCCGGGATTTTCGCTGGAAAGCGCGGTGTTTGTGCTGTGGTCGTCGTGGCTGTTTCTGGGCGCGTTTCGCCGGGCGCTTCGTCGGCCCCTTGGCGAGGCGCCCACGGAACAACGGCCGCCCCTGGCCGCGCGGTTTATGAGCGCGGCCTGGGGAGCGATTGCCGGCGTGTTGTTCCTAGGAGCGCTGACGGCGGCCATGTATCTGGCCTATCTGCCGCGCCTGGAGCCGCGCGGGAGCCTGGCGCGCCAGTGGTCGGCGGCCTGGGGCGTTATCTGCCTGACCGGCATGTTCGCCGCCGCCTATCTGCTTTTTTTGCCGGGCCGGCGGCCGCTTCGGGCCATCGCCGGCGTGTCGGCCATGCTTGCCGCCGCAGCCTGGGTGGTGACGTCGGCTTTTGGCCAGTTCGTGGCCCATGGCGAACGCTACGAACTCGTGTACGGCTCCCTGGGCGGGGCGGTGCTGTTTCTGCTATGGCTGCAGTACAACGCCTGCCTCGTGCTGTGGGGAGCCTGGTTTTTGCGCCTGTGGCGGCGCGACCACGGGCCGTCAGCGCTGCGGCGGCGGCTTTCTCCGGCCAGTCTCTTCGACCGCCTGCGCGCCGGCCGTCTGGCTCGCCGCTCCAGGGGCTGACCCCTCCTCCAGATGAGGGGTCTGGGGGCCTCAGGCCCCCAGCCGCCGGAGGCCTC
>ALAO01000033.1 GCA_000307955.1 Solidesulfovibrio magneticus str. Maddingley MBC34 | reverse complement strand
GCCTGAGGCCCCCAGACCCCCCACTTGGGGAAAGGTGAAAGGGGACGAAAAAACGCGGGCCATGGGGTCAGAGACGCTGTATTTCCCATGGTCTTGCTATGGAACAAGTCGCAGCAGGACGCGGCGATACCTCGAAAAAACCAAACACCTCCGTTGACAAGCGTTCCAGGCGATGCAATGCCCTGGAACATGCGAAATCTGCTTGCCATCCTTTGCGTCGCGGCCCTTGCCCTGGCCGGGTGTTCCGGCGAAATACCGGCCAGAAAAGCCGAAGGCCGCACGGTCGACGTGCCCGTTCGCGTCGCCGCCCGGGCCGACGCGGTGGAATGCCGCTCGTTTCCGGCCCAGGTGGAGTCCGAACAAAGCGTCACCCTGTCCAGCAAGGCCACCGGCACGGTGGTGGCCGTCATGGCCGAGGAAGGGCAAAAGCTCACGGCCGGCGCGCCCATCCTGCGCCTGGACGAGCGCGAGCTGGCCGGACAGGAACAGGCCCTGGCCGCCGAACGCGACCAGGCCCGGCGCGAGAAGGAAGCCCTGGCCGCCCGGGCCGGCTTGGCCAAAACCACCCTGGAGCGTATGGCCCGGCTGCTTGGCCAAAAGGCCGTCAGCCAGGAGGACTACGACAAGGCCCGGGCCGAGGCCGACGCCCTGGCCCGCCAGATAGACGCCGCCGGGGCCAAGGAACAGGCCGTGGCCTCCCGCCTCGCCGAACTGGCCGTGCTGCGCGGCTATTCCACGGTCACCGCCCCCTTCGAGGGCATCCTGGCCCGGCGCTACGTCGACAAGGGGGCCTTCGTGGCCGCCGGCGCGCCCCTGGCGCTGCTGGACGCCACCACCGGCCGCTTCGACCTGGCCGCCCAGGTGGACGAAACCCTGCTGCCGGCCCTGCACCAGGGCCAGACCATCCTGGCCTCGGTGCCGGGGCTGGCCCCCAAGCCCTTTCCGGTCACCGTGGCCGCCGTGGTCGGCCGCATCGACTCGGCCAGCCGATCCTTTAAAATCAAGTGCGCCTTGCCCGATCCCGTGCCGGACGCGACCGGGCCGCCCCGGGCCGGCATGTTCGGCCGGGTCTACGTGCCGGCCCGCACCGCCCAAAAACTCCTGCTGCCGGCTTCCTGCCTGAGCCTTCGCGGCGACCTGCCCATGGCCGCCGTGGCCGAACCGGACGGCGCGCTTCGCCTGCGCGTGGTCAAGACCGGCGGCAGCTTTGCCGCCGTGGCCTTTGCCGGAGCCACCTACTTGACCGATTCCGAAGCCTTCGAGGGCAAGGCCGGCGACGAGCGGTTTGTGGAGATCATAAGCGGCCTGGCCGACGGCGACCGGGTGGCCTGCCCGGCCGGGGCGACGCTTCGCGACGGCGACCGTCTGGCCCCCGGAGCCGGGAAATGAGCGGCCAGGAGCATCCGGGCCGCCACGGCGACTGGCTGGCCAAACTCACCGCCCATTTCGTCGACGCCAAGCTCGCGCCGCTGATTATCGTCGCCGCCCTGTGCGCCGGCGTGCTGGCCGTGTGGGCCACGCCCAGCGAAGAGGAACCGCAGATCGTCGTGCCCATGATCGACGTCCACGTGTCCATGCCCGGGGCCACGCCCAAGGAGATGGAAAACCGGGTCATCGCGCCCATGGAGCGCATCCTCTGGGAAATTCCGGGTGTGGAGTACCTCTATTCCACGGCCGGCGACGGCGAGGCGCTTACCGTGGTGCGCTTCAAGGTCGGCTCCGACGTGGAGCGCAGCGTGGTTTCCGCCTATGCCCGGCTCTACCAGCATCTGGACTGGATTCCCCCGGGCTGCGAGCGGCCCATCTTGAAGCCGCGCTCCATCGACGACGTGCCGGTGCTGGCCGTCACCTTCTGGGGCGGCCCCTACGACAGCCGGCAGCTGCGGGCCATGGCCAACGCTGTCAACGACGAGGTGCGCCGCATCCCGGGCGTGGGCGAAACGGTGGTGGCCGGCGGGCGCAAGCGGGCGGTCATGGTGGAGCCCGACCCCGACCGGCTGCGCGCCCGGGGCCTGGACATGGCCGATGTGCTGGACGCCCTGGGCCGGCAAAACACCGCCCGGGCCGTGGGCGAGACCTACGAAGCCGGCGCGGCCGTGGCCGTGCGGCTGGACAATTTCTTTCGCAGCCAAAAGGAGCTGGAGCGGGCCGTGGTGGCCGTGCGTGAAGGCCGGCCGGTCTATCTGGCCGACGTGGCCGCCGTGCGCGACGGAGCCGACGACCCGGCCGACTACGTCTTCATCGTGCCCGGCCCGGCCATGGAAGCGGCTCCGGGCCGGGAAGCGCCCCGGCCCGGCGAGGCCCATCCGGCCGTGACGCTCTCCGTGGCCAAGCGCCTGGGCGAAAACGCCTCGCGCCTGGCCGACGCGGCGCTCACGCGCATCGAGGGCCTTCGCGGCTACGTGCTGCCGGCCGACCTGGAAATCACCGTCACTCGTAACCTCGGGGCCACGGCCCAGCACAAGGTGGACGAGCTGCTCGAACACCTCATCCTGGCCGCCGTCACCGTGGGCGGGGTGGTGGCGCTGTTTCTCGGGCTGCGGGCCAGCCTGGTGGTCATGGTGGCCGTGCCCGTGACCCTGGCCGTGACGCTCGCCACCTACTGGCTCATGGGCTACACGCTCAACCGCGTGACGCTGTTCGCGCTCATTTTCTGCATAGGCATCCTTGTCGACGATCCCATCGTGGACGTGGAAAACATCGTGCGCCGCCTGGGGCTGCCGAACGCCAAAGGGCGGCGGCTGTCCGACGTCATTGTCGACGCCGTCAGCGAAGTGCGCGCGCCGCTGGTGCTGGCCACCTTCACGGTCATCGCCGCCATCGCGCCCATGGCCTACGTGGGCGGACTCATGGGTCCCTACATGCGGCCCATGCCCGTTGGCGCGTCCGTAGCCATGCTGCTGTCCATGATGGTGGCTTTTCTCATCACCCCCTGGACGGCCAAACGGGCGCTTAGGCCCGTGGCCACGCCCCACGCCGCCATCCCGGACGACGCCGGCACGCGGCTTTATCTCTGGCTCATGGACCGGCTGCTGACCCGCCCGGCCTGGCGCTGGGGCTTCCTTGGCCTGGTCGGGGCGCTGTTCATGGGGGCCTGCGCGCTGTTTCCGGCCAAGGCCGTGCTGGTCAAGATGCTGCCCTTTGACAACAAGAGCGAATTTTCCGTCATCCTCGACATGCCGCGCGGCACGACCCTGGAGCGCACCGCCGCCGTGGCCCGGGAGCTGGCCGGCGCGGCGCTGACCCGGCCCGAGGCCACCGACGCCGTCATCTACGCCGGTACGGCCGCGCCCATGACGTTCAATGGCCTTATCCGCCACTACTACCTGCGAAGCGGCCAAAACGAAGCCGAGATCGCCGTGAACCTCCTGCCCAAGGGCGAGCGCAAGCTCCAAAGCCACGCCATCGCCAAGGCCGTGCGCGAGCAGCTCACCCCCATCGCCGCCCGACACGGGGCGCGCATCAAGGTGGCCGAGGCCCCGCCCGGGCCGCCGGTGCTGCAAACACTTGTGGCCGAACTCTACGGCCCCACCGACGCCTCGCGCCTGGCCCTGGCCACCCAGGTGCGGGACGTCATGCTGGCCACCCCGGACGTGGTGGACGTGGACTGGTACGTGGACGATCCGCGGCCTGAGCGCGTCATCCGCATCGAGCGCGACAAGGCCCTGGCCGCCGGCATCGACCCGGCCCGGGCCCTGGCCGACGTAGCCGCCGCTTTCGACGGCACGGTGGCCGGCCTGCTCCATGACGCCGCCGCCCGGGAGGACGCGCCCATCGTGGTGCGGCTGCCGCCGGCCTTTCGGCCCGACGCGGCCAGCCTGGAGGCCGTGGCCGTGGCCGGCGACGGCGGCAAGCTCGTGTCCCTGGCCCAGATCGCTTCCATCCAGACCGTGACCCAGCCCAGCCGGCTCTACCACAAGAACCTGCTGCCCGTGGTCTACGTCACGGCCGACGTGGCCGGAAGCGAGGAAAGCCCGATCTACGCCATAAACCGGGTCAACGACGCCCTGGCTGGCCTGGGGGCGGCGGGCAAGGGGGCTTGGAACGCGGCCGGGCAAAACGCGCTGCCCATTCTGTGGAACGGCACGCCCGACCAGACCTACGACCTGAGCCTTAAATGGGATGGCGAGTGGCAGATCACCTACGAGGTGTTCCGCGACATGGGGCTGGCCTTTGCCGTGGTCATGGGGCTTATCTATCTGCTGACTGTGGGCTGGTTTGGCTCCTACACCGTGCCCATCGCCATCATGGCCCCCATTCCGTTGTCGCTGATCGGCATCGTGCCGGCCCATGCCCTGGCCGGGGCCTTTTTCACGGCCACGTCCATGATCGGGTTCATTGCCGGAGCGGGCATCGTGGTGCGCAACTCGATCATCCTCGTGGATTTCATCGAGATGCGCCGGGCCGAGGGCATTCCCCTGGCCAAGGCCGTGGAGGAGGCCGGGGCGGTGCGGTTTCGGCCCATGTTGCTGACGGCCGTGAGCGTGGTCGGCGGGGCCTTCGTGATCCTGTTTGATCCCATCTTCCAGGGGCTGGCCATTTCGCTCATGGCCGGCGAGGTGGCGGCCACCATCTTCTCGCGCATGGTGGTGCCGGTGCTGTATTATCTCGACGCCCGGCGCAGCGAAGCCCGGACCGCCTAGTGTCGCGTCCACGAAACGTACACAGAGCATTTCGCAGACAACAGACGAAAGTCATGCTTTGTTCTTAAAAATACTTTCGTATTGTTTAAGGGACGCGACACGAGTCAATCCCGCCCCACAAACGACAAAGGCGGCCGGAACCCCAGTTCCGGCCGCCTTTACTTGGCGTATCGCGTCAGCCTCTCGCGTCTTCCGGCCAACCAATCAGCCCCCCTTTAAACCTTTTCCCCATTCGGGGGGTCTGGGGGCCT
>ALAO01000032.1 GCA_000307955.1 Solidesulfovibrio magneticus str. Maddingley MBC34 | reverse complement strand
CCCCCCCGGCCGCCGGAGGCCTCCCTTCAAAAACAAAACGCCGGGAAGGTGGCCCCCCCGGCGTTTTTGCGGCCCAAGGCCGCTTGAATCCCTTGGCGATTAGCAGGCAAAAAGCGGGAAGCTCTTGGCGAAGGGCTCGACTTCCCGGCGAATCTCGTCCAGCCGGGTCTCGTTGCCCACGGCCTTGATGGCCGCGTCGATCCAGCCGACGACTTTCTCGATGTCGGCCTCGACAAAGCCGCGCGTGGTCAGGGCCGCCGTGCCGATGCGCACGCCCGAGGTGACAAAGGGCGAGCGGGTCTCGAAGGGCACGGTGTTCTTGTTGACCGTGATGCCGGCCAGATCCAGCGCATGTTCGGCGTCTTTGCCCGTGACGTCCTTGTTGGTCAGATCGACCAGCACAAGGTGGTTGTCCGTGCCGCCGGACACCAGATCGAAGCCGTGGGCGATAAGGCCCTTGGCCAGCGTCTGGCAGTTTTTCACCACCTGCTGCTGATAGAGCTTGAACGAGGGCTTTAAGGCCTCGCCGAAGGCCACGGCCTTGGCCGCGATGACGTGCATGAGCGGGCCGCCCTGGATGCCGGGGAAGATCTGGGAATTGAGCGACTTCCCGTTGTCCTCGGTGGACAGAATCAGGCCGCCGCGCGGGCCGCGCAGGGTCTTGTGGGTGGTCGAGGTGGTGTAGTGGGCGTGGGGGATGGGCGAGGGATGGCAGCCGGCGGCGACCAGACCGGCGATATGGGCCATGTCCACCACAAGCTTGGCCCCGACCTCGTCGGCGATGGCCCGGAAGCGGGCGAAATCGATGATGCGCGGATAGGCGCTGGCCCCGGCCATGATGACCTTGGGCTTGTGCTCCTTGGCCAGGCGTTCGACCTCGTCGTAGTCGATGGTGCCGGTCTCTTTCTTCACGTGGTAGAATACGATGTTGAAGAGCTTACCGGAAAAGTTGACGGGCGAGCCGTGGGTGAGGTGGCCGCCGTGGGACAGGTCCATGCCGAGCAGGGTGTCGCCGGGCTGCATGGCCGCGAAATAGACGGCCATGTTGGCCTGGGAGCCGGAATGGGGCTGGACGTTGGCGTACTCGGCCCCGAACAGCGCCTTGGCCCGGTCGCGGGCCAGATCCTCGGCGATGTCCACGTATTCGCAGCCGCCGTAGTAGCGCTTGCCCGGGTAGCCTTCGGCGTACTTGTGGGTGAGCACGCTGCCCTGGGCCTGGCGCACGGCCACGGAGACGAAGTTCTCCGAGGCGATCATTTCGAGCTTGCCGGTCTGGCGGTCGATTTCCAGGCACACGGCCCGGCCGACTTCGGGGTCGGCGATGAGCAGTTCTTCCATGGAGCGTCCTCCTTTGAACGCGTTCGGGGGGAGGCCCGGCGTGCGAGCGTCCCCCCGTCGGCGGCTTGCGAGACCGGGCCGGCCCGGTCCGGGGCTACTGAGCGAAGGCCTTGAAGATCAGGCTGGCGTTGGTGCCGCCAAACCCGAAGGAGTTGCACAACACGCTGGAAACGGCTTGCTTGCGGGCGACGTTGGGCGTGCAGTCCAGGTCGCAGACCGGATCGGCCGTCTCGTGGTTGATGGTGGGCGGGATGACGCCCTCCACGATGGTCTTGACGCTGACGACCGACTCGATGCCGCCGGCCGCGCCCAGGCAATGCCCGATCATGGACTTGTTGGAGGTGATGGGCACCTTGTAAGCGTGCTCGCCCAGCACCGTCTTGATGGCCTTGGTCTCGCAGGCGTCGTTAAGCGACGTGGAGGTGCCATGGGCGTTGATGTGGGCGATGTCGGTCGGGGCCATGCCGGCCTCGCGCAGGGCGCCCTTCATGGCCAGGGCCATGCCGGAGCCGTCCTCGGGCGGAGCGGTCATGTGGTAGGCATCGCCCGACGCGCCAAACCCGGCCACTTCGGCCAGAATGCGCGCGCCGCGCGCCTGGGCGTGCTCCAGGGACTCCAGCAGCAGCAGGCCGCAGCCCTCGCCCATGACGAAACCGTCGCGGCCAGCCTCGAAGGGCCGGGAGGCCTTGGTCGGCTCGTCGTTGCGGGTGGACAGGGCTTTGAGCGCGTTGAATCCGCCCACCGCCAGGGGCGTGATGGTGGATTCGACGCCGCCGCAGATGGCGGCCACGGCCCGTCCGAGCTTGATGTCGGAGTAGGCGTAGCCGATGCCGTGCAGTCCCGAGGCGCAGGCCGAGGTGGTGCAGACGTTGGAGCCGCGCGCGCCGGTGGCGATGGACACCTGGCCGGCGGCCATGTTGGCGATCATGGTCGGAATGAAAAAGGGCGAAACGCGCGAAGGGCCTTGCTCCAGGAGCTTGGTGTGGGTGGCTTCGAGGGTTTCGAGGCCGCCCAGGCCGCAACCGATGAGCACGGAGACGAGCTCCGCCTCTTCGGGCGCGATTTTGTACCCCGCTTCCTCCATGAGCATCATGGCGGCGGACAGGGCGTAGATGGTGAAACGATCCAGGCGCTTGGCCAGCTTGGCCGCGATAAACGGCTTTTCGTCGAAGTTTTTGACTTCGCAGGCAAAGCGCGTGTCATAGGCCGAGGCGTCAAAGCGCGTGATAGGGGCCGCGCCCGAGACGCCGGCGACGAGATTGGCCCAGCTCGTGGCCAGGTCGTTGCCGATGGGGGTGATGGCCGAAAGGCCGGTGACGACTACCCGATTTAAGGTCATGGCGCATCCGTCCGCGAACCGGGGCGGGCGGACAACGCATGTCCCGCCCCGGCCCGACTGGGCGTTTGGGGCTTACTCGCCCTTTTTCTTTTCGATAAAGGAGATGGCGTCCTGGACTTTCTGGATCTGCTGGGCGTCTTCATCGGAGATTTCGACGCCGAACTCCTCTTCCATGGCCATGATGAGCTCGGTCAGATCCAGGGAGTCGGCGCCCAGGTCGTCCACGAACTTGGCGTCCGGGTTGACTTCAGCGGCATCGACGCCGAGCTGATCCACGATGATCTCTTTGACTTTTTCAGCGACTGACATGGTTTCCTCCAAGCAAGGCCGTATTTTTTGTTACATGTACATGCCGCCGTTTAGGCCGAGCACCTGGCCGGTGACGTACCCGGCGTCGTCGCTGGCCAGGTAGCTGACGGCAGCGGCGATTTCCCCGGGGGCGCAGGCGCGCTTTAAGGGGATGCGTTCGGCAAAGGACGCCTTGACGGCATCGGACAAAACAGCGGTCATGTCGGTTTCCACGAAGCCCGGGGCCACGGCGTTGACCGTGATGTTGCGGGCGGCAAGCTCCAGGGCGGCGGACTTGGTCAGGCCGATGAGCCCGGCCTTGGCCGCGGCGTAGTTGGCCTGGCCGGCGTTGCCGGACTGGCCAACCACGGAAGTGATGTTGACGATGCGTCCGGCCCGGCGCTTGATCATGATCTTGGCCGCCTCGCGCAGGCAGGTGAACGCGCCCACGAGGTTGACGCGGATGACGTCGGCGAAATCCTCGTCCTTCATGCGCATGATCAAGCCGTCTCGGGTGATGCCGGCATTGTTGACCAGCACATGCAGATCGACGCCCTTCAGGTGTTCGGCGAAAAAGGCGGTCACGGCGGCGGCGTCGCCGGTGTCCAGGGCCAGGGCGCTGGCCTTGCCGCCGGCGGCGGCGATGTCCGCGACCACGGCGGCGGCGGCCTCGGGCTTGCTCACGTAGGTGATGACGACATCGAAGCCGTCGGCGGCCAGGCGCTTGGCCACGGCCGCGCCGATGCCTCGGGAACCTCCGGTGACGAGAGCCGTGGACATAGACGGGTGCTCCTTGGCGCGCCAAAAGCTTGCGGGCGCGCGGCGCGATGGTTGCTAGAGTTCCGGGGGCGTGGCGTCCCGGCCGGCCCGAACCGGGCCGAATCAGACAGGGCGCAACGTAGCCGAAACGCCCGGCCTGGGCAAATGTCTTTGCGCGCCATTGCCCGGGGCAGGCGCGTCTGGCGAGCGGCCTGCCTCGGGCAACGGCCGTGCCTGGGCGTGCTTGTTTCCGCTCGACGCCAAAACGTCGTGGCGAGACGCCCGGTTAGAACTGGAGCAGGGCCGCTCCCCAGGTGAAGCCGCCGCCGAACGCGCCGAGCAGCACCTTGCCGCCGACCGGGATGCGGCCGGCTTTCCGGGCCTCGACCAGGGCGATGCCGATGGTGGAGGCCGAGGTGTTGCCGAAGCGGGCCACGGTGGACATGATTTTTTCCGGCCCGAAATCGAGCTTCTTGGCCACGGCTTCCATGATGCGCAGGTTGGCCTGGTGCGGAATGAACAGATCGATGTCGTCGCGGGTCAGGCCGTTGGCGGCCATGAGGTCCCGGCCGACGCCCGCCATGGAGCGCACGGCGTGCTTGAAGACCTCGGGGCCGTTCATCTGCAGGAAGAAATCTTCGTCAATGGCGTCGCCGAGCTTGTAGGGATGGCCCGAGCCGCCGCCCTTGATGGTGAGCAGATGGCCCAGCGACCCGTCGCTGGACAGCAGGGCGTCGACCACGGCGGCTTTGCCCAGGGGCGGCTCGTCGGCCGTGACCACGCAGGCGGCGGCGGCGTCGCCGAAAAGCACGCAACTGCGCCGGTCGGCCCAGTTGGTGCGCGAGGTCAGCACCTCGGCGGCGGCCACCAGCACCTTGGACTCGGGGCGCAGGGCGATGATCGCCCGGGCCATCTCCAGGCCGTAGATGTAGCCGCAGCAGGCGGCGTTGACGTCCTGGGCCACCTTGCCCCGGACGCCGAGCTTTTCCTGCATCAGGCAGGCGGCGGAGGGGGTGTAGAAGTCCGGGGTGACGGTGTAGAGAAAAATGTGGGTGAGCTCATCGGCGTCCATGCCGGCGTCGGCCAGGGCGGCCTGGGCGGCCTTGGCCCCCATGTCGCTGACCGTCTCGCCGGGGGCGGCGATGTGGCGCTCCTTGATGCCGGTGCGGGTGGTGATCCACTCGTCGGAGGTCTCGACGATTTTTTCAAGGTCGGCGTTGGTGAGCACCTTTTCGGGCGCGTAGTAACCCATGCCTCGGATGCGGGCGGTGTGCGTCATGGTGGGAAAAACCGTCTCAGCGTTGTTCGTTGGCGGCCTGGCGGCGGGGACCGGTCAGGTCGATGTTGGCGGCCACGGCCTCGGAGAGGTGGGAGTTGGCTTCCATGGCCACGAACCGGGCGGCCATGCGCACGGCGCTGGCCATGGCCTTGGCGTTGGATGCGCCGTGGCAGATGAGACAACTGCCGCGCAGGCCCATGAGCGGCGCGCCGCCGTACTCGGTGTAGTCCATGAGTCGGGCGAAGCGCTTGAGGGCGTTTAGGGCCAGCATGGTGCCGATCTGGCCGAAAAAGCCCCGGCGCAGCTCGCCCTTGAGCACTCGTCCCATGGACGAGGCCAGCCCTTCGGCTTCCTTGATGACCACGTTGCCGACGAAGCCGTCGCACACGACGACGTCCACGTTGCCGGCGAACAGGTCGCGGCCCTCGATGTTGCCGACGAAATTGAGCGAACTGGCCCGCAGGAGATCGAAGGTCTCCTTGGCCAGCTGGTTGCCCTTGCCCTTTTCCTCGCCGTTGGACAAAAGCGCCACCACCGGGTTCTCCCGGCCGAGCATGGTCTTGGCCAGAACCGAGGCCATGACGCCGAATTGGAGCAGGTGGAAGGGCTTGCAGTCCACGTTGGCTCCCACGTCGGCGATGACGGTGTGGGAACGTTCGGACGGCAGGAAGGTGGCGATGGCCGGCCGTTCCACGCCGGGCACCCGGCCGATGGTGAACATGGCGCAAGCCAAGGTCGCGCCGGAATGGCCGGCGGAGATGAGTCCGTCGGCCGCGCCGTCGCGCACGAGATTGCAGGCCACCTGGATGGAGGAATCCTTCTTGCGGCGCATGGCCTCGGAAGGTTTCTCGTCCATTTCCACCACCTGGGAGGCGTGCACCACGGAAACCGGAAGCCCTTTCACGTCGCGACGCGCCAGTTCCGCCGCGATGGCGTCCTGGTCGCCGACGAGAATGACTTCCGCCTGGCCGGCCTTGGCGGCGTGCAGCGCGCCGGGGACGACCATGCGGGGACCGAAGTCCCCGCCCATGGCGTCCACGGCGATACGCGGCTTGTTATTCGGCATCGTCCTTCCGCAGCATCTGGCGGCCGCGGTAGGTGCCGCAGCTCGGGCAGATGCGGTGGGGCAGGGTCGGCTCGCCGCAGGAACAAAGAACCACGGACGGAACCGGAACGTGGTCGTGGGCGCGGCGCATACCTTTGCGGGACTTGGAGATTTTTCTATTGGGGACGGCCATGGCGATTACCTCGCATCCTTTATTTTGGTCATATCAGGTCAAAAACGCGCGACAACCAGACGACAATGCCTAGTTGGAGCCGCGCGGAACCTTCAAATTGCGCAGCACGGCGAGCCTGGGGTCGCCGTCCTCGGTCCGGCAGCCGCAGGGGCCGTCGGCCAGGCGTTTGCCGCAGCTGGGGCAAAGCCCCTGGCAGTTCTCGTCGCAAAGGGGCTTGACCGGCAGGGACAGCAGGAACTGTTCCCACAGCAAGCTGCCGGCGTCGAGCTCCAGCACCTTGCCCCGGCGACGCAACAGCCCCGGTTCGAGGGATTTCTCGTCCTCAAGGGGCGCTTCCTCGAACAGATCGAAGCGCGTTGCGACGTCCAGGGTCACATCCTCGGCGCAGCGGTCGCACGGGGTGACCGTCTTGCCGGAGAGCGTCCCGGCCACCAACATGCCCCGGCCCTGGGGCGTCACGGTGAATTCGGCGGCAAGGCCGGTTCCCGGGAGGTCCAGGCGGTAGGGCAGGGCAAATTCCGCGATAGGGCCGGTCCACAGGCTCTGGTCGGAAAATGAAAATTCCCGGCCACTTGCCGGGACGTCAGTGATATCGAGCCATAATTCGGACATGAGTTTCCCTCGCGAAGAAGAGTGTGCTAGTCCCTGGCCGTCGTCTTGTCAAGAAAAAGCTTGCCAAGGCCTTCCTTCCCATGTACCTCACAAAATTCTTTGCGTCACTGTGAAAAAACGCGCCTTGGCCTAGGCCCCGGAAGGGGTCGCGCCGCCGCGCGAATCGATTTCCGGAGGAACCCATCATGGCCAAGATTTGCGATCATTGCGGCAAAAAGCCCCAGTCCGGCAACAACGTCAGCCACGCCAACAACAAGTCCAAGCGTCGCTTCGAGCCCAACCTCGTCAGCGTCCGCGCCCAGCTGCCTTCGGGCGAGGTGAAGACCGTCACCGTGTGCACCCGCTGCCTGCGTTCCGGCGCGGTGGTCAAGCCCGTGGCCAAGCACGCCTAAGGCTTTCGCCGACCCCTGCCTTCTTTCAAGGGCGGTCCGCCGGTCGGATCGCCCTTTTTTCGTGGGCGCATTCTGGTCGCCGGTCGGTCCCCGGGGCCGTCCTTTCCCTGACGCCGCCCGGCGGCATCGACGTCTTGTCGGCAACGGCGTGTGCGTCGTCGAGTTGTCCGCGACCGGCGCGCCGTCAAACCTCGCGCTGCCGCGTGAGGGCAAGAGACGAGGACACCATGGACTTCAAGGTACTGGCCGATCTCATCGAAAACGGGCTGCCGTTTCAAAAAATGCTCGGCATCCGCGTGGCGGAGATCGTTGAAGGCCGGGTGCGGCTTTTCATCCCCTTCCGCGAGGACCTCATCGGCGACGCGCGCCGGCCGGCCATCCATGGCGGCGTCATCTCCACCCTGGCCGATGTCTGCGCCGGGTTCGCCGTGTGGACGCGCTGCGCCCTCGACGACCGCATCGCCACCATCGACCTGCGCGTGGACTATCTGCGCCCGGCCACGGCCCACGATCTCTACGCCGAAGCCACGGTGCGCCTTCTCGGCAACCGCGTGGGCAACGCCCAGGTGGTGTTGTGGTCCGAGGGCAGCCCGGACGAGCACGTGGCCGAGGGCCGGGGCGTCTACAATATCCGCCGTAAGTAGCCGGCCGCCCGGGAGCCGTTCCCCCTTTACCCTTTTCTTCAGCCGGGGGCTGGGGGCCTCAGGCCCCCAGCC
>ALAO01000031.1 GCA_000307955.1 Solidesulfovibrio magneticus str. Maddingley MBC34 | reverse complement strand
CGGGGCCACGGCCTTGGGCGCGGCGGTCGCCTGGGCGACCTGCACGGCCGGGGCAGCGACCGGCTTGGCCGCCACGGCGGCGGCGGCAACGGCCACGGGCGCGGCCGGCTTCTCGGCGGCGGCGACGGTCGGGGCCGAAGCCGAGGCCGGGGCGGAGGCAACCGCCGTCACGGCAGGAGCGGTCGGACGGCCGGGCCGGGCCATGGGCGTCAGATCACGGTTTTCGATGGCGGCCAGCAGTTCGCCCCGGGGCAGGCCCGAGGGTTCGGCCACGGTTTCGATCAGACGCGCGGCCAAAAGGCGCGAACCGGCGGCGGAAATGTGCACGCCGTCGTCGGCGCGCAGCTTGACCGTGGCGCCGGAAGCTGTGCGGGCCACCGGGGCGTAAGCGCCCGATGCGTCGGCCAGCACGTCGCGGACATTGATATAGGCGCAATCCGGCAGGCTGGCGGCGGTTTTGGCCAGAACGCCGTTGACGTGGCCCATGCCGGCGTCGAAAGCGGCGTCGCCCATGATGGGCACGCCGATGAGATACACGGCGGCGGCCGGGTTCTCGCTTTTGGCGATGGCGTGCAGCCGGGCGATGCGCCGGGCGTATTCGACGTCCCAGGACGCGGACTTGTACGGCGCGCTGCGCCCGGAGGGCGTGGGCAGGGGCTTGTCGTCATTGGCCCCGAGCATGATCATGACCACGTCGGGATGATGGGCCTTCACCTGGGCGTCGAGATTGGCCTCCCAGTCGAAAAACGCGGGATTGGCCAGACCGCTCGACACCTTGCCCAGGTGCGCGAAACGCACCGAAGGCTTGCCGGCAAAGGCGGTCTCCATCTGCTGGCCCAGGCCAATGGACAAGGAATCGCCCACCAGCAGGATACGCTTGGCTTTGGGCGCGCCGGGATCGACCTTGGCCGCGCCCGCCACGGGCAGTCCGGGAGGGAGAATCAAGGAGACGATCAGTACGGCCAGGAGGAGGACCTGACTCGGGCTTCGCATACACAACACCTCAGTGCCGGCCCGGCCCCGCGCCACGCGACCCCCATCGCGCCCGCCAAGTCCCGGTTACGGCATGATAATGTAAGAAACGCGACCCTGGATGGTATGAGTTTCTCAAACAACCGGCGTCCCATAATGCCTCGTCCGGTTATGCGCCCAAGCCTCCTACGGACTTCGTTCCCCAACGATTTTGGGCGCTTACCTGTGGACGACGCCGCCGAAGCTGCGTTCCCATCCTGAGTCTGCACACTAGCAGAACGCGATGCTCCTTACAAGATAAATACCAGATTCACCCACTTATCGGAAAAAAAAGGAAAAAATGGCGAGAGGAAGGATCGGGCGATGGCCACGGCCGCCGGGCGCGACGGCCGCGAAGCCAAGTCTGGCGGGCCTTGGCGGCCACCCGGCCGCCAAAACCCGCCCAAGACGCGGTGCAAGAAAAAAAATCAGAAGGCGAAGTAGATAAACGGCAGCACGCCGTCCGGACCGAGCTTCAAGATGCAGGCCGCCGCCACGCCCAGGGCCGCGCCCTGGAGCGGAAACGGCATCCAGTCGAAGCTCTTGCGAAAGACGTCGCGTCCGGTGAAATTGAGCAGCTGCACCCCGAGCACCAGGACCACCAGGACCAGGCAGGTCGGCCGGAAGCCCGCGCCCTCGGGATCCAGGGCCACGGCGCGCTTCAAGATGTCCACGGCCTTGCCGGCGTCCTCGGCCCCGAAAAACACCCAGGCCACGTTGACGTAGGCAAAGGTCGAAACCCAGCAGACACCGTTCCACAGGCCGCCGAAAAAGCCCGGTCCCGAGGGAGCCGGGGCGTCGCCGTCGGCCGGCTTGGCCGCCCGGGCAGGATGCAGCGAACCCACGAAATGGCTGATGACCAGGCCGAAGCCGTGGATGAAGCCCCAGACCAGGAAGTTGTAGGCCGCGCCGTGCCACAGGCCGCCCAGGGCCATGGTGGCCATCAGGTTGGCGTATTTGCGCGCGGTCCCCTTGCGGTTGCCGCCCAGGGAAATGTAAAGATAGTCCCGAAGCCAGGTGGAAAAGGTGATGTGCCAGCGCCGCCAGAAATCGCGCAGGCTCAGGCTCTTGTACGGGGCGTTGAAGTTGTCCGGGATGTCGAAGCCCATGAGCAGCCCCACGCCTTGGGCCAGATCGGAATAGCCCGAAAAATCGCAATAAATCTGGGCGGCGTAGGACAGGATGCCGACAATGACCGCCGCCGAGCTGAAGCCCTCGGGCGCGCCGAAGGTGGTGCGCACGATGTGTTCGGACAGGTAGCTCGAAATGATGATCTTTTTAATGAGGCCCCGGATCAGCAGATAAAAGGCCCGGGAGAAATCCGGCTGCCCCACCCGCTCCTTTTTGAGCTGAGGCAGGAAATTGCCGGCCCGTAAAATGGGGCCGGACAAGATGGTCGGGAAAAAGGATATGAAACAGAAAACTTCCACCAGGCTACGCTCGACCTTGGTCGGATCGCGGTAGACGTCGATGGCGTAGGACATGCCCTGGAAGGTGAAAAACGAAATGCCGATGGGCATGATGACGTCAAGCAGCGGCACCGGGCTTTTGACCGACAGCACCCGGAACAGCCAGTCGGCCGAGATGTAGAGCATCTCGTAATATTTAAAGAACGCCAGCATGCCCAAGGCGAAGGCCACATAGAGCACCAGGCAGAAGCGCCGGAACCGCTGGTCGGAGGTCTCGGCGAAGACCACCGCGAAAAACCAGGTCAGGAAGCTGAAAACCAGCAGGATCAGCAGAAACTTGGCGTTAAACGAGGCGTAAAAGACGTAGGAGGCCAAAAGCAAAAACAGGCGATACGCCCCGGCATGGGGCCGCAGCAGCCAGTTGAGCGGCAAAATGGCAGCAAAAAACAGGGCGAATTCAAAGCTTGTGATGTTCATAGGGCGTCGCCTTGGA
This sequence comes from Solidesulfovibrio magneticus str. Maddingley MBC34, assembly GCA_000307955.1. Classification (GTDB taxonomy): domain Bacteria; phylum Desulfobacterota; class Desulfovibrionia; order Desulfovibrionales; family Desulfovibrionaceae; genus Solidesulfovibrio; species Solidesulfovibrio magneticus_A. Next base: position 2,241 of record ALAO01000031.1, on the reverse strand, counting down.
ACCTCCGGGAAATGTGGCGCACGCTAGCCGCGCCGCCGCCAAAAGGCAACCGGCCAGTCGCCCCAAACCCGGACCGTCGGCCCATTGACGCTGACTGCGAGAGATTTTCCTTCATTATTCCGGAGGGCTGTCCCATCGCGCATTTCGGCCCGGACCTTGCTCTGCCTGTCATGCCCCCGAGCGGATGCCCCGCTTCGGGCAAACAGCCGACAACCACCATGCAGCATATCCGCCCCACCCACCCGCGCCGCCCGGCCGTCGCCCTGGCCCTGGCTCACCCGCGCCTGCGCCGCCATGCCGCCGCCTTGGCCCTGGCCCTGGCCGCCCTGGCCGCCGCGCCGCCCCTGACCCACCCGGGCCTGGCCCCGCCCCACGACCCGGATCAGCCGTCCCTGGCCGCCGTTTTCGACGCCCCGGACCAGGCCCCGAACGCCGCCTTGCTGGCCGCCGTCACGCCAAACGCCGTGCGCCTGCCCGTGGACAAGGCCGCCCGCCATCCCCTGGACGGCCGGCTGGCCGTGCGCCCGGGCGAACCCCTCGGCTCCAAGGCCCTGACCCTGCGCCTGGTACGCCTGCCCGACCCGGAAACGGCCGTCGCCGCCCTGGAGGCGTCGCCCCTCGTCAAAACTCCGTCGCCGGCCGCCCCAAACACAGCGCCCCGGCAAATCGCCGCCCTGGCCCCGACCTCGCCGGCCGCTCCCGCCGCCAAGGCCCTGCCGTCGGCAACACCCAAACCGAGCGCCCCGCTCCGCGCCGCCGCGCCTGCTCCCCAGGCCGGAACTGCCCAGCCGGCCCCCTCGGCCAAGGCCGCCACGCCCACCCAGCCGCCAGCCCCGGCCCAGCTCGCCGCCGCGCCCGGCAAACGCATCCTGGTCGCCGGCGACTCCCTGTCGCTGTTTTTGGCCGACGCCCTGCGCCCCATGCTGGCCGGCCGGCCCCAAACCGCCTTCGCCTCGCGCGGCAAGGTCTCCAGCGGCCTGGCCCGGCCCGATTTCTTCAACTGGGAACGTGAAATGGCCGCGCTGGCCGCCGCCCACGCCCCCGACACCGTCATCGTCATGATCGCCACCAACGACAACCAGACCCTGACGCGCCCCGACGGAGCCAAGGTCGCCTTCGGCCGCCCGGGCTGGGACGCCGAATACGCCCGCCGGGTGCGCCGGCTGGTGGAAATCGCACGCTCGACCAACCCCAGCGCCCGCGTCTATTGGCTCGGCGCGCCGGTCATGGCCGATCCCAAACTCAACGCCGACGTGGCCGCCATCAACGCCGTCATCGCCCGGGAACTGGCCGCCCTGCCCGGCTGCCGCTACATCGACGTCTCCCGCACCCTGGCCGACCCGGCCGGCCGCTACGCCCAGGCCAAGCTCACCCCCGACGGCCCCAAGACCACCCGCACCAAGGACGGCGTCCACCTCACCCCGTTCGGCGCCAAACTCCTGGCCAACGCCGCCCTGGCCTCCCTTGGCCCCAACCTCGCCGCCTTGTCCAAACCCTAACCATCAATCATCGCACAACAAAAACAAACCACCACATTTCCCGGGGCGGGCCGCTTTACCACCCATTTCACCCATGCTAAGCCCGCCCCATGGAAACCATCCTGCTCAAAATCCTCGAAGTCCAAAACGAGATCCTCGCGGAAGTGCGGATGCTGCGCCAGGCCGTCACCCACGGCGCACCCCTGAACACTCAGGCCGCCGCGCCCGCCAGCCAGCCCCAAACCGCCGCCGCGCCGCCGCCCGCGCCCGAAACCCCGCCCGCCTACACGCCCACGTTCGTGCCCGAGCCGGAACCCGAGCCGGAACCCTACGCCGCGCCGCCGCAACAACAGCCCGGCGGACGGCTCACCGCTAACGAACTCGCCGCCATCGGCGGCCAGTTCCTCGATCCCGGCCAAATGCCGCGCGGCAAGGTCAAGGCCGTGGACGCCTCGGACCTGAGCCACTCCATCCTCGACGACATCAAGGCGAAGAATAAAGCCAAGCGCAGCGCCTTTGCCGAATTTGAGAAGTTTGATAGATTTAAGTAGGTTGAGAGAGAGAGAGAGAGAGAGAGAAGAAGAAGAAGAAGAGAAGATGCCTCCGGCGGCCGAGGGGCTCAGCCCCCCGGACCCCCGACATGGGGGACGGTCGACGGGTGAAGCGATCGTCGGCGGGCGATTGGCCCGAGAGAAAATGGGGGCCGGAATTTGGGGTTGTCTCCCGGCCGGAAGCCGTCCGGGAGACAACCCCAAATTCCGGC
>ALAO01000030.1 GCA_000307955.1 Solidesulfovibrio magneticus str. Maddingley MBC34 | reverse complement strand
AGGTCCAGGAGAGGCAGCGCCTCTCCTGGCCGCCGGAGGCTCTTCGCCTTTCAATCACAGCCTCGGGAACAGCGTGCCCTTTTCGAAGAAGTGGACCACGGCGGGCGTGAGGCAGTCGCGGTAGTCGCGCACCAGGGCGGCCAGTTCGGCTTCGTCCACGAACATGCCGCCGGAGAGTTCCTCGGGATTGGGGCGCGGCGGATCGGTCAGGCGGCCGGCGGAAAAGACGGTGACGAACTCGTAGGCCGTATCCCGGCTGGCTTGGGCGGCGTCCACGGGGGTGAGGGCCTTGGCGGTCAGCCCGAGCTCTTCGTGGAGTTCCCGGGCGGCGGCCTCCTCGCGGGCCTCGCCGGCCTGGACGTGGCCCGTGGCCGAGAGATCGAAGCGGCCGGGGTAGAGGTCCTTGTGCGGGGCGCGTTTTTGCAGGTAGAGTCGTCCGTCGGGATCGTAGACCAGCACCATGGCCGCGCGGTGGTAAAGGCCCTGGCGGTGGGCTTCGGCCAGGGGCATGACGAGCAGTTCGCGGTCGTTTTCATCGACCACGTCCACCATTTCCTCAACCGGTTTGGGAATCGTTTTTTTCGCCATGGTTGGTCCTGTGGCGGCCATGATGCCAGGAGACGCCGGAAATGCAACCGGATGCAACAAGCCCCGCAAGCGGGGCGCAGACAGCGGGGCGGGCCGCGCCGGACGAACCGTTGCAACAGACAGGCGGGCCGCAATCCGCCGCGCCCGAGCACCTGGGCGCGTCCGACGCCGAAGCCCTGGCCGCCCTGGAAGGGGCCTGCTTTCCCGACGCCTGGGACGCGTCCGCCTTTGCCGCCGCCCTGGCCCGGCCCCATGTCCGGGCCTACGGCATCCGGGATGGCGACACCCTTGCCGCCTACGGCGTGTTCCACTTTCTTGGCGACGAGTTCGAGGTGATCAACATCGCCGTGGCCCCGGCCCGGCGCGGCCAGCGCCTGGGGTCGCGGCTTTTCGTCCATGTCTTGCAACAGGCCGACAAAGCAGGCATGTTGCAGGGGCATCTGGAAGTGCGCGCCGGCAACGAGCCGGCCAAACGCTTGTATCTTCGCCACGGTTTCGCCGTGGTCGGCGTACGAAAACGGTACTACCCCGACACCGGGGAGGACGCCCTGGTCATGCGGCGCACGGCCGGGCAGGGCGCAAGCGCCAACAATAACCCCATTTCAGGCACGCGTTAAGGAGTTCCCATGGCCCTTATCCGCATTGATCAAATCGATGTCGCCGGCAAGAAGCTGCTCATCCGGGTGGACTACAACGTGCCGCTCAAAGACGGCGAGATTACCGACGACCTGCGCATCCGGGCGAGCCTGCCGACCATCGAATACGCCCTGTCCAAGGGCTGCTCGCTCATCCTGTGCTCCCACCTCGGCAAGGCCAAGGGCGCGCCGGACGCCAAGTATTCCCTGGCCCCGGCGGCCAAGCGGCTGTCCGAACTGCTTGGGCGCGAGGTCAAGATGGCCCCGGATTGCCTGGGCGAGGCGACCAAGGCCATGGCCGCGGCGCTGAAGCCCGGCGAGATCCTCATGCTCGAAAACCTGCGCTTCCATCCGGGCGAGACCGCCGGAGACATGGACTTCGCCAAGGACGTCATGTCCATGGCCGAGGTCTACGTGTGCGACGCCTTCGGCACGGCCCATCGGCCCCATGCCTCCATGGTGGCCTTCGCCAAGGTCGCCAAGCAGTGCTGCGCCGGGTTCCTGCTCATGAAGGAATGGCAGTTCCTGGGCGAGGCCGTGGAATCGCCCCAGCGGCCGTTCGTGGCCGTCTCGGGCGGGGCCAAGGTGTCCTCCAAGCTCGGGGTGCTCAAGAATCTGCTCACCAAGGTCGACGCCATGTGCATCGGCGGGGCCATGGCCAACACCTTCCTGGCCGCCCAGGGGTACGGCGTGGGCAAGTCCCTGGTCGAGCCCGACCTGTTCGAGGCGGCGCTGGAGATCATGGCCGAGGCCAAAAAACGCGGCGTGGGCTTCTACCTGCCCGTGGACTTCATCATCTCCAAGGACGCGGACAAGCCCATGGCTGAGATGCAGCCCTGCGGCCAGGTTCCCTTCGCCGCCATCCCTAAGGACGCCGTGGCCCTGGACGTCGGGCCGGTGACGGCCGGGCTTTTCGCCCTGGTCATGGACGACGCCAAGACCGTGGTCTGGAACGGCCCCATGGGCGCGTTCGAGAACCCCGCCTTTGCCCAGGGGTCCTACACCGTGGCCCACATCGTGGCTGGGGTGCGGGGGCTGAGCATCGTCGGCGGCGGCGACACCGACGTGGTGGTGCATCAGGCCGGGCTGGCCGACAAGATGGCCTTTATCTCCACCGGCGGCGGCGCGTCCCTGGAATTCCTGGAAGGCAAGGAACTGCCGGCCTTTGCCGCGCTCAAGGAGTGTCAGTCATGAAAAAGCTCATGGCCGCCAACTGGAAGATGTACAAGCTTCGTGGCGAGGCGGGCAAAACGGCCGCCGAGCTGGTCGCCGCCCTAGCCGGCAAGCTGCCGGCCGACCGCGAGGTGCTGGTGATCCCGCCCTTTACCGCCCTGAGGGCCACGGGCGAGGCCCTGGCCGGCCAGGCCGGGTTCGCCCTGGGCGCTCAGAACTTCTATCCCTCGGGCCAGGGGGCGTTCACCGGCGAGATCGCGCCGGAGATGCTCCTGGACGCGGGCTGCTCCTACGCCCTGGCCGGCCATTCCGAGCGCCGGCACATCCTGGGCGAGGACGACGCCATGGTCGGGCGCAAGGTGGGCTTTGGCCTGAAAAGCGGCCTGTTCATGATCCTGTGCGTGGGCGAGAAGGTGGAGGAGCGCAAGGCCGGGGAGCTGGAGGCCGTGCTGCGCCGCCAGATCGAGGCCGGGCTGGCCGAGGTCGGGTCCGATGTCGCGCCGGAAAAGCTGTCCGTGGCCTATGAACCGGTCTGGGCCATCGGCACGGGGCTGACGGCCGGGCCGGAAGAAGTGGCCGAGGCCCATGCCCTGGTTCGGGCTATGCTGGTCGAACGGTTGGGCGCTGTGGGCGGCAAAATCCGCATTCTCTACGGCGGCAGCGTGAAGCCGGGCAACGCGGGTCAGCTTTTGGGGATTGACAACGTCGACGGAGTGCTGGTAGGTGGCGCAAGCCTTGAGGCTGGAAGCTTCGCGGCGATTGTGACAGCTTGACGAACACGCGGACATGTCCGCGAAAATAACGGGAAAAATCAGTTGACAACTCTCATAATTACTGTACATGTACTCGCCTGCGTGGCCGTGATCATCCTGGTTCTGCTGCAGTCCGGTAAGGAAGGCATGGGGGTGATCTTCGGAGGCGGAAGCCAATCCGTCTTCGGCAGCACGGGGGCAGGCGGACTGCTCGTCAAGCTGACCGCGCTTTTTGGAGCGATCTTTCTCGTCACTTCGCTTGCCTACAATGTGTATTCGGGCTCGCACAAGCGTTCGGCCAAATCGGTCATGATGGACGCCAGCGGGGCTCCGGTGCAGATTCCGGCGGCCGTGGAAGGCACCAAGGACGCGGAACCCAAGAAGGGAGTTACCTTCGAGGATGTTCCGGCCCCGGCGGCTCCGGCTCCCGGCGCGGCGAAGCAGTAGAGACGATATTTGCCGAAGTGGTGGAACTGGTAGACACGCCATCTTGAGGGGGTGGTGGGCCATGCCCGTGGGGGTTCGAGTCCCCCCTTCGGCACCACAATTGTAAAAGGGTTTGAGCTGTAAGGGCTTGAACCCTTTTGCTTTTTTCAGGGGTAAACATCGGCCGTTTTTCGATCCCGGCCCGCGAAAAACCCTTGAAATTCTTGTGGACGGTCTTGGGTACAAAGTGTTGGTACAAAATGCCAACGCCAGGAGGCCCCCATGCGGGCTTCGTCTTCGGCTTATCCGACCCTCTCCCCTGGTACCAAGTCTCCTTCCCCTCTGGTCCTCCGGAATGGCACCTGGCATTTCCGTATGGCCGTTCCCACCCCCTGTCGCCCGCGCTTAGGCGGCCTCAGCGAGTTCAAGGGAGTGCTCCGTGAGGCCAAGTTGTTGGCAGGGAAACGTGCGGCAAACGCTCACCTCGTCTATCGTCATGTCCAAAAGGACTCCATCCCCATGGGAAACTTGGAGAAGAAGACCATCCGGGCCTTGGCTAAGAAGTGGCTCTTGGAGGGTCTAGATTATTACGAGGCCGAGCATCTGTTTCGGGATAACAGCCCGATGAAAAAGGGTGTTTTTGGCTAATTTTCCAGGCAGGCGATCGCAACCGGCATGAGCGACAACTGGTTCCCAATAACGCCGTCGGAGTCACTGATGTCACGTTTGTCGCCCGCGATGACGGCGACCGCCAATTTGCAGAAGGGGCTCGTAAGCAAGGGGAACCTCGAAAACTGGGTGTCCATAGTCAACCGGGTCAGTTCGATTCCGTCTTCATGGTCGTGATGGCGAGTTTGGCTGCACCGTTCCTCCAGGTCCTGGATGCGGCGAATTTCGTCCTGGACCTCGCTGGTGAAACATCCAAGGGCAAAACCACCTTGGAACGTCTGGCTGCTGCAGCATGGGGCGATCCTGTAGACGGCAGTTCCACCAGCATCATTCTGAATTGGGCCGCTACACCAGTCTTCATGGAACGGAAGGCGAGTCTGCTGAACGGCATCCCGCTGATTCTCGACGATACGAAAACGGCGAGTTCCCCGGAAACGGTTGCCGGTTTCGTTTACAGTTTCGGGGCGGGGCGCGGGAGCGGGAAAGGACGCGGATCCATCAAGTGAACCCAGCAGTCCCCTACCTACTCAACAATCCTTATTACCAGCGGTGAGCAGAGCATCACCGATATCGCTTCGAGTCACGGGGGCGTAGCGACACGGGTGTTGAGCTTATGGGGTGCCCCTTTCGGTGACGGGGATAACAGCGCTCTCGTCAACGAGTTGGAGCAGATCGTGGCCGAAAATCATGGTCACGTTGGGCCAACGGTCGTTCAATTCATCCTTGACCATCGCGACGACTGGCCCTTGTGGAAGGAAGCGTACCAAGAGTGCATTAACTTTTGGAGAAACAAAACAGACGACGTTAGCTCGGCTAAGCGGTTGAGCAAGAACATCGCTTTCTTGTCGGTGGTGATCCCACTCGTACACCCGGCTATTCCTGGGCTGCAGATCGCGAAGCCGATGCGTGAGGTGCTGGAAGGGATGCTGCAAGTGGTCAATGATGGCACGCAGCAAGCTGATCGGGCAAAGGAAGTGCTCAAGACCGTCTGGGAATGGGCGGTTTCGAATCCAACAAAGTTTTGGGAACAGAACAGGAAAGACTCCAACGAGCGATATATAGAGCCGCATCAAGGATGGGCTGGCCGCTGAGAAAGAACGGGGATGACTACATCGGCTTCACAGGCAAGGCGTTGGGCACCATCCTGGGGGCTAGCGAAGTGGCGACGAGGGTAAAGACCTGGAGTGATTGGGGCTGGCTCAAAAAATCACCGAGCAAAGGGCTCCAGGTGAATACCCGGTTTAACGGCAGCATGGTGGTAGACAGTTCAGTCATGCTGAGAATCCGTGAATACAGATTTGTGTCCTTCAGGGGGACCCGGGTAGGACCGTTGCCGGCCAGCTACCCACATAATATCCTGAAGGACCACAAAATAAAACGGGCGGTCGAAGCTGGGCTACTGCGTAAGCGACCGCCCGTTGGCGGACGACGAGAGACAAGGCCCCCTGGTTATTTTTTTTTGAGAGCGGCCAGACGGTCACCCAGGGACTGCGGCGGCGGGGTTCCAGCCGCGTCCTTGAGGGCCTGGGCAATCAGAGGGTCTTCCTCTTCCTTGGACTGGGCCAGGAGCTTGGCTTTTTCCTGATGGACCTGCGCCTGCATCTCCAACTCCTGAGCCCGGGCGGACATGGCGTCAAAGGCCGTGCCCATGGTGTCGGCCTGCTTCTTTATGCCGGAGAGCATTTTGGCCCGGTCTTCCTGCTCCTTGGCGCGCTCGGCCCGGATTTGGGCCATGTCCATGCGGCGCTTGGCTTCGGTTAAGCGGGAACGGGCCGTTTTCAGGCGTTCGGAGGCGGTTTTGACGGCGGTGTTGAGTTCGTCGTAATAGAATTTAGCTTCCTTGGCCTCGGCTTCCTCGCGCTCCACTTCAGGGACCATCTTTTCCAGTTCCGCCACCAGTTTGCCCAGGCTTGTTTCAATAAGGGTTTTCTGATCGCCCTCGGCTACGTCCATCTGGGCCTGCAACCGCTCGGCGGCACCTACGCGCAGGGTGTATGCCTTGTTGATGGCTTCGGCTTCCTGCTGTTCCTTGTCCCAGGCGGCCTTGGCCCCCACCATCTGGCGGGTGAGCTTGGTGAGGATTTCGTCGAGTTCGCCGATCTCGGCTTCTGAGGCGCTTTCGGGGTCGAACTCCACAATGAGTTTTAGAAACCCGGCCTGGGCGTCCTCGGTCTTCTTTACGACGTATTGTTTGAGAAACGACAACATCATAAGCTCCTTGCGTTATCTTCTTCTGGTGTTTTGGGATCGACGGGTCAGCAGCATAAGCAGGGCCGCCACCGCCACTCCAGCGCCCAAAATCCACACCCATGATCCCATTCCCGACGCCTTGGGGGCGTTTTCCCTGACCACATGTTCAGCCGCCAGAGCCACCGATGGATCAACGCCGTCCAGGCTCTTGGGGTCTACCGGCCTCCCGTCTTTACGCATCTGATCGATCTTGGCATCCATGTCGGCGAGTTGTTTCTTCAAATCAGCATTGGAAGCGGCCAGTTTATCGGCTTCCTGGCGAAAAGCCTGCACCCCTGGATCGCCCTGATGGTTGTACATAAAGCTCGGGCCGTTGGCTTGACGCAGCATGAACCACAAAAACATGGCATCCCAAAGGCCAAACGACGGTGCACTCTGGTAGGCGTAGTTCGGCACGCTCCAGCCCTGCCCGGCGTAGTAGTTGTCCCTATTGCTTCGGTAATCCCGGTAATTGTCCCAGGTGCGCGAGGGCTGCGGACCAGCGGCTCCGGCGCTTTCGCGCACCGGGTTGTCTGGCTTGGCGAACTTGCCCTTGTATTCGTTGTAAGCCTTGACCGAAGCCTCTTTTTGGACGGCCGTCTGTCCGGACATGGCAAAGGAAGATTTGGACCGGCCACTGTCCGTGCCCGGTGCGGCGTTGGTGCCGGAACTGTTGCTCCAGGCCCCTCCGTTTGACGGCTTGGCTGCGGGGCTTGGGGCCGAAGGCGTGCTCTTCGGGGCGCTGTTGCCCCAGCCGGAAGATGAACTGCTGCTGGGTTGGGACGGGGCAGGAGCGGTCGAAGGCGTAGACGAATTACTCCAGCCAGAACTCTTGCCGCTGGAAGACGATGACGGCGACGAGGATTTGCCGCCGCTGGAAAAGGACGATTTGCTGCTTTTAGCCTGGGCCGGCTGGCCGCCGAGGACCAGAACCAGAGCCAGGAGCAGGAAAACAATATGCCGTACGCTGGGGGACATGCCGGGGTCTCCTTAATAAATCTTGACCCCGTAGGGCGTGAGATCCAGGCCGATCCAGGCCCGTACAAGGGCCGCTTCAGGCTCTGTGTCGGCGCTGACCAGCATGTTCTCGTTTTCGTCCCCCACCTCGCGGGTATAGAGGTGCATCTGGTGGACAAGGCAGCGCGGCGGGGCTTTAGGGTCTGTGAAGAGCAATTCTTCCGCTTCCACCGGGGGCGCATAGTCGCCGTCCCCCCATTGGCGCAGATAGGTTTGACCGTTGGGGGCGTTGAGATCCTTGCCGCCGATAAGCCCTCCGGCATCAAGCCACAGACCCCAATCTGCGGCAGTAGCCGGGCGGATTTCCTGGAGCAGGCGAAAGAAGCTGATGTCGAGCAGGGCGCCGGCCCCGTCCTGGTTGAACTGGAAGAGACAGGCGTCCTCGCCTTGTTTGGCGTAGGCCCGGACCAACGTCAGGCCGAACAGCGAGGTGGACGACAGTGCTTCAACCAACAGTTCGCCCTGGGGCGGGGCGATGGTTAGTCCCAGGCCCTCAAAGCGCAGGGCTTCGGCCACATCCACGGCCAAGATGGCCCCAATGCGCAGTTCAAGGGGGAAATTCGGATAGGCGGGATGGTTGTCCGCCTTTGGCCGTTTGCTGAAAAACATGTCCTACCCTCGGGAGATGGTTGGTGTTAGCGACGGCAAGGCGGTGCTGGGCTGTCGGCGGAAGCTTAGGCTGGCGTCCCCTGTGACCGCAGGGAACTGAGAAACAGCCCCAGTCCGCCGAGCAGCAGCGTCAGGATAACAAGTAGGTCGAAAAGTGACATGCTTGCCAGGGAAAAACGGATAGAGGCAATAACACCCACGCAAATGGCCAGCAGACTCCCCAAAAACAGCAGCCAGCCCAGGATGTTACGGGCACTGTAGAAAATCATGACGATGCCGAGGCCAAGCGGCAGAAGCGTCATGCCGGTGGTCAGGCGGAATGGGCCAAACGTGTAAAGTGAGTAGCCCATATTGAAGAAGTGATAGACTCGGATGGAGCTTAAGAATAAGTAGCCTCCGGCGACCATCATGGTCAGCCCCAGGAAAAATCTCCCCAGCCCCCCAGGTGTGCCGCCTGCGCCGTTAATTGCCATACAGTCCATTTATCTAATCGATTGGTCGAGGGCAAGATCACGGGGGGCTGCGGCACGATTCTTAATTAAGCTTCATACAGGGATTGCCCGGCTGTGGTCTGGACGACACCGCTCGCTTCCGTGACACGGGTCGCCCGGGACGCCCTCCGGTCTGAAGCGTGCAGGCTATTGTATTGCCCTTCTGATCAGTCGCTGCGGGTTTGGTCGACCTGTCTGTCGCGCCGCCAGCTTTTTCTAATCCCAGAACCCGACCGTTCGAAAGGTCATCGTCCGCTTTTCACATCTTGGGCAGACATAGCCGCCCTGATAGAGCGTGAGCGTCTTGCCCAGGGATTGGATGCGCCAAAACGCGACCGCTTCTGATGGATGTTCGGGCATAAGGTTTGGCGATGCGTAGGAAATAAGCCCTGGTGGTCCGGGTGAGTTTTCTGTGTCCGGATATTCAAACACGTTATACAGCGCGATGTCGTGTTTGGCCTTGTCCAATGCAGGGAACATGCAAGCGGTCTTGAAATTTCTCCGTCCGCCGAACAGGGGTAATGTCTTGGAATACCCGCAGGGACAGCTCGCGCTGACGATGGTTCCAGCATGCCCTATCGTGGCGTTGAAGCACAAAAGTACCACGCCAAGGAACAGACAGGCCGTTGCCCGAAAGGCTAAGGAACGGGGGGAGCATTTTGCGGTGACCATGACTTCCTCCATGCGAGCGCGACTTTCGTCGAGGCAGTGGGTGTCGATGTTGCTATTTTTAACCTCTTGTATGACACGGGCGATATGCGATGTTACGTTAGAAAATATTTAAAAAGCCTAGGCCTTGCTATGAATCATGTCGAGAGAGTGCATTTTTCCATGGGCCACATTGCATTTGTGACCCCGGCTTGTCAGACGTACCTTTTAGTTTTCGCGGTATTTATGGTCGTGTACCTGTTGTTGCTTCTTGGCTATGTTAGTTTATTTCTGGGCTTTTTTTGATGGAAATTGCGTTTTCAAGCGTGTCCTTGTTGAGATGGAAATGTATTTTGTATGAAACATCTCGACATAAAACCATGTTGTTGCTGTCTAGAAAATCCTCCTTGGCCCGAATTTCGAGGGTGTTTTCCGGGCCAGTCGACAATTGCTGAATGGAGTGCACGTTTAAATCTGTTTTCCAAACGAACGCTTGGTCGTTGTACTCAATCCTAATATAGAGGAGCGCACCATTCAGGGCTGGGTCGCCGCCGCCAATCTCGAAGACAGTGATTAAAGCGCCTTGGCGCTGGATTTTCGCTTGATGCATCGTCTGAACGGTGTTGAGGATGGAGTATCTGTCGTCGCCAGACAATGCCGTGCAGCGAAGAGCAAGCGCTTGGCTGACATCGGCAAAAAAGGAATACAATACCCATTACAGATCGGACAAGGAACATTCGGAAACTGTTGCATGAATCCATGTGCTCTCCGTCGATGTGTTCGGCGACAGCACATCTCCCTGCGTCTGGGAAACAGTATTCTTCGTGGAAGTAGGTGACCATGGTCGGCCCTACAGACGCCTCGATTCGGGCAGGTATATCTCTCTTTGCTTCGGTTTCAGGTGTCGTGATAAAATCATTCTTGATATACAGCCATAAAACTACAGGAAGTGCAACATGAAGAGGCTAGCATGTTGGAACTGACTCGTCGCGCTCTTTTGGCTCTGGGCATCACCATGGGACTGTTGCTTTTTTTTCTCGCTGATCTCACGCCGTTTTATTCCGTGAAGATACCCAAAACGCCTTCCAAGCCAGTTGCCCACGGTCAGGACAGTCTGTTGCCGTTTCCGCGAGCGACGCCACCTCCCTTTGTTATTCGAGTCTCGGGAGAACAAGGAGAACGCTTCATGTCCAAGGCCCTGGCTGTTTCCAGCGGTCAGGACGTCGACCAGGCCTGGTTGCACCGCATCCCGCCCTTTGAACGGAACTGGGAAGGGCCGCGCGAAATCTACTTCAAGGCACCCGAATTCCCCTTGGCCGTGTTGGTCCCCGGCATGACCGGGCCGGCGGAGGCCCCACGTGTGCTGGAAGATGCCTCGGGCCAACGGCTCGAGTTGCGATTCACGCGTCTGGACGACGCTTCCTTCCATCTCGGTTCCGGCCTTTCCGAATACGGTCCTCCGCTTTCCCTCGTCTTTGTCTGGCGTCCGTGGGCTTGGTGGTGCTTCGGTGTGGGGCTGGCGGCATACCTTGTCTTGCCCTGGCCACGCTACGCCAAGGGCTGGTCGCATTTTTCCCGTTGGCGGGTCTGCCTTGGTGATTTCGGCTGGGTACTCATGTTCACGGTCTTTTTCGGAATGCCGCTGGCCATCGTCGGCGGAACGGTGCAGGCTGTCACGGTTTATGGTGTACTGCCCAGTATTTTCTGGATATTGGCAGGGCTTGGGCTGGTTTTGGTGTGGTACACGGCCTGGGCATCCTCCTTTCACGTCGGCCTGGGGGATGGGGGCATTGCGATGGGCGCTCTCGGCCTGGATTTGCATATTCCCTATGTCTCCATCGTCACAGCTTGGCCTGTGCGCCACCGCTATCCGAAGTGGTTTATCCGCCTGTTGTGGCTCGCTGCCCTGTTCGGTCGGGGCACGGCACGGCTCCAAGTTACGGGACAGGCTATGCTGCTCGGCGCTTCGGATGTTTCCGGGCTGGCCTTAGAACTCGAAAACGGAGGGACAGCCTATTTATGGCTGACGGATGCACTTGGCTCCATGACCATCACGGACGGCGAGCGGCTGGTCAAGGCGTTGGAAGCGGCGGGCGTACCGTTTCGCCGCGCACCGAAGGAACTCGTACGGCTTTTTCCGCCCATGATGCTTGAAACTGAGAGCGGCAGCGGCGTTTGGCGGATATGGGTCTGGGGGGCGGCCATTTTTATGGGGCCGACCGTTATAGTCCTGCTTGCCATGCTGGCCAGGGAACTGGCGGGGTGAAGGTGGCGTGATCGAAGTTTTCCAAATCTTTGGCAGCAAGCTCCCGACAGAGTAGCTTGAATTCGAGTCCCCAGGGACTATAATTTTGGTACAAAGTTCTGGTACAAACAGCTCCCGAGATTTGTTTGAGCTGACAGGAAAATCGAAATATTTAAGGTTGATAGTCCTTCATGTATTTCGAGTCCCCGCTTCGCACCATCTTGAAGGGGTTGCAGCTAAACGGCTGCAACCCCTTCTTTTTTTGTTTCAGGGTTGCGGTGAGGCTTCAAAAAGGACAGTCCCGCGCACCACCGGCTTCAGCCAGTGGCCGACTTCGGATATGGCCGAGCCGTGCGCCCGCGTAGAGCCGTCTTGATCTTTCTTAGCGTCGCCCGCAGCCGCTTCTTCACCGTCTTGTGTCAGAAGATGAACCTGCCTTGGATTTCGGCGGCCGCTTCACGCGACGGCCGGGGATTGCTCGCCGCACCTCCCAGATCTACCGCGCAGTACGCACGCACGAGGCTGCGGCCTTCCCGGCCCGGTTTCCACTTCGATTTCCCGAACGCCTTCACGCGTGGTTGGCGACCTGCCGGTGGCTGCCACGGCGGTTGCCAGGGTTCGCCCACGCGAGAGTGAGAGCCGCCGGTTTGGTCGCCAGTGCCCACTGAGCACCCACCCCATCCTTCGCGCGAAGGATGAGGGCTTCGGTCAGAGGAGGCGGGCGGCGCTGAACGTCCAGGGCGTGGCTCTTTGCTGGGGCTGTCGGTGGAGCGCCTGGAGCGCGTGTTGGCGAGCAGCGAGGTGGAGCTGTCAGAAGCTCGAGTCTCGGCGACCGGATCATGGGCGGCCTGTCTCCCTGGGTGGAGGCGGGCTGCTTTCTCGTTGCCGGGTCAACGCCATTTGGTCTTGTCGAACAACCCGCGCTTGGAAAGTTCTTGGGATTTGTATTTATCAAAGTCGAAATATCCTGGGACGGTCGCGCCATTATTGCTATTCGCGGCTATTGTAAAGATGGCCACCAAGGTAACGAGTCCCACGGCAAGGCATATAAAGATCCATTCCATGATCTTCAATAACAGAGGGCCGGGCACGTGTCATTAATCAATATTGCCGAAGCCCGTAGCCCCTCCCGGCTGCATCCTGGCGCTCCGTCCGGGGAAAGGCCATGGCCGGGCCAGGCGTCTATCCTGCGGGCGGATATGGTGCGTGGCCTGGCCGGGCAAGCCCGGCACTGCACGCTGGGCTTCGGCTGGCGACAAGGTGCGTTTTGAAAGCGCGGCTTCAACGGGCGCAAACTGATCCGGTTGCCTGTACGGTCGCGCCCGCGATTCCCCGGAGGCCGGCCCCGGCAAGACGACGGTGCAATGTTGCACAGTCCTCCCATGGCGGCGCTGTGGTTGGCCGTCTGGTGCCTCCTGGCCGTCAACGTCACCACCGGGCCGGCTTGCCTGTCGTGAAAACAGATGCGGCGGCGGCCGGGGAGGGCAGGCGATCCAAGGAAGTTTTTGGGGTATATTCCGGGGTATTCTGAAATAAAGACCTAATTATTCAAGGTGATTACAGCGTAATATGGCGATCTTTTGAATCCCCCGTCTTGAAGGGGCGCGGTGAGGCTTCAAAAAGCCCTGTGGGCAGGGTCGTCATCGAGAGGGACTACGGTTTTGCCTGCAAAAGGTTGTTGATCTTGCAGGCCGCGCAGGCTGCGCCGAAGCCGTTGTCAATGTTGACCACCGTCACGCCGCTGGCGCAGGAGGTCAGCATCCCCAAAAGCGCCGCGACCCCGGAAAAGGCCGCGCCGTAGCCCACCGACGTCGGCACCGCGATGATGGGCTGAGACAACAGCCCGCCGATGACGCTGGCCAGGGCCCCCTCCATGCCCGCCGCCACGATGACCACCCGGGCCCGGCGGATGTCGGACAGCTTGTCCAGCAGCCGGTGAATGCCGGCCACGCCCACATCCGACACCACAAAGGCCCGGCTGCCAAGCATTTGGCAGGTTTCGCGGGCCTCCTCGGCCACGGGCAGATCGGACGTGCCGGCGGTCACGATGGCGATCTCTCCGTCCTTGTAGGCGATTTCGCCGCGCGTGAGCGTCAGGGTGCGCCCCAGGGCGTTGTAGCGCGCCTGCGGGCACAGCCCGATCACATGGGCCGCCGTCTCCGGCGACACCCGCGTCGCCAACACATTGGCGTGCTCGCGCATACGCAGGAAAATCTCGCCCACCTGCTGCGGCGTCTTGCCCTCGGCGTAGATCACCTCGGGAAAGCCGTTTCGTAGTGAACGGTGCAGATCGAGCTTGGTGTGGCCCATATCCAGAAAGGGCAGGTCGCGCAGGCGCGAAAGCCCGTCGTCCACGCTCAGGCCGCCGTCGCGGATGTCGTTTAACACCGCGCGCAGTGTCTCGTTAGCGTCCATAGTTCCGTATCGCTTTGCGTCCGGCGGCTTGATTGCATAAGCCGCGCGGCGCGGGTTTCAGGTGTTGCCGGCGTTGTCCGGGCTGGCCGACGGTTCGGCTGGCGCTTTGGCGTCGCGACTCTGGCCTTGATGATCCCGCCTCCGGTGGCCGCTGCGGCCAGATGGCGGAAGCCGGCGGCCGGGGCGTCGGTCAGGGCTTGGCGCAGGCGTCGCCGCTCGGCGACGGGGCAGACGTCGCGTCCGGCTTTTCGTTCAGGCTGCCCATGCGGTAGCCGGCCAGGTCCAGGGTCACGTGGCGGTAGCCCAGGGCCTTGAGCTTTGCGTCGATGCCGTGCCGGGCGTCGGCCTCAAGGACGGCCGGAGCCTGATCGCGGGGCACTTCCAGGCGGGCCAGATCGCCGTGGCTGCGCAGCCGCACGGCCGGGAATCCCAGGCTGCGCAGCCAGGTTTCGGTCGCGTCGATGCGGGTCAAGTCCTCGGCCGCGACCCGCGTGCCGTGGGGCAGGCGGGTGAGCAGGCAGGCCCCGGACGGCTTGTTCCAGGTGGGCAAGCCAGCCTGCCTGGAAAGCGCCCGGATGTCCGCCTTGCCGATGCCGGCGGCCAAAAGCGGGCTGACAATGCCGAGCTCGGCCAGGGCGCGCATCCCCGGGCGGTAGTCGTCCAGATCGTCGAGGTTGGCCCCGTCCAGCACATGGGCGATGCCCTGGTTGGTCGCCAGTTCCAGCAGCTTGGCAAAAAGCGCTTTCTTGCACAGATAGCAGCGCTCGGGCGGGTTGTTCCGCAGCACCTCGGGAAAAGGGACGGGCAGGACCACATGGCGCGCGCCAAGGCTGCGGGCCAGCTCTGCTGCCTCGGCCAGCTCGGCCCGGGGCGCGTAGGGCGTGTCCAGGGTGACGGCGGTGAGGCCCTCGCCCATGGCCTGGCAGGCGGCATGGAGCAGGAAGCTGCTGTCCAGGCCGCCGGAAAAGGCCAGCACGGCAGACTTCAGCCCGGCCAGATCGGCCAGCAGGCGACGGTGTCTGCTGTCCCGGGCCGCGCGGCCGGCGTCGTCGGTCACGGCTTTTCTCCCCGTCCGGCGCAGCCCGCGACCACGGCCTGGACCTCGGCCAGGGACAGCCCGTGGTGCTTGGCCAGTTCCCGGCAATCCTCCAGCTCGGGCTTGGAGCGAAGCCGCACGCCGTTTCGGGCGGCGTGCTTCATGGTCACCGGCCCAAGCGGCGTCTCCAGCCGGGAAAACGTCCGGTCGAGTTCGGTTTTCTCCAGACGCAGGACCTTGACGCCAAGGGTGGCGGTGTGGCGAAAAATGAGATCCTTGAAGCGCTCTTCGTCGTCGGCGGCGCACAACAGCGACAGGGTCGTGCCGGGCCGGTTTTTCTTCATGAGAATGGGCGTGAAATGCACGTCCATGGCCCCGTGTTCCATGAGCACGTCCATGGCCACGCCCAGGGCCTCGGCCGTCATGTCATCAATGTTGCAGACGAGCAGCCGGGCCTCGTTCGGGGCCTTGGCCTGCGGAGCCGACGCGTCGGGAGCTTCGGCCGTGGCCAGATGGACGCGCAGGACGTTTGGCCGCTCGGTTTGGCGGTGGCCGATGCCGTAGGCGGTTTGTTCCAGGGTCAGGGCGGGCGTGGCGGTGAAGCGCGTGGCCAGGGTCGCCAGGATGGCCGCGCCGGTCGGGGTGGTGGCCTCGTGGGGCGTGCCGCCCCGGGTGGTGGGGACGCCGGCGAGGATCTCCGTGGTGGCCGGAGCCGGCACGGGCATGAGCCCGTGGGCGCAGCGCGCAAATCCGCCGCCAAGCTCCACCGGCGAAGCCCAGACCGCGTCCACGCCCAGGGCATGGAAGCAGATGGCCGCGCCCACGATGTCCACGATGGAATCAACGGCCCCGACTTCGTGGAAATGGACCTCGTCCACCAGCTTGCCGTGGACCTTGGCCTCGGCCTGGGCCACCTTGCGGAAGATGGCCAGGCTCGTGTCCTTGACTGGCTCGCTTAAGGAACTGCCTCGGATGACGGCCTCGATGGCGGCCAGGTTGCGGTGAGGGGCGTGGCCGTGGGAGCCGTCGTGCCCGTGCCCGTGCCCGTGCCCGTGATCGTGAGAACCGTGGACATGCTCTTGCCCGGGTTCGTGGTGGCCGCCGTGGTCGTGCCCTGCCGGATGGACAGGCTCCCGGCCGTGATGGTGGGCGTGCTGCTTGGCTTGGGCGTGTCCGTGATGGTGATGTCCGTCATGGGGATGAGGCTCGCCATGGCCGTGGTCAGTGTCGTGGGCATGATCCCGCCCAGGCTCGTGGGTGTGGCGCTCCGCCTGGGCTGGCCCCTGGCCGTGATGTCCGCCGTGGCCGTTTTCCTCCCCGGCCGCGTCGTCGGCGGTCAACCGCACGTCCACGCGCAGGCCGTGGATGCCGTTTCGGGCGTCCTTGCCGACCTCCAGCCGGAACTCGTCGTCCAGGCCGAGCTTGGACAGTTCGGCCCCCAGGAAGTCGGGGGAAACGCCAAGGCCGAGCATGGCGGCCAGGTTCATGTCGCCGGATACGCCCGCGAAACAGTCGTAGAACAGTATTTTCATGGGATGCCGCGCCGCTGCGCTGGGGTTGCCGGTTGGTCTTGCCGGGTCATGGTTGGATGATGGTGGGGCAATTGGCGCGGCCTGTCCAGGGGGACGGGCCGCGCCGGGGCGGGCGGGATCAGTCGAGGCCGGCCCGGAAGTGGCTTTTGAGCGCCTCCACTTCGGCCTGGAAGTTCGGGCCTTCGAAGGCGGCGGCGACCTTTTCCAGCTCGTCGGGAATGGCGATCTGCTGGGGACACTTCTCCAGGCACTCGCCGCAGGCCACGCACTGGGAGGCGTAGCTCTGCGCGCCGCCCGAGGTCACGCCGCTGCCAAAGGCGGTGTACATCATCTTGGCCCCGGAGGTCTCGCCAAACATGTGCAGCTGGTTAAAGAAGTTGAAGCAGTTCGGGATATTGACGCCCATGGGGCAGGGCAGGCAGTAGGCGCAGCCGGTGCAGCCCACCGGCATGAGCTCTTTGTATTTGCGGGCCGCCCGATCCACGAGTTCCACCTCGGCCGGGGTCAGGGAGCCGGCCTGCGCCACGGCGGCCACGGCCAGGTTCTGGGCGATGTGGGCCTCGACGTTCATGCCGGAGAGCACCACCGTCACCTCGGGATGGTTCCAGATCCAGCGAAGCGCCCATTCCACGGGCGTGCGCTTGGTCGCGGCCAGGTCCCACAAGGCGGCCACGGCCGGCGGCGCTTCGGGCAGGGCCAGAGTGCCGCCGCGAAGGGGTTCCATGATGACCACGCCCAGGCCCTTGGCGGCCGCGTACTCAAGGCCCGCCGTGCCGGCCTGATACTGCTGGTCCAGGAAGTTGTACTGGATCTGGCAGAAGACCCAGTCGTAGCCGTCCACGATGCGGGCAAAATCCTTGCCCTCGCCGTGGAAGGAAAACCCGGCGTTGACGATGCGGCCGTCGGCCTTGGCCGCGTCCAGGAACTCCCGCACGCCAAGGGCGACCAGATCGTCCCAGGACGAACCCTTGAGGGTGTGCAGGAGATAGTAATCGATGTGGTCCGTGCCCAGGCGCTCCAGCTGGGCGTTCAAGTACCGGTCCATGTCCTCCCGGGACTGGACGAGCCAGGAAGGGAGCTTGGTAGCGACCTTGACGCGCTCCCGGTAGCCGTTGGCCAGGGCCTTGCCGAGCAGGGGCTCGCTCTCGCCGTCGTGGTAGGGCCAGGCCGTGTCCACGTAGTTGACGCCCTGGTCGATGGCGCTTCGGATCTGGGCGATGGCCCGGGGTTCGTCGATGACGCCGTTGACGGTCGGCATCCGCATGCAGCCGAAACCGAGAATGGACAGTTCGTCGCCGGTCTTGGGCATTGTTCTGTAGAGCATCAGGTCTCTCCTCGTCGCGGGCGGTTGGCCCTGGGTGGTTGTCGCGTTTGTCGGCACGGTGCGACGAGCGGCACCATAGCCGAGGGCGGCGAGCCGATGAACGTCCATTCCTGCTGAAAAATTGCCTGATCGTCGCACGGGTGGTCGTCGCCCGAACCCGTCGCCCGGCCTCAGTCGCCGGCCAGCCGGCGCAGGCTCTTGATGTCGCGCAGCGGCGGCGCGCCGAAAAGCCGGCTGTATTCCCGGTTGAATTGGGAATGGCTCTCGTAGCCCACGGCAAAGGCCGCGCCGGCGGCGTCGATCCCTCCGGCCAGCAGGAGCCGCCGGGCCTCGTGCAGACGCAGCCACTTCTGGTACTGCAGCGGGCTCATGGCCGTCAGTTCCCGGAAATGGCGGTGGAAGGTGGAAACGCTCATGCGCGCCTGTTCGGCCGCCTCCTCCACCCGAAGAGTTTCCTTGAAATGGGCCTTGAGCCAGTCGATGGCCACGGCAATCTGGCTGCCGCGCGAGCCGGTCGCCGCGATCTGGCGCAGACGCCCCCCCTGGTCGCCGGCCAGGAGCCGGAAGAGGATCTCGCGGTACACCAGCGGAGCCAGCACCGGGATGCTTTCGGGTTCGTCCAGAAGCGCCACCAGCCGTTGCAGGGCGTCCAATAGGGGCAAGGTGACCTGGCCCACGGCCATGGCCCGGTTGGTTTGCCGCTCGGGCAGGGGCGGCGGCTTGCTGTCCACCACCGTCTGGGCCACTTCGCGCTGGTCAAGGCGCAGCACCAGGCCGAGATAGGGCTTTTCGGGACTGGCCTCGACGATCTGGGACATCACCGGCAGGTCCACCGAGGTAATGAGATAGTTGTACGGGTCGTACTGGTAGACGTCCTCGCCCAGGTACACCCGCTTGGCCCCCTGGACGATGCAGCACAGGCTTGGCTCGTGCACGTAGCAGGTCTGGGCCGTGGGTTCGCCGCGCCGCACCAGGGTCAGGGCCGGAATGGCCGTGTCCAGCAGGTCGCGGGCGGCGGTGCGCCGCGCGATGCTCTCGGCTAGGCCCTCGCGCGCGACCTTGACGTCTTCAGGTTCGAACTGGCGGGAAACGCCCTGATCGGTCATCGGATGCCGTCCTTGCGGTTTTGGCCATGGATACCCGGACCCGGCCCGGTGGCAAGGCTGTTTGATCGTTTTTGCGAGGATTAGGCAAGAAAGCGGCACGATCAAACAATGCGGTCCCTAGGTCCTCATGCGACGTCGTACCGTCGCGAGCAGCCTGTTTCCCGGCTGGATGGCCCTGCCCATCGTGTATCCCATAGGTTCTCGCATGGTCGTGGCCAGCGCCGTGTTCACGGGCTGCCGGCTGCTTGGCCTGGACGGCCTGACCGCCATGTGGAGTTTCTACGGTCTGTGGCCGCCACCATCGTGGCCGGCCATGTGCCCCATCGGAAAAGACCGGCCACGCCGTGCCATGGCGGAGAAGGACCGCGAAAACGTTGTTTATGCCCTGGCCCTTGGCAGCGGCTCAGTCCAGGCCGAGAATCCAGCCCTCGATGGCGGCAGCCTCGCGTTCGGCGTCGCTGAGATTCGGCGCGAAGCAGGCGCTCAGGCGTCCGGCCCGGTCGGCGGCCTGGAACCAGGCGCACAGGCTGAAGGCGTCATGCTGGTCCGGGGTGCGGCCATTGCGGGAGTAGAGATGGCTGACCAGGGACGGATAGGCTTCGGCCACAACCGAGGCCCCGGCCGGCGGCGAAAAGCCGTCGAAGGGCCAGCAGTGGAGGGGCCGAGCCGTTTCCCGGCGGATGCGCCGCAGTTGGGTCAGACCGGCGAAGGTCGACTTGGCCACCGACCCGGGCACGTCGAAATGAAACACCGACTTGGCCCGGCCGGTGCGGATCTCGCAAAGCCGCCGCCAGCGCGAACTGCCCAGGCGAGCCGCGCCGTCGCCAAACGCGCCTTGGCGAATGAAATCCACATACATATAGGGTTCGTCCGTGGGCCAGTGGGCGGCGAAGTCGTCGAGAAAGGCCGGCCAGTCGTCGGGCAGCCCGTACTTGTCGAAATAGGCCAGGGGAAAGGAAAACCCGTGGTCCAGGCCGACCAGGGTCGGGATGTCTTCGCTCAGGCGCTGGGTGAGCCAGTCGGTCAGCGCCTGACGGCACCAGTATTTGCGGCCCGGTTCGGTGGTGGTCGCCTCCCGGGGCGGGCCGTCGCCGTCGGCGACGTAGGCCCGAAGCCCCTTAAGCGGCGAGACCGGCACCTCGGCCCCGGAATAGTCGATGCCGATGTAGCGGGCGAAACGGGGCTTTCTCTCGGGCTTGGGCACGAGGCGAAGTTTCGGGGGATCGGACGGACAAGCGGGCATGGCGGCGCTCCTTGGCCCGACCATACCTGGGCGCGGGGGTGGCGTACAGGACGAACGGTGCAGGCTGGGTGCGCCGGCGAGGCATCGCATTCAATCGGAAGATGGGCTCAAACGCGGCATGAGGTCCGCCCGGGGCCGGCCGCGCAGAGTCATGGACACCCGGTGGGTTCACGATACGACCGGGTCCGCCCGGCGCAGGCAGCGTAGAGCCAGGACAGCTCCGCCGTCCGGCCTCCCTTGCCGCCGTCCGGCCGATCGGCTATCCCAGGGCGGCGCAATGACGCACGGGAGCGCACGACATGTCCAAGACCACCCGGGCCACCCAGGCCCTGGCCAAGGCCGGCGCGGCCTTTGATGTTCTGACCTACGACTACCAGTCCGGAGCCGAGCGCATCGGCCTGCAAGCCGCCGCCGCCATCGGCGAGCCGCCCGCGCGGGTGCTCAAGACGCTCATGGTGCTGGTGGACGGCAAACCGGCCTGCTGCGTGGTTCCTTCCGACGGCGAGCTGTCCATGAAGCGCGTGGCCGCCGCCTTTGGCGGCAAGGCCGCCGCCATGATGCCGCCGGCCGAAGCCGAAAAGGCCACCGGCTACCACGTGGGCGGCATCAGCCCCTTTGGCGCGAAAAAACGCCTGCCCGTGGCCATTGAGGCGGCGGCGCTGACCGAACCCTACGTCATCATCAACGCCGGCCAACGCGGCGTCATGGTCCGCCTGTCCCCGGCTGACGCCGTGCGCGTGGCCGGGGCCCTGGCCGCGCCGCTGTTGGCCTGATCCCCTTGTTCCAACGGGGCATTGCCAGGGATGCCCAATCGAGGCCTCAGGGAGGGGGGCTTCCCGCCGCGTCCGGGAGCATTTCCCCTGGGGCAACACGCTGCGGCGGGGCGCAACCGGACTTGTTGCGCCAGTCCGCCAGAAAACCGGCCAGGTCTTCCCTGGCGCACGGCATGTTTCGGTTTCTGGCATAGACGCTGTGCAGGCTGAGGATGCTTTCGCCCAGCGTCTCGGGCGTCGGATCGTTCCGGGTGTTCCGGGCCAGTTGGGCGAGCAGGATCCTGGCCGCCATGAAGCGCGGCGAGACCTTCTTTTGCCCCAGCAGCAGCCCTGTCCAGACGGGATGGTCCGGGGGCAGGCGATCGAGGGGATGGGGAGCGTCATCGTCGGTGTGATAGGGGCAGGGGAGGGCCGGTTCCCGAGGGTTCATGGCTTTCCAAGGAGCAGGCGGCGCGCCGCGACCCAATCCAGTCGCGGTGCGCCAGCCTGTCGCCAGGCTAAAAGGTGTATTTGAAACCGAAGGCGGCTTTCCAGGCGTCCTGGGCCGCGCTGGCCAGGCGATGGCCCCAGACGCTGGTCTGGAAGCCGCCGGGATGGGCCCAGCCCGTTTCCAGGATCAGCGCCAGATTGTCGTAGAGCGCGTAGCTGCTGTCCCAGTTAACGCCGAGGAGCCACTCGTTGACCGTCAGGTCGCGTCCCATGACGAACAGGGGATTGCTGCCAAGGGCTGCGTTGGCGTCCCGGATGGCCCGGGGGGAGTTGTTGCCGCGCACATAGGCGACGGTCAAGCGCTGCTCCAGGCGCGGGACAAGCTTGACCTTGGCCAGCGAGGCCCCAAAGCCCCAGCCGCCGGCCGGGTTGACGTGCATGTTGGAACTTTTGCCCAGTTCCTGGCCGCCGTCGAACAGGAAGCTGTTGCCGGCGTTCCAGGCCTGGGTGCTGCTCTTGTTCTCGGCGTGGCCGGGATAGTAGCAGGGCAGGCGTTCCGAGCCGTTGGCCGTGGAGTTGTCCTCGCCGCTGGCCCACCAGCCGAAGACCTGCGGCGTGAGGGCGTCAAACCCGGCGTATTCCAGGCCGAGGTCCGTGAACCAGCCCTGGCGCTGGTTTTTTTGATACTCGTTGAGCCCCACATGCCCCCAGAGCACATCGGCGTAGATTCGAAACGGGTCCAGCGCCGTCACCGAGATAGGCAGGCCGGCCCAGAGCACGCCGATGAAATTGTCCTTCCAACCGAGCGGCTGCCGGGTGAGCAGGCCGGCGGAGATGAGCCCGTCGGCCCAACCGCCTTCGGTCAGGTAGTAGGCTCCCTTGCCGCCGATGGAGAAATCGACGAAGGGCGTGACGGATACGCCCGGCAGGGTCACGGCCGCCCCCAGGAAATAGCCCTCCTGGTTGCGGTAGATCTGCTGCAGGTTGGGCTCGTAGGTCCGGGCGCTGGCGATGGTGCGGGTGTAGGCGGCAATGAGGGTCAGGGTGTCGTCGATGACCGGCGCGGCGACGACCAGGCTCGCGGCATCGGCGTCGATGATCGGGCTGCCGTTGAAAAAGGGGCTCTGGGGCAGGGCAGTTGGCTGCAGTCCCGCCGTTATGCGGACCTTGGTCTCGGGCCACATAAATTGCAGATAGGCTTGGTAGACTTCGACCGAGACGGTGGGGTTGGCGGCGGTCAGGGTGCCATGCCCCCAGGTGTCCTCCACCTTGACCCCGAGGCGGAATTTGAGCGCCTCGCTGGTGATGAAATCCGAGCGCAGGCGAAACCGCTCCCATATCTCGAAGGTTTCAGCGGTCCGTGTGCCGGCCGCGCTCCAGGTCGGGGCCTCGCTGGTCCAGTTCGAGACGTTCCAGCCCGTGAAATTGCGGTTGGCGAAGAAATCGGCGTACACCCGGGCGTCGCCGGTCATGCGCACTTCGGCGGAGGCCAAGGCCTGCGTCGCGCCGATGGGGCCAAGGACAAGGCCCAGGGCCAGGGCCAGCCAACCAAAAACCAGTCGTTGCATCTCCCCCTCCTTCCTTGGGTTAGCATGCCCCGCCCGGGGTACGGGTGTCGCGCATGGCTGGCGCAAGGCCCGGCCGCACAGGCGGCAGGGTCCGGGCATAATGGGATAAGACGTTTCGTAACGGGCTGGCATGCCAGGAAGATCGGACCGGTCGTGGCCAGACGAAGCGAAGGGTCGTCGCCCCGACCCAGGCGGGGCAAGGCCTTGCGCGCCATCAAGGAAGAGCCCGCCGGAAGCCGCAACGAGACGTGCATCGGTTGGCGCCATGGCTGTTCGCGAGCGATGCTCGGCGACGAGCCCTTCCTTGGTGTCGCGTCCGGCTGGCGCGCCGGACCGTCTTCTCCCGGGAGAGCGGCCTCTCCCGGGAGAAGGAGTCAAGCGGACGTGGCTACAAAGCGGCGGTGTAGATGTCGGTCACGTCCTTGTCCGTGGCGCAACGCGGGTTGGTGAAGCGGCAGATGTCCTTCTGGGCGTTGGCGGTCATGGTGGCGATGTCGGAGGCTTTGACTTCCTTGCCGTAGCGCTTGCCCAGTTCCACCAGATTGGCCGGGATGCCGACGTCGGTGGAGAGCTGACGGATGGCCTTGAGCGCCAGTTCGGCGGCGTCGC
>ALAO01000029.1 GCA_000307955.1 Solidesulfovibrio magneticus str. Maddingley MBC34 | reverse complement strand
GCCAGGCTTTTCATGGAGCAGGGGGCCACGACCATGCCGTCGGCGGCAAAGGAGCCGCTGGAAATGGCGGCGGCCAGGTTGTCGTGGTCGTGGCTGACGCCGGCCAGGGCGGCCACGGATTCGGGGGTATGCTTGGTTTCCAGGGCCAGGGTCACGGCCGCGCCCTTGCTCAGGATAAGATGGGTTTCGACGTCCGGGCAGTGACGCAGGACTTCGAGGAGCCGGATGCCGTAGACGACGCCGCTGGCTCCGGAAATGCCGACGATGAGGCGTTTCATGGCTGATCCCTTTTTCCGCGTGCTTCGGTTTCCGGCCGCGGGGCGGTCGGGCGTGGAGGCTTATTGTGCCTGGTATCCGGTCGCCTGCGGCCCGGGGAGGGCTCCGGACCGCAGGACGCCGGCCTTGGCGGGAGCGCCCGGCCGGCTGCCGGGACGCTCCCGCCAAGCATCATTCGTCGGTGTTGAACTTGTCGCGCAGCGGGAAGCCTTCGGGGTATTCCACCTGGCCGGTCTGCTCGTTGTAGCGCACCACGCCCTTTCGCGGCACGCCGGCGGTGGGGCCGCCCACGGCGTCGGTATCGACCAGCACGGCGGTGCGGATGCCGTTTAAAAGCCAATCGCCGGCCACGGCCCGGTCGGCGCATTTGGTCCATTCCTCGCACCAGTCGCCCAGGCTGTAGCCGTACCATTTCCAGCGCGGGGCGATTTTGGGCAGCCCGGCCTTTTCCCACAACTCCCGGGCCTCTTCCATGATCTCCTTGGTCGGCAGGGCCACCGGCGGCATGGCGTAGTGCATGGTGGCGTCGATCATGATCTTGGCTTCCCATTCCCGGTCGCGCAGCTTGGGGGCGTGGCCGTTGGCCTGGTAATCCTCGATCTTCACCGACTTCATGAGGTCGGTGCGGTAGGCGATGGCCCACAGCACTTCCTCGACGTTGTTGGGGTTGATGTCCTCGTCCACGGCTACGGTGATCTTGCCCACCGAGCGCATGAAGGCGCTGGCGCCGGTGAGCGCCCGCCAGACTTCGGTGCGCGGGGTGTTTTTCTCCAGCACGATGACCGTCAGGCGCGAGACGCCGATCATGGGGCCGTGCAGGGCCACGTCTTTCACCTGGCGCACGTAGAGCGTGTTTTTCAAGTGATTGAGCATCACCGCGCTGTAGTTGAGCTGCTTGATGACGCCGGATTCCGACGGGGCCATTTGCGAGATCATGGAGGTGATGACGGCTTTCTTGCGCCGCGTGATGGCCGTGACCTCGATGGAGTGGTTGTATTCCTCCACGCTCATGTTGCCGTAGGATTCGCCGAAGGGCGCTTCCATTTCGAGCTTGGTCGGGTCGATCCAACCCTCGATGATAATCTGGGCGTCGGCCGGGGCCATGAGCGGCACGGTCTTGCAGGCCACCTTGCGGTAGGGCACGCCGGCCAGGCCGCCGGCCACGTCGAGGTCGTTTAGGTGCTCGGGCGTCTTCTGGGGGCCGATGACTTGCAGCATGGGCGGCGCGCCGACAATGAGCGCCACCGGCATCTTCTCGCCGCGCTCCTTGTATTTGACCCAGTTGTTGTGGGCTCCGCCGTTGGTTTGGATGAGCCACATGGCGGTCATGCGGTCGGAGGCCTTGAGGCTGCACCGGTTCTGGCTGATGTTTTCCACGCCCGTGTCCAGGTCCTTGGTGATCCACAGCCCGGCCGAGAAATACGGGGCCGTGTCCCAGCCCGGGGTGTTGTTGGGCACGGGCAGGGCGGCCAGCCCCTTGCCTTCGCCGCCCTTGAGGGCGTCGCCGGTGATGACGACTTCATGGACCGGCGCTTCCTCGGAGGGAATCTCCACGGCTGGAATCGGTTTCTCAAAGGCCTGGACCCATTTGGCGAAGATTTTCTGGGACAGGGCGGTGAGGTCGTCGCCGGCGTCGTCGATGCCCAGCGACGCCGCGTAGATGGCCGGCGAACCGGCCGTGCCGCCCACCATCACGTCGCAGTCGCCCTGATACGAATGGCCCTTGCTGTCGGTGACGTTGGTAAAAAGGAAGGCGCGCTTGGGGTTGTTGGCCACCACCGTGCCCACGTCGCCGACATAGCCCCAGCGCACGAAGGGATGGAGGTGACGATCCTTGTTGATGGGATCGTTTATGGTCCACAGCAGGCCGGCCTTGTCGAGCTTTTCGAGGTGGGCGTTTAAGTCGTCGTACTGGCGCGGAAATCCTTTTTGCATGCGATAACCCCTTGATCGTCCCGGCGCGGAGGCGACGGGAGTTGCGGTGCAGCGCAAAGTCCCACTACGGCTGGCGACCTGGTCGCGACGGCGCGCTGGGCCGCGATCAGGCGACCGGCGGCCGGTTGTTGGCTATTTCTCGGCCAGGACAATGCCCCGGGCCGGGTCCTGGGGGGCGGCGGTGGCGCTGCGGTTGGCGGCCGATCGGCGACCGTTGGCCAGCCAGTCGCCGTCGGCGGCGCGCTTGGCGCAGGCGTCCCATTCGTCCGACCAGTCGCCGAGGCTGTAGCCGCTCCAGGGCGACTCGGGCGAGAGCGCCGGCAAGCCCAGCTCCTCCCAGATGGTCCTGGCCCGGTCCATGAATTCGACCTTGGGCAGGGCCACCGGCGGGAATACGCCCTTGGCCGTGGCGTCGATGAGCATGGTGGAATCGACCTGATGGCCGGGCAGTTCTGGGCCGTGGCCCTTGCCGCGATGGGGGATGATGACGACGTCGGCCACGGGGTTGGAGCGGTAGGCCATGGCCCACAGCACCTGATCGGTGTTGGCTGGGTCGATGTCCTCGTCGATGGCCACGCAGAACTTGCCGATGGCCGGGGTGAAGCTGGCCGCGCCGTTAAGCGCCCGCCAGACCTCGGTGTTGGGCGTGCCGTTGGCGATGGTGATAAACAGAAACCGCCGCAGGTTGGTCAGCGGCTCGTGCATGGTCACCCGGGTGACGCCCTTGATGTTGAGCGTGTCGCGCAGGTGGTTCAAGTAGAGCGGCTCGTAGGCGACCTTCTTGATCACGCTCGATTCGCAGGGCGTCACCTGGGAGATGATGGAGGCGACGGTGTATTTCTTGCGCCGGGTGATGGCCGTGACCGTCATGGAGAAGTTGTATTCCTCCAGGGCCATGTAGCCGTGGGATTCGCCGAACGGGCCTTCGGGCTCCAGGGCGTCGGTGTCGATCAGGCCTTCGATGATGACCTGGGCGGCCGCCGGCACGAGGAGATCGACGGTCTTGCCGCGCACGACCTCGATGGGGCAGCCGGCCAGCCCCCCGGCCACGGTGAGCTCGTCGCAGTCCAGGGGCAGCTTCTGCGGCCCGGTGTAGGCCACCACCGGCGGCGCGCCGATGACCACGGCCACGGGCATCTTTTCGCCCTTGGCCTTGTACTTGCGCCAGTGGACGCCGCCGCCGGCCAGGGTCGAGCGCTCCATCATGACGGCCAGCCGGTTGGAGGCCTTGAGGTTGCCCCGGTACAGGCCCAGGTTCTGGATGCCCGATTCCGGGTCGCGGGTGGCCCACAGGGCGGCGGTGAGATACGGGGCGGTGTCGTAGCCCGGGGTGGAGATGGGGATGGGCAGGGCGTCCAGGCCCTTGCCTTCGCCCAAAAGCTCGTCGCCGGTGATGACCACTTCCTGGCAGGGGGCGTCGGCGACTTCCTGGGGGGCTATGGGGGCGGCCATGGCGTCAAGCCAAGCCTGTCCGATGTCCTCGACCTTGCGGCCAAGGCCCAGGGCGTAGACCTCGGGCGTGGCGGCGAAAACGCCGATGGCCACCCGGGCGTCGGGATAGCGCCGGCCCTTGGCGTCGGTGGGACTGGTGAAGAGAAAGGCCTTGCGCCGGTGTTCGGGGATGCCGCCCCGGTACTGCCAGCGCACCAGCGGGTGCATCTCCCGGTCCTTGTCGATGGGGCGGTCGATGGTGTGGAGCAGGTCGGCGGCGGCTAGTTTGTCGAGTTGGGCGTCGAGATCGTCGTAACCGGCGGGTTGTTGCGTCATGGACGACACTCCAGGTTGCGGCGTGGGCCGGGTTGCCCCGCCAAAAGGCGGGTGCTTGAGGGTGAAATGATGTTAACACTAACTGGTTGGTTAGTGTCAAGAAATAACGGCTCGCGTCAGGCAATAATCACCAGACGCAACGCCCGGGGGCGGCATCGGAGAGGGCTGTTCTTGCGCGGGAAAGGGAAGGTCCGCAGCGTGGCGCGCTGGGGCGAGGACGACGGGGAAAGGCTTGGAAAGGGGTGGCGAAGCGGCCGCAACCGGCGGCGGCTTCAGGGTGTTGGCGGCAGCGCCAGGAAGTCCCGGACAAGTTGCTCCAAAAGTGGGGCCAAATCCTCCAGGGAAGGCTCGGAGCGCGGTGCAAGGGTGGCGTCGTTCGCCTGGAGCGGCGTCGCGCGACGTTTGATGGCGCTGACGAAAAGTGGGCCGGAGATGAGGAGATGCGCCAGGGACGGATGGATGTCTCGCAGACGGCCGGCGGCCGCTCCGGCGGTCATGGCGCGGGCCGTGGCCGCGTAGACGCGGGCGTACTGGGCGACGATGTCCGGGGTCATGCGCGGCGAGCCGCCGGCCAGTTCGTGGGCGACGGTGCGGGAGGCCCGGTTGTCGGCGATGGCGGCCTCGGCGTGATGGCGCACGATCTCAAGCAGCGCTTCGACAGGATCGTCGAGACCTTCGAGCCGTTTTTCCAAGACGTCGGCGAAGGCCTTGATGTGCCGGTAAAGCACGACCTCGTAGATCTTTTCCTTGCCGCCGATGTGATAATAGAGCGTGGCCTTGTTGACCCCGGCCTTGGCCGCGATGTCATCCATCCGGGTTCCGGCGAAGCAGTCGGCGGCAAAGAGGGATTCGGCGGCGTCGAGGATGCGGGCCACGGTGGGGGAGGCGTAGTCGATGACAGTCCGGCGTCCGTGCTCAAGGGCGGGGGCTGTTTTGGGGGAGGGCGCTGCTTTCAATGCTGGACTCGGAATGGGGACGGCAAATGCACTGCTGCTCGCCAAACGGTAAGTATTGTTGAGGGGATATGGAAAAATATCCACCATAACCTAGAGCCGAACGCTCAGTCGTGTCAATACGGGAGCAGCCTGTCGGGACAACACGAAAACGGCGGATGCCCTGCAAACAGCCTGTCGCGCCCGGGCAGCAGCGGCGTCAGGCGGCCGTTGTCCAGGCGAGACAGGCCGTTAGCCGTCCAGGGACGAGCAGACCACGCGGTTTCTGCCCCGCCGCTTGGCGCTGTAGAGATTGGCGTCGGCGGATTGGACGAGGCCTTCGGCCCGCTGCGTTTCCGAGGGGACGCAGCTCGCGACGCCGATGCTGATGGTCACCACCTGGGCGGTGGGGCTTTTTTCGTGGGCGATGGCCAGATCGCGGATGCTGGCGCACAAGTTGTCCGCCACCGTCCGGGCGTTGTCGTCCGTCAGTCCGGGCAGGATCACGGCGAACTCCTCGCCGCCGTAGCGCGCGGCCAGATCGCCGGCCCGCTTGGCCGAGGCGGCGATGGCCTGGGCAATGCGGCGCAGGCACTCGTCGCCCATATGGTGTCCCATATGATCGTTGTAGGCCTTGAAATGATCCACATCGAGCATGATCAGGGTCAACGGCGACGCGTTTCGCCTGGACCGGTTCCATTCGTTTTCCAGGACGGCGTCGAATTTCCGTCGGTTGGCGATGCCGGTCAGGCCGTCGCAATCGCTTAAACGCTGGAGCTTTTCGTTGGCCTCCGAAAGCGCCTGGGTCCGTTCCCGCACCTGGCGTTCCAGCTCCTGGCTGTAGGCCTCGCGCAACCGTTCCGACTGCTTTTGCGCCGTCACGTCGCGCAGGATGCCCTGATAGCCGATGATCTCTCCCTGGGCGTCCCGGCGCAGGTGCGCCGTCAGCACGGCTTCGATCGGCTCCCCGTCCTTGCGGCGCATGATGACCTCGAAACCGTCGACCATCCCCGCGGATTCAATGGCCTGTCGAAATTTCTCGCGCTGCCTTGGATCAACATAAAAGTCGGTGATGGAGCGGGCGAGCATTTCCTCCCGGGTGTGACCGAAAATGACCATGCTGGCCGGATTGACGTCCACGATTCGCCCTTGGGGGGTGGTGAGGAAGATGAGGTCGCTGGCCCCTTCGAAGATGCTGCGGTAACGCTGTTCGCTGACCGCCAGACTGCTGTAGAGCTTGGCGTTTTCAATGGAGATGGCGGCCTGCGCCGAGAGCGTCTTGACGATCTGGGTGCGCTCCATGGCGAAGACGCCGGGGGCGTGGTTGTTCTCCAGATACAACACGCCGCTTAACCGGTTCTGGGCCAGCAGGGGCACGCACATGACCGATCGCACCTGGCGGCGCACGACATGCGGGTCCCGTTGGAACGTGGGGTGCTGCCCGGCGTCGTGGAGCACCACTTCCAGCCGGCTGCGGATGACGTAGCGGATGATGGCTTCGCTGACCAAAAGCGAGCCTTCCAGGGGGGTGTTTTCCTGGGCAAGCAGGCACTCTTCCACCGAAGCCATGGCCGCCACGGACCAGTCGCGGTCATCGGGCAGCAGGAGAAAGCCCTGCTGCGCCCCGGCGTTTTCGATGACGCTGGCCATGATGACGTCGAGCAGCGAGGCCAGGCGTATTTCCCGGGAAATGGCCTGGGTGGCCTTGAGGAGGCTGCCGATGTCCAGGAGGTGCGACAGGGTGTTTGGCGTATGGCCGGTTTGCGAGGCCAGGGACGTCGCCAGGCAGCTGCCGGCCGACAGGGACACGGTGGCCGGGGCGGGCCTGTCGTGGGCCTCTCGCAGGAACAGCACCTTGGCGTGGGCTCCCCAGCGGTAATAGTTGAAGCAGGCGTCCTCAAGAAACGCCCTGGCCGCATCAAGGTTGCCCAGGGCTTCGTGCACGAGGTGGGCGCGTTCCCGGGCCAGGGCCACGCCCCGGGGGCGGTCCTGCTTGCGGGCGATGGCCGCAGCCTCCTCATAGCGTTCCAGCGCCTGGGTCGCGCGGCCGGCCAGCCGGGCCTGCTCGGCGAGCAACAGCCGTTCCTGCCAGGCGAAGTTCGCCGGACAGTTCCGGGCCCAAACGGCGTACTCGGCCAAGGACGCTTGGAAGCAGGCGGCCATTTCCCCGCGCTCGTCCGGCGTCGCTTCTTCCAGGAGCGACGCCGCGGCCATGGCCCGGTAGAAACTGAACACCGTGGTTTCGTAGAGGATGGGAATATAGCGCATCCAGTCGGCGTGGGCCTGGGCAAGACGCCAGGCCTCCCGCGTCTGGCCGAAGCTGTAGAGCAGCTGGAGCTTGGAGGTCAGGAAATAGGCCAACCCGTGGCCGAACAGGGTTTCGGGGGCTTGCCAGTGCTCAAGACAGGCGTTCTCGTCAAGTTCCGGGGTGCTCAGCGAAACCGGGTCCGGGCGCTCGCCTTTGAGATTGAGCAAGAACAGGTTGCAAAAGCGCTCGCTTTGCAGGAACGGCGAGCCTCGCTTTTCGTAGAAAGCCAGGCTGATGGCGCTTTCCTCCAGGGCCGTGTCCACGGTGGCCGCCGCCAGGACCGTCTTGGGGATCATGGTGCGCGCGTAGCCGGCGAAGACCAGATTGCCGTTTTCGATGCCGTGCTGGTAGGCGCGCTTGTACATCTCGATCTGCTCCTCCAGCGGCAGGAACCAGTGCATGGCGCACACCGCGTAGAGGAAGGTGATCTGGGCCCGGATGCGGGGGTTGGGGAAGCGCTCGATGAGCTGCATGGCCAGGCCGCCCAGATCGAAGGCGCTGCGGTAGTCCTGGCGTTCCTGCACGATGACCACCGTGACCCAGGCGAACCCGATGGCCGAGAGGGCGTTGTGGCCATGGCGCATGGAGCGCGCGACCACCTCCAGCACCAGGATAGGAAACAGCGTCGGCACGGCGATGTACGCGCCGTCGGTGAGGATGGCCATGAGCCGGATGATGCTGTCCTGCTCGGGGTCGGCCACGTCGGGGACGTGGATGAGCTCCTTGATGGGCCGGGGGCCGAGCAGTTCCGTGTAGTCGGCCATGAGCGCGGCGAAGCGGGGCTTGAGACTCGGGGCGTCGTCGGCCCGGGGAATGGTCACGCCAAACAGGGACAGGGCGACCCTGGCCCGGTCGATCATGGCGTTGTATTTGCCCAGTTGGTTGTATTGAATCAGCTGCTGCATGAAGATTTCGACCTTTTCGAAACGGTCGGGGGTATGGGCGAGGGCCTCGTCCAGCAGGCTTTCGGCCAGGGCGAAGTCGCCCAGGAGGTAGGCGACGTCGGCTTTTTCGCGGGTCACGTCCCGCATGGCCTCGGGCTGGGTCCGCCAGGCGTCCCCGGGCAGCAGCGAGGCGGCGATGTCGAAGTGGCGCATGGCCGGCTCATAGGCCGTGGAGGCCTTGGCCTTGCGTCCGGCCCGCATGTTGAGGGCGAGCAGGGCCAGGCGTTCGTCCGGGTCGGTGATCAGGTCTATCGCGGCGTTGAGGTGGGAGGTGATGTCGAAAATGGCTTCGTCGAGCTGGGTCTGGCCCGCATGGCGCAGCAGCAGGCGTCCGATGCGCAGGTGCAACGGCGCGAG
Organism: Solidesulfovibrio magneticus str. Maddingley MBC34; assembly: GCA_000307955.1. Classification (GTDB taxonomy): domain Bacteria; phylum Desulfobacterota; class Desulfovibrionia; order Desulfovibrionales; family Desulfovibrionaceae; genus Solidesulfovibrio; species Solidesulfovibrio magneticus_A. Next base: position 25,070 of record ALAO01000029.1, on the reverse strand, counting down.
CTCCGCCTGGGGGATCAGCGAATAGGCGGCCTGCTGGACCCGGTCATGGAGGAAGCGGAAGGTGGAGCCGGATGGGAGCAGCAGCCCCGTGCGCAAGGCCTCCCACAACGATTGGCTGGTTTCTTCCGCCGATTGTTCGGCCACGGCGGCGAGCATGGACAACTCGAACCTGTTGCCGATGCAGGCGGCCAGCCTGAGGGCTTGCCGGGTGCGCGCATCCAGACGGCCGATGCGGCCGGCCATGAGGTCCACGACGTTGTCGGTCAGCTCCATGGCCCGGATGCCGTCCATGTCCCAGCGCCAGCCGCCGGTCTCGGGGTCCAGGCGAAACACTTCCCGAGCGTGCAGTTCCTTGAGCATCTGGGACACGAAAAACGGGTTGCCGCCGGTTTTCTCCTCGATCAGGCTCGTCAGCTCGGCCACATCCTCGGGAGCGCGGCGCAGCGTCTCCGCGACCATCTGCCGCAGGTCGGCCGCGCCAAGGGGTGTCAGCGACACGGTGCGCGCCGCCGTGCCCGCGTCCTCAAGGCGCTTTACCGTCAACATCAGGGGATGGCCGGGAAACACCTCGTTGTCCCGGTACGCGCCGAGCAGCAGCAGATAAGGGGTCAGGGCCTGGGAGGCCAGGGTCCACAGCAGTTGCAGGGAAGGCGCGTCGGCCCATTGCAGGTCGTCGAGAAAAATCACCAGGGGATGCTCCCGCCTGGCGAAGATGCCGATGAAGCGCCGCATGCACAGGATGAACCGGTTCTGGGCTTCGGACGGCCCCAGTTCCGGCACGGGCGGCTGGCCGCCAAGGATGAGCTCCAGTTCCGGGATGACGTCCACCATGACCTGGGCGTTGCCCCCCAGGGCTTCAAGGAGTTCCGTGCGCCACCGGACCACCCGAGCCTCCGGCTCGGACAGGATCTGGTTGGCCAACTGGCGGAAGGCCTGGATGAAGGCGGAAAAGGGGATGTCGCGCTGAAATTGGTCGTGCTTGCCGGAGATGTAGCGCCCGCGCTGTCGGGTGAGTCCCTTGTGCACCTCGTTGACGAGCGCTGTCTTGCCGATGCCCGAATAGCCCCCGACCAGGAGCAGTTCGGCCTTGCCCTGGGCCATGCGCTCGAAGGAATCCAGCAGCAGGCGGATTTCCTTGTCCCGGCCATGGATTTTTTGCGACACCTGGAACTGGCGCGACACGTCCCACCGGGCAAGCGGCATGTCCGCGAGGTTGTCGCCAGCGGCCGCCGCCGCGCGCAGGGCTTCCAGATCGCGGACCAAGCCGGCGGCGCTTTGGTAGCGATCCTCGGCCCGCTTCTCCAGCAGGCGCATGGCCAGCTCGGACACGGCCTGGGGCACGAGGGCGTTGACATCCTTGGGCCGCGAGGGCTTGCGGGCGATATGGGCGTGCAAAAGCTCCATCGGGTCTCGGGAGCGAAACGGCAGTTCGCCGGTGAGCATCTTATAGAAGCACACCCCGAGGGAGTACAGATCGGACCGGCTGTCGATGCCCCGGTTCATCCGCCCGGTCTGTTCCGGGGAGATGTAGGCCAGGTTGCCTTCGATCTGGTCCGGATTCCCGGGCTCCTGCACTTCGCCCTCAATGAGCGACGACATCCCGAAATCCGTCAGCTTGACCTCGCCCGTCCCGGGGTGGATGAGGAAATTGCCCAGATGGATGTCCTTGTGGATGATGCGCTGGGCATGGAGCTGGGCCAGGGATTCGGCCATCTGCACGGCGATGTCCAGGAAGCCTCCCGCGTCGAGCCTGCGCCCGCCCAGATGGGTGTCGAGGTCAAGAGCGCCGTAGTCCTCCTCGATGATGGCGAAGCTGGACCGGTATTGCAGCAGGTCGTGAACCTTGATCACCCGGGGCAGGTCCAAGGTGGCGAGCAGCTCGTATTCGTGTTGGAAACGGAGATTTTCCCGGATGGAGATGTCCGGACTGGCGGGAACCTTGATGACCACGGGCAGGCCGTCGCTTTCGCGTCTGGCCCGAAACACCTGACTGTTGGGACCCTGGTAGAGCAATTCGCCGACCTGAAAGCCGGTAAGGGAAATCATGACGCGGGCGTCCCTCTGCTGAGCTTGGCCACTCCATCCGCGGAAGGGTCCGTTGGCGATTGTTCCTGCGGCCGAGCCGCCATCGGCGGGAGAACTCCGTCCGAAGCGCGCGGTCCCGCTATGAGCCATATCTACCCAGACGACGCGCGCGCGTCCACTGCATTTGTCCACGGCAGTTGTCGCGGCGGCAAAACGTCATTGCTGCAGTTGGTTGCTCTGAGAACTTCATGCCGGACGATTCGGGGAGCGAATTCCTGCAATCACGCCGGAACCACGTCAACAGATGTCGTTTCCAAAACCCCGGTCGCGTCTGTCGAGGCGTGCGGGCGCGGGATCGCGGCGCCACGGAGGCGCTGAAAAGGGGAGAGGCTCGTGGGGGCGTCCCGCTACTCCCAGGAAAAAATCCGCTTCCAATCGTTTTTCATGCTGATGACGACCCAGCCCTTTTGAGCCGCTTCCGCCATTAAGGAATCGGGGAACGTCCCGACCTTGGACTGGGCGGCGTAGGCGTATTCCCGCTCGGCGTCGTCGTGGCGCACGAGCATCATAAGCGGCGTGCCGCCCCCGGCCTGGGCGTATTCAAGCATTTCCTTGTCCCCGTCCGAGTTGCCGAACGCGGCCTGGGGATGGCGGCCGATCATGAGGTGGATGCCCTGGGGCTTGCCCGGGCCGACGTTGACGAGCAACAGTTTGGGCTCTTCGGTGAGGAATGCCTGGCCGGCGGCGTCGTAGCCGAACTTCGTGGCGTTGAGCGTCCCGACCACCTGCTCGGGCGGCACGCCGTAGGTCTTTTCGGCGTAGGCGCGCAGAAAATCCTGGCCGCCGCCGGTGACGAAATAGGTCTTGTAGCCATGGGCGCGAAGGAGCTGCATCACTTCCAGCATGGGCTGGTAGACAAGCTCGGTGTAGGGCCGCCCCCAGCGGGCGTCCCGGGCCGTTTCCAGCCACCGGCGCACCTGGTTGCCCAGGGCCTCCACGGGCATGCCGGTCATGGTCGCGGCGTAGAGCTTGCCGATGTCGTCGGCGGAGGCGTCGGCCAGGCGCTCCAGGCCGCCGGCCAGCATGGACTTGAAGGGTTCGGCCTCGGCCAGCTCCGGCTTCTCCTTGGCCAGCTCGCGCAGCCGGGCCAGGCAGTAGAGCATGGGCGTGTACATGGGCTGCTCGACCCAGGTCGTGCCGTCCTGGTCAAAGGTGGCGATGCGCGCCTCGGGCGGGACATAGCCCGGGCTCGACGGCTCGGTGGTCGCGCCCACGAAGGCCAGGATCGCCTGCTTGGCCGGTCCCTCGTTCCAGGAGGGCAGGGGATCGGTCTGGGCGCGCGCCGCCGTGGCGACCAGCAACAGACAGCACAGGGCCAGGGCAATCAGGCGGCCCGGCCACAAGGGCAAGACGCTGTTTCGCCGCACCGGCAGTCGTCGAGTCATGGTCTCCCTCCGTTTGGCTGCCCGGTCGCCGAGGCCCGGGAACCGGCCGCGTCGGTCGGCGGGCCGGGAGGGCGCTAGGCTCGTGTCGCATCCCTTGAAAAATACGAGAGAGGGTTTTGCAAAAAGAGTCGGTTTTGAAGCCTTCGGCGACCAAAGGGCTGAGCCCTTTGGAAACCCATAACGAATACAGCCTGTTATGACGCGCGCTGGTTTCGGGACGTCGTCGAAATCGATTTTTGCAAAAACCTCGAGGGTATTTTTTAAGGAAAATAAATGGTTTTAGCCCGTTGACTGCAAAACACCCTAGGCGCTTTTCGCGGACGCGACACTAGAAACTGACGCTGAGGCCCAGGTCGCCGCCGTAGCTCACGGTTTGCGTGTCAAAGGCCATGGCCGAAGCCGCGCCGCGCACCATCACCCGTTCGCTGATCTTATAGGAAGTTCCCAGGCTGGCCGTGGCCCAATCGGCTTTCACCGGGGCGGCGGCCATGGAATAGGGCGCGGCCGTGGTCGTGGTCAGGGCGGCCTTGACCTTGCGGTCGGCCTGATCCACTAGCTCGTGGTGCCATTTGGCTTCCACGAACGGCCGCCAGTCGCCAGCCTCGATAGCGACGCGCCAGCCAAGCTGGCTGATGGCCGAATCCCGGATCTGCCGGCCAAAGGACAGGGCCGTGACGCCGTTGCCGCCGGTGGCCGCGCCGCTGGTTCCCGATTCGGCAAACCCCTGGATGCGCACCTGCTGCAGCACCAGACCGGCCACCGGGCCGGTGATCACCGGCCCCAGGCGCATGTCGCCGCCGGCGCGAAGGGCCAGGCCCAGGGACGTTCCCGTGGTCGTGGCGCTGTTGCTGTCGGTGAAAAGCCCCAAGGCCACGTCGCGGACGATCTTGTCCTGAACCAGGCCGTAGGAGGCCACGACATTGCCCCAGACCGGCCCGGCCTGATAGGCGGAGTAGAGGCTAAACGTCTGGTCGTTCTGGTCGAAGTGCCCGCCGCCCATGGAAAATTGCTGGGTTTGGGTTCCGGCGGTAAAGGCCGCGCCGACGATGAGGCCGCAGGGCAGCTGGTAGTCCAGGCCCGCCGAGCCGGTAAACGGCGTGCCGGCGACATCAGGGAAGCCGGAGAAGTTTCGAAGCGTCAGCGCCCCGACGCCGCCGCCGATCCAGACGTTGACGCCGGCCGGGCCGCGATGCTGCCCGGTCAGGTCGATCTGTCCCTGGATGACGGCCGTCCGGGCCAGGCCGCCCTGTATGGGCAGTTCGGCCAGCAGGGACATCAGGCTCGGTGCCGTCAGCAGGCTCGCTTCATAATCCGACTCGATTTTCTGGCCGGCCGTGGTCAGGTGATGGCCGTCAATGAACAGATACGTTTGCAGTTGGACGGGGCTGATGTCGGCCCAGGTGGTCACCATGGCGGCCACCGGAGACGGGGCGTTGGACGCCAGCACCGAGGACGGCGTGAACCCGAACAGCGTGGGATTGGTGGCCACGAACTGGAACAGGCTGGTGAGGTCGGCGGGGATGAACCGCACGCCGGCCGTGGTCAGGTACGACCACTTGGTGTTGCCGTAGGCCACGGCGCGGGCATAGTCGTCGACGTTGCTGGCCGGGACAAGGCCGCCCAAACCGGTCAGGGTCGAGGTGTAAAAGGTGTTGGGAACCATGACGGTGCGGGCTCCGGCCGCCTGCAGGCTGGCCACGCTGGCCGTGAACTGGGCCGCCACGCCGTTTAGGAAGGTCGGATTGGCGGCGATCCAGTCGGCGCCCTGTTTTTGCACGAAGATCAGGTCGTTGTTGCCGCTGTTGACGACATACAGCGCCTGGGTGTTGGCGGCGCCGCCGTTGGCGGCCAGGAGAGAGGCGACCTGTTCGGTGGCGGTCACGTTGCCGGGCAGGCCGCCGGGGGCCGTCGTGCCGCCGGCCGTGGCGCTGAGGGGAGCCGTATAGGCGCTGCCGTTGCCGAAGTTGGTTCCGCCGATACTGACCGGTTCGGCGGAGAGGCCGAACCGGCCCGCCAAGAACGTGGTGGTCATGATCCCGGGGCCGGCCCAGCCGCCCTGGGCTCCGCCGGCCACAGCGGCGGCGACCATGGCGTCGGCGGTCGCGTTTCCCGTGGACGTATAGCGAAAATAGCCGCTGTCCAGGGTGCTGTCGCCAAGGGCCACGAACTGGTTGAAGGCCCCCGAGGCATCGGCCGGGCGCGGCGCGACAAGGGCGAGCAAGGCGGCAAGAAGCAAAAGACGCAGCACTTTTGGCATGGGTACTTCCCTGGAGGTCGATTTTCAAAGTCCGTCTGGCGATGTACAATGCGACCTGTCGCCTGCTGTGCTATTTGTCGCACAAAAACTGTACGTTATCAATCAGGAATAGCCTCCTTGGGTCGCGTCGCCAAGGTTCGGCCGGCCCATCGCGGCGGGGACCGGCGCGTTTTAAGGAATGGCGTTTCGGTGTTTGACTTCTCACGGTGTTTGCGGCATTTTTTCAAGTTCGGACGCTGTTGGTTGGACTGTCGTTCAAGGCGGGACGGTTTGCTTGGCACGCCTGGGCGTGACCCTGCCGCGTAAAGCCATTCCACGAAATCCTTACGAAAAATGATCCTTTTGGCCAAAAGCCAACGGGGTCTTCCTTTTTTTCGGTCTGATGGTCAGGCGTCGGCGCTGTCCTGGGCGGCTGTCGGCGCGAAACGTTTACGGAGAAGGTGTGTCTGTGGCTATTGGCATTGACTTCGGAACATCAAATTCCGCTGTTGGCATTTTCAAGGACGGCTTGCCTTGCCTTGTCGCGTTGGAGAACGAGAAAGAGACGATCCCCAGCGCGGTGTTTTATGACACGGAAGAAGATGCCGTGCTCTTTGGCAATGAAGCGATAGCTTTTTATATGGACGGTTGCGAAGGCCGGTTGCTGCGTTCGCTGAAAAGCATACTGGGCAGCTCGCTGGTCAACGAATCCACGGAAGTGGGCTATAAGAACATTGCCTTCAAGGACATCATTGTCACGTTCGTCCGGCATTTGAAGGCTGGCGCGGAAGCCGCCGTCGGCCATGCCGTGGACAGCGTCGTCATGGGAAGGCCTGTCCGCTTTGTGGACGCCGACGAGCAGGCTGACGCCCTGGCCCAGGGGCATCTGGAAGAAATCGCCAGGAAAGCCGGTTTTCGCGAGGTGCTCTTCCAGTACGAACCCATCGCGGCCGCCTTGGATTACGAGCAGTCGGTAAAGCAGGAAGAACTCGCGCTCATTGTCGACATCGGCGGTGGAACGTCGGATTTTTCCATCGTCAGGGTGTCGCCGGACAGGCGGGGCAAGGTCGACCGCAAGCAGGACATCCTCGCCAACACGGGCGTGCATGTCGGCGGAACCGATTTGGACCTCAAGCTCAGTCTTGAGCAGGTGATGCCGCTTTTCGGCTACAGGACGCGGACCAGGAGCCTTTTTCCTGGCGACCCCATACTGGACTTGCCGCCGACGTACTATCGCGAGCTGGCGACATGGCACAAGATCGTGTTCTTGTATAACAACAGGGCCATGCAAGGTGTCAAGAACATGCAATATCATGCGCAGCGGCAAGATCTGGTCGATCGGCTGGTCAGGATCATGAAGCGCCAGGAAGGCCATCGTCTGGCCGGCAATGTCGAAGCCGCCAAAATCGCGCTGTCGGAGCACGATGCCGCCTCGATCGCCTTGGACTACGTGGAAAAAGGGCTGCAAGCGACGCTGCGTCGCCAGAAATTCGAGTCCGACATCGCGCCTGAAACCGACAGTATTGTGTCGAAAATCGAGGAATGCCTCAGCCTGGCCGGTGTTGCGGCGTCGGCGATAGACACGCTGTTCATGACGGGCGGCAGCACGGCCATTCCGCTTATCGCCCAGGCTTGCCGCCAGGCCGTGCCCGGAGCCCGACCGGTGGAAGGGAGCAGGTTCGGCAGCGTCGGCATCGGGCTGGCCCTTGAGGCCGGCAGGACGTTCGGGGCGTAAAGCCTCAGATAAAACATAACGACAGTTATGCTTTATAAATATAACAATTAAATCAAAATGTTGCTTGCAATGTGCTTTCGCGTGAGCAAGGGAATTGGAATGCGCTCGGCCGGCGTCAGGTGCGCCTGACGGGCGCGGCGCAGGCCCTGCGCGTTGGTCGGAGGCCATCCGCCCTCCTGAGGCGGCTTATTCCAATTCTATTTCCAAAATGAAAGCACATAGCAAATAACACATTGATATAATTATATATTTATAAAACATAACTGTCGTTATGTTTTATAATAGACTTTACGGGTTCATGACCAGCGTCGCGTCCTGTTCCGCCAGGAAGGCCGCGTAGGCCCGGGGCAGGTAGCGGCTGGAAAACAGATAGGCCGTTCCCGTGGACGTCTGGATGGTCGCGATGTCCCCGAACGCCGGCTTGGCGGCCAAGGATTCGAGAATGTCGGCAATCTCTGGCGGGGTGAGGTCAAAGGGCGGCTTTTCGAAGAATTCGACCGGCACGGGGCGCGGGTACTCCCGGGAGTTCGACCGGACAGCCTCGGCCACAAGAACCTCGGGCACGTCCTTGTCGTCCAGCAGCCGGGCGTAGGCGCGGCTGAGCAGCGCCGGGTCGTGGTAGAGGGTTCGCCCGGACCGGCTGGCCAAGGACGCTATTTCGGGCAGGTCCGCGACAATGGCGGCCAGCCTCAGGCGCGCGTCGGCTTGGGGCGCGGTTTCCAGGCCCTGGGCCAGACCGCGCTCCCGCAGCCGCTCCAGGATTTCCTCCAGGCCGATGAGCCGAGGCCCGGCGCTGGCTTCCCGGATGGTCTCCAGCACCGCCCGGGCCAGTTCGGTTTCGTCGGGCAGTTCGGACTGCCTGACCGGCTCCATCAGCCTGGACGGTTCGGCCCACCCGGTCGAATCGGACAGGTCGGCCAGATCGAGTTGTCCGGTCGGGGCAGCCAACCCGGCTGGGTCGGGCAGTTCGGCCAAGTCGGCTCGCTTAGCCACATCGGCCGGAGCGGGCAGTTCGGCCAAGTTGGCCCGCTCAGGCAGATCGGCCCGCTCAGGCAGCCCGACCGAATCAAGCTGCCCGGCCGCGTCGGCTTCGCCTGGCGCGATCACTTGGCCGCCTCGGGCGTGAGCTTGGCGGCGGCCAGGGCCTCGCCCACCTCCGCCAGGCCCAGTTCGGCGTAGCGCGCCTGGCTCGGTGCGCCCGTGGCCTTGTCCCAGCCCATGACCTCGTAAAAATAGTCCATGGCCTTGGCGATGTCGGCCGGGTCCATGCGGATGGTCCCCTTGGTCAGGGCCGCCTTGCCGCTTGGGTCCTCGAAGACCCAGGGCGGCACGATGTCGTGGGCGGCGCGCATGTCCACCCGCCCCATGTCCCGAATGGTCAAGGCCCGGTGCAGGGTGAAGATGCGCTCGGCCACCCGGTCCAGCTCCTCCCGGTCCATGGTCTGGCCGGTGGCCAGGCTCAGGAACTTCGACTCCAGGCTGTCGTCGCCGGTGTAGCCGCGCTCGCGAAGGGGAGAGGCCGCCCACGGCCCCATCCAGTTGCACACCCCCAGGGCGTCGTGGAGTTCCTTGCGCAACAGCGACCACTTGGCCCGCCTGGCTTTGGGCACATTGGCCGGGGTGTAGTCGCCCGGGGCGTCCAGAGCGTCGGGCGAACCCCAGATGGCGGCGGCCAGTTTTTTTTGCACTTCCAGGGGCAGGCCGTTTCGCACGAAGTTCGTGTGGGAGTGGCACTGGGCGTCGCGGTTGTACTGGGTGTTGATGATCACCCCGCACTGGCCGTCGTCCTCGTTGGCGTGGTGCTTGGGGTGGCCCATCTTCCAGTAGGTCGTGGCGTGGTCGCCGGCCCATTCCGATTCCGGGATGGACCAGTGGTCGAAGATCGCGCCCGTGCCGCGACTGAGCACCTCCCCGAGTTCGCCCTGGCGGTTGGCGATGCGCGGCAGCAGGTCGAGCAGGAAGGCCGGATCGGCGCTGTCGTACTTGTCCCAGGGGATGGAGGCGTATTCCTTGGACCCAAGCCGGGCCTTGAGATAGCCGCCCTCGTAGAGCTTGCGCAGGTCGCGCTGCAACTGGCCGTAGTTGGACCACAGGCCCAGGTCGTCGGCCAGATGCATCCCTACCATGCAGGCTTCCATGGCGGTTTCGTTGTTTTTCTTGTTGGCGAGCTGCTTGAAGAACGTGCGGCCGAACATCAGCGCCACGCAGGTGTTTTGGCCCATGTCCGGGATGCCGTACTTGGCGGTCACCGACGGCATCTTGAGCATGGTGTGGCAGCGGATGGGGCAGGCCGTGCAGCCGTTGCCGCGCACGGTGTATTTCCAGGCCTCGTCGCCCAGGAAATAGACCGCGCTGTTGGTGCGAAAGGCGATGCTGTTCGGGTCGTGGATGTTGCCGGGAAGTTCCAAGGGCGGCTTGGCCGCGCCCCAGCGCTTGCCGGGCTGGCCGACCCAGCGCGAGGCCGGATTGTAGTATTCGGCCTGGGGCGTGGGGAAGCTTGGCACCACATGCTGGTTGTTGGCGCCAAGGATGGAGAGGTGGAACTTGACCAGGGCCTCCCAGGCGGCCTTGTCCCCGGCGATGCGTACCGCGCCGCTGCCCTGGACGGCCACGGCCTTGAGGTTCTTGCCGCCCATGATTCCGCCCACGCCGCCGGCCGAATGGGAAACGGAATTGATCACCATGCCCATGGGGGCCAGGTTTTCTCCGGCCTGGCCGATGGCCGCCACCACGCAGTCCGGCCCCAGCTCCTGGCTGATTTCCAAGGTGGCCCGGCGGATGCCCGAGCCCCATAAGTGCCGGGCGTCGCGGATCTCCACCCGGGCGTCGCGGATCATGAGCCACACGGGCTTGTCGGCCTGGCCTTCCACGATCAGGGCGTCATAGCCGGCGTATTTGAGCTTGGCCGCGAAGTGCCCGCCCATGTGCCCCGAACCGACCAGCGGCTTGGGCCAGCAGGTGGGGAAAAGCGTGGTCACGGTGGCGCGGCCGTTGCACGGCACGCTCGTGCCGACCAACGGCCCGGTGGCGAAGACGAGCTTGTTGGCCGCGTCAAAGGGGCCGGTCCCGGCCGGCACCTCGTCCCAGAGCACCCGGTAGCCGATGCCGGCCCCGCCGAGCAGGCCTGCGTAGCGTTCATGGGTGTCTTCGGTGGTGATCTTGCCGGTGGAGAGATCGACGCGCAGGACCTTGCCGACAAACCCGCCGCTACCTACGGCCATGACGGCCTCCTTGCCGGTGAAGGAGTATTCCGATTTCACCGTTAAAGTGCATCAGCATGAGATGCAGAGCGATGATATAATAATGCCTTCCAAACACGACTGGCGTTGTATTGGCAAGAGGGGGCTATTTCGTCGCCTTCGCGCCGGCCGTGACATGGCAGTCCAGGCAGGCCTTGGCCGTTTCCGGGGGGACGACGGACAGGGTGGGGCGGGTCGGGCTCCCGTCGCGGGTCAGGTCGCGCCAGGGCACGTAGCGCAGGGCCGCCGCCGGACAGGCTTCCACGCACTTGGGCTTACCCTTGCACAGGGTGCATTTGGCTGCCACCCCGGCCTTTTCGTCAAAGGCGATCATCCCCCAGGGGCAGGCCTGCTGGCACAGGCGGCAGCCCAGGCACTGGGCGGCGTCGACCACCCTGGCCCCGGTTTGGGGATCGGCGACGATGGCGTTTTGGGGACAGGCCGTGGCGCAGGGCACGGGATGGGGGCACTGGCGGCACACGCCCTGGATCACCAGCCCGTCGCCCCAGTCCCCGTGCATGGCTTCGCCGCCGGTTGGGCCGGAGGGGCCGAAATTGACGGCCCGGGCGATCTTGATGCGGGCCAGCGACGGCTGGGCCCGGCCGTCGTTATATTCCGTGCAGGCCAGCTCGCACCGGCCGCAGGCCACGCAGCGGGTGGGATCGGCCAGGATGACGCCCTGGGCGTTGTCCAGGATCACCAGCGGCGCGTTTTCGCCGTAGGCTTCGCCAAGGTCCAGGAAGGCCAGACTGGTCAGGGCGCAGGCGGAGAGCTTGAGAAAGCCCCGGCGGGTCAGTTCGCCCTCCCAGCCGGTGGCCTTGGCCGCCCGCTTGATCCATTCCGACGAGATGCCGCGTGTCGTATCCATGTCGCGCCTCCCGCGGCAAACGCCGGGGCTTGTGGGCCGAGAAAGGCTCAGGCGTATCGTCGCCCTGCGTCGTTTATAAAGGGCTTTTCCAGAGGCGTCCATGCCCCCTCGCGGATCAGGATCGTCGCCGGATGGCGGAGCGGGATGTCGCCAGGGCCGAAGAAGGGAAGAGCCTCGCCTGGGCGGATTATTTGGCCTCGGCCACGCCGTCGCCGCTGGACAGGGCGTCCAGGATGGCTCCGGGATCAAGCAGGCGGATGCGCTGGCGTGAGACGGCAATGAGCCCGCGCGTCTCGAAGGCGGCCAGGGTTTCGCTGATGGTCTGCTGGCAGGAACCGGTCATGGCCGCGATCTGCCCCTGGGTCAGGCGCACCGGCACGTCGGCCGGGCCGCCCCGGGCCTGGGCGATTTCGTCGTGGGACAGGCAGAGCAGGAGCTTTAACAGCCTGGTCGGCACGTCGCAGGTCATGACGTTTTCGAGCTGGTCGCTTAAGTAGCGGATGCGCCGGCCAAGCACCTCAATGATGCGCCGGGCCATGAGCGGCTGCTCCACCAAAAGCCCCAGCAGGTCGTCGCGGCGGATGTCCAGAAGCAGGCATTCGGACAGGGCCTGGGCCGAGCACTTGCGCCGCTCGCCGCCGACCACCTCGGCCAGGCCGAACATCTCGCCGGCCGAACGGATGAAAAAGGTCGGCTCCTTGCCGTGCAGCGACACCCGGAAGATCTTGACCGACCCCTGGTCCAGGTAAAAGGAGCGGTCGCAGCGGTCGTTTTCAAAAAACACGATGGCGTTTTTCTTGATGCGCCGCACCGTGGCCAACCGTCGAAAGGCCTCGAACTCGCGTTCCAGGCCGTCGAAGAAGCCGCCCTTGATCAGGTGCCATTCCATCGGGTGTTCACGCTTGGCCATGGGCCTACATAGGGTCCCTTTGCGCCGGGTCAAGGAGGAGGCCAAGCGCCCGTCCGAGAGCGGGCGCTTGGCCGGAGGGGCGTTAGTCCTTGATGTCCAGACGGTTGCGATACTTGTAGGTCACGGTCTGGCCGTTGATGTCCGTGCACTTCCAGGTGATGGAGTTCTTGCCCATAAGGGGCACGAGCCGGGCCTTGTGGTAGCCGAGCTGGTAGGGCATGCGCGTTTCGATGGCGTTTCTCGGGCACATCTTGACGCAGGACATGCAGTCCCAACAATCGCGCGCGGCGTGGCAATGGGATTTCCCGTCCTGTCCCACGTACATGAGATCGCCCGGACAGGCCTCCTCGCAGAACGATTCCTCGCGGCCGGCGCAGCCGTTGCACTTCTTGGGGTCGACGATGGGCGGCATGGCGTCCTCCTGTTAGGGCTTGTAGCGGTCGCCCACAACGAGTTGCTCGTAGGGGCGGGTGAAGGTCTCGATCTCGCCGGTGGCCAGGTTCTTGCGGCTCTCCACATGGCAGTCGTAGGCCGGATCGACCTCGGGATAGTCCGAGCGGGTCTGCCAGCCCTGCCAGCGGGTTTCCTTGCGGAAGCGCAGGTGGTGGCACAGCACCTCGGCCACGTCGATGCGGTCGATGACCTCGTGGACGGCCATGAGGTCATGGAGATCGCCGGCCTTCAAGTACTGAACCTGCCCGCGCAGCATGGCCAGGTGCCTCAGCGCGTAGTCCAGGCGTTCCTCGTTGGTGCGGTAGAACTGGCTGGTGCCGCCGGCGTATTCGTCCATGAGCCGCTGCAGGCGCTCTTCCATCTCCAGGGCGCGCAGGCCGTCGAAGGCCTCGCCGCGCAAAAGCGGGGCGAACACGCGGGCTTTTTCGGCGTCTACCTGGGCGGCGTCGGGCTCGGGCAGTTCAAGGCCCGCGATGTAGGCCGCCGCGCCGCGCAGGGCCAGCTTGCCCTCGGCGGCGCAGCCGCCCACGAACTTGTTGGGGTTGCCGCCGGCCGTTTCGCCGGCCGCGAACAGGCCCGGGATGGTGGTCATGCGCTCCATGTCCACCCAGAAGCCCGACTGGGTGTGGCCGCCGACGATGTAGGGGTCGGAGCCGTAGATCTCGATGGGCTCCTTGACCGGGTCCTGGCCCCGGCTGGCCAGGAAGAGCACGAAGCTCGGACGCTCGTTCAAATAATCCGTCATCATCTGCTGGGCCAGTTCCGGGGCCATGCCGCGCGTGTCGCAGTAGGTGGGGCCGCGCCCGGCCAGCCACTCTTCCATGGGCGCATTGGCCCGGATGTAGCGGGGGGCCTTGTCCGCGCCGAGGTGGGCGTAGCGGCTTTGCATGATGCGCTCGCCCTTGGCGTTGATGATGGGGGCCTTGTAGCCGACCGAGATGGTGTCCACCGGGCCGCAGAAGTCCTTGGTGCGGGTGGCCACCCAGCGCTGCTCCATGGACGTCATTTCCGCGCCCTGGCGGATGCCCACGGCGTAGCCCGTGCCCACACAATAGGGGCACATCCAGATCTGGTGGTGGGAGTCGGTGGCGTCGGCGGTGTAGCTTTTATACAGGCCGGCCGCGCCGCCGGTGGCGTTGATGGTGGCCTTGGCCCTAAACACGTAGAACTTGCCGTCGCGCACGCCAAAGCCCAAGGCCCCGATGCAGCGGTTGCCGTCCATGAGGAGCTGGGTGCAGGCCACGCGGTTGTAGACCTCGGCCCCGGCCTCGATGGCCTTCTCGGCCATGATGGGCTTTAACTGTTCGCCGTGGATGGAGATGTCCCAGGCTCCCCGGTAGCGGATGTTGCCCTGGTCGTCGCGAAGGATCGGCAGGCCCCAGCGCTCCAGGTCGTCCACGGACTCGTTGAGTTCCCGGGCGTTGGACAGGGCCAGATCCTCGCGGATGGGGCCGCCGCCGACCTGGGAGCGGCACCAGCGCACCAGGTCTTCCGGGGTCTTGCCTTTGGGAATGTAGGTGTTGATGGCGTCCATGCCGGCGGAGCAGGCTCCGGAGCGCATGATGTGGGCCTTTTCCATGATGACCACTTTGAGGGAAGGGTCGAGCTTGGCCGCTTCCACGGCCGAGAAGCAGCCGGCGTTGCCGCCGCCGATGATGAGGACGTCGCAGTCCACGCGGACGGTTTCCACGGCGTCGAGACTTGGGGGATTGGGGGCCATGCGAGGCATAGTCGTACTCCTTGTCGTCGTTGGCGAGTGACGGACGGGGCTAATAGGGCCAGGGGGCGGCCGGGTTCCAGACGGGCAGGCCGAAAAACGCGTACCAGGGGGCCATGACGGCGATGCCAAACGCGATGGCGAGCAGGGTGCAGACCCAGCCGGCCTTGGCGTAATCGGCGGTGGAAAAGGTTCCGGTGCCGTAGGCGATGACCGCCGCCGTGATCTGGGTGGGGAGCAGGTAGGCGAAGGTGTCCACGTTGCAAATGAGCAGGGTGAAGGCCACGGGATGCAGCCCGAGCTTGGGCCCCATGGCGAAGACGATGGGGGCCAGCATGGCCACGGCGGCCACGTTGGAGAGCATGCCCAGGCGCAGGACCTGGGTGCCCAGCATCATGACGGCCACGGTCTGCCACCAGCCCATGCCCTGGACCAGACCGTGGATGTGCTCGGCGGTCCAGCCGGCCAGCCCGGACTTGGTCATGGCGTCGGTCATGGTGATGGCCCCGCCCAGAAGCAGGAAAGTGCCCCAGATGGTGCGGTCCTGCACGGCCTTCCACTTGAAGGGAAACAGGCCCGGGATGAAAAGAATCATGATGCCGACCAGGCCGATGACGCCGAGCTGCTGGTTGTGGAGCACCAGCGGGCTGCCTTTGCCGGTCATGAACAGCACGCCGACCAGGACAAACACGGCCAGCATGGCCTTCTCGGCCCGGCTGGCGGGGCCAAGAGCCTTGTACTGGCGGTGAATCTGCTCATGGCCGCCGGCAATGGTCACGCCGTCGGTCCTAAAATGAAAGCGCACCCACCATTGGCTTAGGGCAAACAGCAGCAGGTAGGGGATGTGCAGGAGCATCCAGTTGAAGTAGCCGAGGTTTTTAAAGCCGTTTTTCTCGAACAGGCCGGTCATGATGAGGTTGGGCATGTGGCCGGTGAGGATGAAAAGGCCCGAGATCATGCTGGCGTAGACCATGGCCTGGATGACGATGGCCTTTTTGGCCTCGCGTTCCCGGGGGGTGTCGCCCAAAAGGGCGGTGATGCCCTGGACCACGGGCATGATGGTGGCGGCCCGGGCGTTGGCGGCCGGGATGAGGAAGGCCAGGGCCAGGTTGACCCCGAACATGCCCCAGATGATGCGTCCGACGCTCGAAGCCTTGATCTTGTCGAGGATGGCCAGGGCGATGCGCTTGTCCATGCCTAAAAGCTGGATGATGGCTCCGGTGAAAAAGGCGAACAGGCACAGCCAGACTTCGTGGGTGGTAAATCCCGAGAAGACCTGCCCCATGGGCGGCTTGCCGTTGGTCCAGGGCAGGGCGTGGGTGAGGACCAGCAGGGTGGGGATGGAGATGCCGGTGATGCCCACGGGCATGGCTTCCGAGACCCACATGATCGAGGCCCAGATGAGGATGGCCAGCACCGACAAGCCTTCGCGGGACAGGCCCTCGGGCAGGGGCAAGAGGTAGTTGACGGCGGCGAAGGCGGCCCAGGCGGCGGCATAACCGGCCCAGGTGACGCGGGGGCTTCGCCCGCACAGGGAGAGGTTCTCGGAAATGTAGGTTCCAAAACCTCCCCGGCATTCGTTGACGGTCGCGACGGACTCGTTGGCCATACGGCGCCTCCGGTAATCGCCTTTGCGGCGGGGATGGCGCTTGTTAGCCCGGCTGGGGACGGGGGACTATCGCGGGGACGATAAAGTCGGAAGAAAGGGGATCAAAGGCGCGGCGGCGTTGCCGTTCTGGCCGTCCTGCGGGGCGTCGCCCTCGGACGACGGCGTCCTGGAGCCGGCCCGGGGGCGAGCGCCCGGGCCGGGCGGGGCCTTGGTGCGGCAGGAATCAGCGAGAAATGGGCGATCCACCAATTCCGAATTGCCCGGAGCGGGCGGGGCCTTGATGCGGCAGGAATCAGACCGGCGCGGGCAGGCACAACACGAGGGTGGTTTCTCCGGACGTGGCCGCGTCGAGCAGCACCTCGCCGCCCATGGTCCGGGCCATGAGCCGGGCCGAATAGGTGCCAAGGCCGGTGCCGCCGGGCTTGCCGTGGGTGGCGTATTTCTCGAAAAACCGCTCCCGGAAGCCGGGGTCGGTTTCGCCGAGGTTGCGCAGACGCATGGCGCGGAA
This sequence comes from Solidesulfovibrio magneticus str. Maddingley MBC34, assembly GCA_000307955.1. Lineage (GTDB taxonomy): Bacteria > Desulfobacterota > Desulfovibrionia > Desulfovibrionales > Desulfovibrionaceae > Solidesulfovibrio > Solidesulfovibrio magneticus_A. The sequence goes on along the minus strand of ALAO01000029.1, from coordinate 8,325 downwards.
ACCGTCCTTGGCCGGGGCGATGTCGATGTCCACCCGGCCGCCGGCCGGGGAATGCTCGACGGCGTTTTTGAGCAGGTTGGAGAGCATGGAGTGGCATAAAAGCTCCTCGCCCACGACATGCACGGCAACGCCCGGCGCGGGGGGCGTCCCGTCAAGGCGCGGCTCCACGGACACGTCCCGGCTGCGGCGCAGGGAAGCCAGCTCCTCCACGACCTTGCCGATGACCCGCACGATGTCCACCGGCGTCGGGGACAACTCGTAAACTCCTTGCTCCATCTTGAGCAGTCCCAGGGACAGGTTGACCATGTTGAGCATCTGGTAGCCGGCCTCCTCGATGTCATCCAGATAGCCGGCCTGTTCTTCGGTCAGGCCGCCGCTGGCGGCGATGAGCTGGGGCAGGGACAGGATGACGCCAAGGGGCCCCTTGAGATCGTGGTGGGTGATGCGCTCCACGTCTTCGCGAAGGCGCGCCGCCTCGGCCAGGAGCGTGTTTTGGCGGGCCAGCTGCTCCATGGCCGCTTTGAGCGCCAGGTGGGTCGTGACCCGGGCCTTGACCTCCTGGATGTCGAAGGGCTTGGTGATGTAGTCCACCGCTCCCAGGGCGAAGCCCGTGACCTTTTCGCGCACCTCGGTCAGGGCGGTCAGGAAGATGACGGGTATGGCGGCGGTCGCCGGATCGGCCTTGAGGCGACGGCAGACTTCGTAGCCGTCCATGCCCGGCATGAGGATGTCGAGAAGGATGAGGTCGGGCGGGGTGGGGGCCAGGCTTTGCAGGGCCGTCTGGCCGTCCAGGGCCACGGCGATCTCGTAGTCGTCGCCAAGGGTTTCGACCAGGGTGTCGACGTCGGTTTCCACGTCGTCCACGATGAGAATGGTTTGTTTGGCGTCGCGTACCATGTCGATCACCGTCTTGTCGCAATCAGGCCACATAGGGGTGCTCCAGCGCCTGGCGTTCCTCGTCGCTTTCGGTAAATTTCAGGGCAATCTGCCTGAAGGTTTCCTGGACGTCCAGGAAGGCGTCGACCATGGCCGGATCGAAATGGCTGCCCCGGCCGTCGCGAATGATGGTCACGGCCTGGGCGTGGGTGAAGGGCGCTTTGTAGACGCGACGGCTAATCAGCGCGTCGTAGACGTCGGCGATGGCCATGAGCCGGCCGGGAATGGGGATGGCCTCCCCGGCCAGCCCCTGGGGATAACCTGAGCCGTCCCAGCGTTCCTGATGGGTGTAGGCGATCTCCTGGGCCAGGCGCAAAAACGAGTTGTCGCCGAGATTCTTGGCGGCGGCCTGGATGGCGTCGCGGCCGTAGACGGTGTGGTGGCGCATGACCGCGAATTCGACGTCGGTCAGGGGGCCGGGCTTGAGCAGGATGTCGTCGCGCACGCCGACCTTGCCGATGTCGTGGAGCGGCGCGGACTTGTAGAGCAGGTCGATGGTCTCGTCCGTGAACTGGCCGGCGTACCGAGGCTCGGCGCGCAGTTTTTCGGCCAGGACGCGCACGTAGTTGCGGGTGCGCTTGATGTGCGCGCCAGTTTCCGGGTCGCGGTATTCGGCCAGCCCGGCCATGGCCTCGATGATGGCGTCCTGGGTCAGGGCCAGTTCGCGGGTGCGCTCCCGGACTTTTTCCTCCAGGATCTCGTTTTGCCGGGCCAGTTCCTGGCGGGCCAGGCGCAGGGACAGATGGGTGCGCGTCCGGGCTTGTATTTCCGCCGGCTCGAAGGGCTTGGTCACGTAGTCCACGCCGCCGACGGCGAAGCCACGCGTCTTGTCGGCCACGTCGGTGAGCGCCGTGAGGAAGATGACGGGCGTCTGGGCCGTGACCGGATCGGCCATGAGCCGGCGGCAGACCTCGTAGCCGTCCATGCCGGGCATCATGATGTCGAGCAGGATCAGGTCGGGCGTTTGTTCCCTGGCCAGGGCCAGGGCCGAGGGCCCGTCGGTGGCCACGGCCACCTCGTAGTCCTCGCCCAGGGTGTCGACCAGGATGTCCAGGTTGGTTTCCGTGTCGTCGACCAGCAGGATCAGGCATTCGGCCAGGGTTTTCATGCAGTCTCCGAGGCCTTGGCGGCCAGCAGGGCGCGCGCGAGTTCCAGGGCTTGGGGAAATTTGTAGCCCCGAATGAGGGTTTCCAGGGTCGTGAGCTCCGTCCGCAGGGCCTCGCCGCAGGGCGTGTCGCGCAGGGTTTCCATGATCTTGGCGCAGGGCTTGGGTTTTCTGGCTTCCAGGTGGGGGATGAGATCGTTTAAGGCGGCCAGGGCGTCGGCGGCGCAGTTGCCCGCAGCCGGCGGCGGCGTCGCCTCGGGCGTGGGCTCGGACTTTTCTCGTCCGGCCACGGCCCGGGCGAACCGGTCCACGGCTTGGGCAAAGGCCGGCAAGGCCGCCCGGGCCGCCTCGTCGTCGCCGTGGCGCAGGGCCTTTTCCAGTTCGGCGGCCACGCGGGCCAGTTCGTCGGCGCCCACGTTGCCGGCCGCGCCCTTGACGGAATGGGCCGCGATCTCCGCCGCCGCCCGGTCGCCGGCGTCCAGGGCGGCCCGGACGCGCTCGGGCACGGCCGGGAACTCCTGGCCCATTTTGTCAAGCAGCCGGTCGTAGAGGGCGGCGTTGCCGCCCACCCGGCCAAGGCCGGCCGCGACGTCGATGCCGTCCAGGGCTTGGGCGGGCGGCGTTGCCGCAACCGTCTGGATGGCCGCGCCAGGGGTCGCGCCTTGTCCGGCTTTCGGCGCGATCCAGGCCGTCAGCACGGCAAACAGGGCTTGGGGGTCGATGGGCTTGGCCACGAAATCGTTCATGCCGGCGGCCAGGCATTTTTCCCGGTCCTGGAGCATGGCGTTGGCGGTCATGGCCACGATGGGCAAAGCGGCGAACCCGGGCAGCTTGCGGATGGCGATGGTGGCGGCCAGACCGTCCATGACCGGCATCTGCATGTCCATGAAGACGAGGTCGTAGGGCGTGCGCCGCACCATGGCCAGGGCGACCTCGCCGTTTTCAGCCACGTCCACGGTGTAGCCGGCCTGGGTGAGCAGCTCCCGGGCCACTTGCTGGTTGACCTCGTTGTCCTCCACCACGAGCAGTCGGCCCTGGCCGGGATGGCTGGCCTGTCCGGCCTGGTCGTCCGGAGCCTGCCGCTGTTCCTCGCGAAAGCCGCCCAGGGCGCGCATGAGGGTGTCGAAGAGCAGGGACGGGGTCACGGGCTTGAGCAGCACGGCCTCGAAGCCGCCGTCCTCGACTCCGCGCAGGACCTCCTCGCGGCCAAAGGCCGTGACCATGACCAGATGGGGCGGCGGCGCGTTGTACCGGGCGCGGATGCGCTCGGCGGTTTCCAGGCCGTCCATGCCGGGCATCTGCCAGTCGAGCAGCACGACCTCGAAGGGCTGGTTCTTGCCCTGGGCCGCTTCCAAGGTGCTTAAGGCCTCCTGACCCGAGGCGGCGGCCTCCACGGAAAAGCTCATGGCGGCCAGCATGTCGGTGAGCACCGTGCGGGCGCTTTCGTTGTCGTCCACCACCAGGACGCGCCGGCCGCGCAGGTCCGGGTCGGGCAAAAGGACGCGGCGGCGCTTGCGGCTTTTGCGCAGCCGCGCCGTGAACCAGAAGGTCGAGCCCGCGCCCGGGGTCGATTCCACGCCGACCTCGCCGCGCATGAGTTCGGCTAGGCGCTTGGAGATGGCCAGCCCCAGGCCCGTGCCGCCAAAGCGGCGGGTGGTGGAGGCGTCGGCCTGGGAAAAGCTCTGAAACAGCCGGGCGATTTGCTCCTCGGTGAGCCCGATGCCGGTGTCGCGCACCTCGAAGCGCAGGACCGCCTCCCCCCCATCTTCGGAGACAAGCCGCACCCGGATGCCCACCTCGCCGGCCTCGGTGAACTTGACGGCGTTGTTGGCGTAGTTGACCAGTATCTGCCCCAGGCGCAGCGGGTCGCCGACGAGGTCTTGGGGCACGTCGGCGGCCACGTCGAAAAGCAGCTCCAGCCCCTTGGCCTCGGCCTTTTCCCGAATCAGCGCGGCCACGTTTTCGAGTACCGCCGACAGGTCGAAGTCGGCCCGCTCGATGGCGAGCTTGCCGGCCTCGATCTTCGAGAAATCCAGGATATCGTTGATGATGCCGAGCAGATGCTGGCTGGCCTGCTGGATCTTGCCCATGTAGTCGCGCTGGCGGGGGGTGAGTTCGGTGGTCAGCGCCAGGTGGGACAGGCCCACGATGGCGTTCATGGGGGTGCGGATTTCGTGGCTCATGTTGGCCAGGAAGTCGGACTTGAGCAGGGTGGCCTCCACGGCGGCCTCCTTGGCCGCGGCCAGAGCCCGCTCCACGGCTTTTTGCTCGCTGATGTCCACGAAGGTGCCGACCAGTCCGCCGGGGCTGCCGTCGGCCCGGCGAAAGCCGGAAACGTAGTAGAGGGTTTCGTGCATGGCCCCGTCGGCGAAGGGGATGCGCATTTCCCGGCGCACCGAGCCGCCGGCGGCGATGGCCTCCTCGTCCTCGCGCTGGTAGGCCAGCCGGTCCGCCTCGGGCAGGTAGTCGAGGTCCAGGACGCGTTTGCCGACAAGTTCCTCGCGCCGTACGCCGAAGGTTTCCTCGTAGGCCCGGTTGAAGCCCAGGAAACGGGTGTCCGCGCCCTTGTAGAAGACGGGGTTGGGGATGGTGTCCAGGAGCACCTGCTGGAAGGCGTTCTGGTCGGCCAGGGCCTGCTGGACCCGGACGCGCTCGCCGATGTCCAGGGCGAGCTTGAGGGCCAGGGCCAGTTCGGCCCGGGCCTTGTCCAGGTAGCGCTGGTCGTCCTCGGACAGTTCCCGCAATAGGCCGATTTCCAGCGCGCCCACGGCCGACTGGCCGTCGCCCAGGGGCAGCAGCTGGATTTCCGTCAGCCCGGCCGCGCCGCCGGACAGGGCGACGCTGGCCGTTTCGGGCAGCTCGCGCAGGGAAAAGGGCCGGCCCGAGGCGATGACGTCGTCGACCAGTGGGCGGCAGGTTTCGGGCGCGTCGTCGCCGGGCGGCCGGTCGCCGCCGAAACGGGCCAGGACCTGGGCGGAGGAGGCGCGGCAACGGACATGGACGGCGGCGTAGGGCAGGGACAAAAAACGGACCAGTTCGCCCAGGGCCGCCGCCGCCAGCCGGCCGGGGTCGAGTTCGTTTTTGAACGAGGCGGCGAAATGCTTAAGGCCCGCCTCCAGGCGCAACTGCGATTCCATTCGCGAGAGCAGCCGCTTGTATTCGCTGACGTCCTCCTGCAAGCCCACGTAGCCAAGGAGGTTGCCGTTGCCGTCGTTAACCGGCGAGATGGCCACCCGGGCATGGTAAAGGGAACCGTCCTTGCGCCGGTTGACGAATTCGCCGCTCCAGGGCTGGCCGGCGCGCAGGGACCGGCGCATCTCGTCGTAGACTTCCCGGGGGGTCGCACCGCTGGCCAGGACGTTGGGATCGCGCCGTTTGACCTCGGCCAGGCTGTACTGGGTCACCCGCTCGAACTGCGGATTGACCCAGCGGATGCGGGTCTTGCGGTCGGTGACGACCACGGCCAGGGGACTGACTTCCATGGCCACGCCAAGGGTTCGGAACCGGGCCGCCGCCCTGGCCCGACGACGCCGGACCCGGTCCAGGGCAACGAGGGTCAGGCAGATCAGCAGCGTTCCGGCTGCGGCCAGCCCGGCCGTCAGCAGGCGCTTGGCCGGCGGGAACCAGGCGGCGGTATCCTGGAGCACCACCAGGGTCCAGTTTCCTTCGGGATCGTCCCAGTCCACGGGCAGTGCGGCCAGGCTCCAGGCGGCGCCGGCGATGACTGCGGCCTCCTTGTCGGCCGAGAACGGAAGCTGGGCCGGCTGGCGGTCTTTGAACGCGTCGCCGAAGCGGCCCGGGCGGGCAATGGCGGCTTGTTTGCCTTCCGTGGTCGAGGGGGCCACGGCGTAGAGCCACTCAGGGCGCGTGGCGGCAAACACCACGCCTTCGGGCGAGAGCAGCGCGGCCTGACTGCCTGAGCCGGCCAGGAGGGCGTCGAGAAAGGCCGCGCCGATCTTGGTCATGATCACGCCGATGACCGGGGAGGCGGGCAGGGCGCCGTCGCGCACCGGCGCGGCGTAGTAGAGGCCGCGCTCCTGGGACTGCTTGCCCACGGCGGCGTAGATGTTGGCCCGGCCGGCCATGGCTTGCTGGAAGTAGGGCCGAAAGGCGATGTTGAGCCCTTCGGAGGTGGAACCCTCGGTGTCGTGGATGCGAACGACGCCATTTGCCTCGATGAGATAGGTCCCTTCGGCCGCGTATTGGCGGCGCAGGGGATCAAGGACGTTGTGGAGTTCGCTGCGGTCGCTTTCGGTCAGCGCCGTGCCGCGAACGGCGAGCTTTACGGTAGGCTGGATCAGGCCAAGCAGGCTGGTCGCGCCGATGAGCTGGCTGTCGATGGTTTTGTCGATGAGCGCGAAGTGCAAGCGCTTGGCCGTCTCTTGCAGTTCTTGGCGATGCCTTTCGAAGATGACGGAGCGGGCGACGTGCACGCTGACAAAAGCCGCCGCTGCGGGAAAGAACAGACAGGCGGCCAGAATAGCCAATCGTCGGATGGTCGGCGTCATGGAAAACCTTTGGATGGCGTGGACGGAGCATTCCGTAAACTATTTGCCGTGAATAGCGCCAGGCGTCAAATCAAAAAGGGATACGCACGACGTGGCGGCCCTCGCGGAGTCGTGATGGCGGGAGCGAAATCGCCATGGACGTCAATTGCTTTGGCCGAGAGTCGTATTCGCTCTGGTGGGCTGGTTCTTGAGTCGTTGCCGGTGTCGATTTCACGGGTCCAGGGTCTCGTGGATGGTGGCCATATCCCGCTTGTAGCGGGCCGAGCAGTTTGCTCCCTTGGACCAATGGCAAGTGCTCCATATTGTTGCTTTGTGAATAGTTGTCATGAATTGATTGGAATAACGTTGCGTCGTTGCTCGCTGTTGAAAAATATCGTACACGATATGGCAAGGTGCGTTTGATGGTCACCATGGTGGGGCTGTCGCACAACAAGCACAGGTGAAATATGCGAATGGGATTGCAATCCAAACTGTTGGTGCCGACTATTCTGTCTATCGTGGCCAGCATGACCTTGGCCGGCCTGTTTTCCTATCGCAAGGCTTCGGATGAGCTCTGGAAGGAGCTCATTGCCTCTTCCCAGCATATTGCCGACACCGTGTGCAAAGGCTTGAGCATCTATACGGAAGACATCAAAAACGTGCTCATCATGCAGAGCCGCGGCGAATCCATCACGGGATATGTCGCCGCCCCGGCCAAGGACGGGGCCACGCAGCAAAAGGCCCTGGCCGCCCTCAAGGAACTGTTGGCCTTTGACGACTCCATCGACGCCGCCTTCATCCTTGACAACAAAGGCGGCGTCCTGTTGTCCACCGATCCCGGCATCGCCGGCAGCTACGCCGACCGGAGCTATTTCCAGCAGGCGATCAAGGGCGAGACCAACTATTCCGAACCGCTGCTGAGCCGCTCCACGGGCAAGCCGGTGTTTCTGGCGGCGGCGCCCGTGGCGCTCGACGGCCGGCCGGGCGGGGTTTTGGTCGTTCGGGTCAATCTGGCCAAGTTTTCCGAGGACATGGTCACCCCGGTCAAGGTGGGGCAAAACGGCTACGCCTACATCGTGGACAAGGCCGGCGTGGTTTTCAGCCACCCCAACGCCGAACGCATCCTCAAATTCAAGGTGGCCGAATTCGACTGGGGCCGCAAACTCCTGTCCATGGCGCGCGGGGTGGTCGAATACCAGATGGACGGCCTGGCCAAGGCCGCCGTTTTTGCCCGCGACAAAAACACCGGCTGGACCGTGGCCGTCACCGTCAACGCCGACGACATCGCCCGCTCCAGCCAGGCCGTGCGCGACGCCACCCTGCTTTTCGGCGGCGCGGGCACCCTGGTCGTGTGCCTGCTCATCGTTATGGTCACCCGCAGGATCGTGGCCGACCTGGCAAAGTGCGTGTCCTTTGCCGGCGCGGTGGCCGAGGGCGAGCTCGGGCGCACGCTGTCCCTGGCGCGGCGCGACGAACTGGGGGCCTTGTCCGATTCCCTGGACGCCATGGTGGACAAGCTGAGGGCCATGATCGAGACGGCCACGGCCAAGACCCGGGAAGCCGAGGAACAAACCGAGGTCGCCCGACAGGCCACGAATCAGGCCGACGAGGCCCGGACCCGGGCCGAACAGGCCAAGCGCGAGGGCATGTTGGCCGCCGCCGGCCGGCTGGAAGGCGTGGTGGCCGTGGTGTCCTCGGCTTCGGAAGAGCTTTCGTCCCAGGTGGAGGAATCGAACCACGGGGCTCAGGAGCAGGCCCGGCGCACGGCCGAGACGGCCACGGCCATGGAAGAAATGA